>CAZPYX010000006.1:0-48654 GCA_964590635.1 uncultured Bdellovibrio sp.
TTTTTATGAATCTCGAAAAGCTTATTAACTTCAGTGTAGCCGTGGCACTTGTAGCTGCGTGTGCCGGAGGAATTGATCAATTTACGTCGCAGGTTCGCTTGGCGACATTGAGTGCTTCTTTATTCGTGAATCTTAATTAGATCGTCCATTTTTTTGCAGCTTCCGTCGCCTTTTTTTGACCATACTCATATTGTTTCTTTACGATTTCTAGATAATCCTCATAGCGCGCGGGCACTTTCGATTTCATTTTTCCTGATCGAAAGTCTGGTGCTGGCTCTAAAACAAGTGCGGAGGGATAATCAGTCGCATCAATCAGATAATCTATCTTTTGATGAAAAACGTAATTACTTCTGTCGTTCTCGTTATAATTAAAAGTGGCAGACGTTGCACCTTGATCAATAAAATCAAAAGGCGCTTGACGAATAAAAATGACCTTATCAGCTAATCTTTTTGCAAGTTCGAAAGGATACAAATCAATAGCTCCCGTAATAAACCGATCGCCCTTAAATTCTCCGGGAGCCATATAAAATTCGTCCGAAATAGAGGCACGTGCCGCTTCATTTAAATTGGCATCCGTTATAAATTGCACTTGTGGAGCAACTGAAGAATTTTTATATCTTGAACCCGGGGCGATGAAGCCTTTTAATTCTTCAGCAGTTAAACTGTCGGTAAAAATTGTTTGTTGAAAAAGTTTTTCTCCTTTTTTTCTAATCTGTCCAACCCGTTCTTTAGTATAAAGAATTTTTGCCGCAATTATGACGGTTTGATGATCCCGAGGGGTAAAATCAACAGCAAGATTTTCAAGATTAATGATCAAAGGAACATTCATTAGATAGTCGTTAAAAAGATCAGGAATAATCCGACGCCATGTGTACTTAAGATAGAAATTTTGAACTAACATGAGCATTTTGGGAATAGAGCGATATTTTGTAAAATTAACTGACGTGAGCAAATTATAAAACTCTTTCGATTTAACAAACTCTAATTGCTCATCGGGTCTTTCAATTACATGGGTAATTGCGGCGGCGATCGAGCCACCGCAAGTTCCAATAACAACATTGGGCTTTAAACCAGCGTCTTCCACGCCTTTAAGCATTCCGAGAAACATTGCCGTATCAAATCCTCCTCCGTCGAAGACCATGGCAATTTTCTTTTCGGAGTTGGCACTGGCCGTGCCAATACTTAAAAAAATACTTAAGACGAATATTAAAATTCTCACGTCATTCTCCAGTGGATTAATAAACGAAAAATTATCACACAATTTAAATTTTAAATTTTAAAAAATATTTTTGATTTTTTTTACAAAATCGATTGTCTAGATTCTAGACGATTATGTCCTGATTTAATTTCTCAGCAATAATTGTTTCAATGGGATAGGCTTGCCAGCTGCGGATACGAATTTGGAATTAAGAACGAAGGTCAGAGAGCGCTTTATGTCTTTGGGCTGACTTGATTAAGGACGGAGTCAACCTTCTCTCCTCTGGTCAACAAACCCCAAAGAATGCCGTTCTAGGCAGATTTTGCTATCGTTGACAGGGCACCCTCGATAGCAATGTCAATTTATAACGCTTTTGTAGCCAAAAACCCCGAAAACCCCGGTAAAGCCAGTTCGAAGCTGATGGCCCGGCCAATCGAAAAGATTAGGGCCTGTTGAAAAATGACCATTTTTCAACAGGCCCATTAGGTTTTGTAGCGCAGCTTTACTAATCCGAAAGAAAATGAAAGTCTTTTGTTATGCCAAAACCAATTGTGCCGAACGCAGCATCAGTGAAATCTTAACTTTTCATCAAATCCCCGCATTTACCACCATACTAATGGAACAGTTTCGAAGCTATTTTGTAGGAATAAGAATTTCCGTGATCAACCGATCTTCCGGCGTAGTCTTAGGATCATTGACATAGTTTTCAATGAAGAAGTCTTCACGAACCGGCATTTTACTTTGTCCCACAATTTCAAATACGCGCCCGCAAGCTTCAGGCAGATTTGAATAGGGACCTGTCAAAACGAAGCGCGCATATTTTCCGCCTTCGAATTTTTCGTATTTAAGGCCGGCGGGCAAACTTTCAGGCTTTGAATCTACTGCTACTCCAGCACGATAAAGCATTTGGGGCTCCACTTTATACAGACTTAGGAAGCCCGAAATTTTATTGTGCTTTGCAATCTCAGCAACATTTTCGTGCAAGGTCTGCCATGCTTTTTGCGCTGTCTCTTGAAAAGGCCCCAGCTTTTCTACAAAAACATAATGAGTCACCGGCCAATTAGAGATCTCGGGGTTTTCCGTAAGCTGCATACGCTCTCCTCAGTATTTATTTTTGAGATTCAACAACTGCTTTTAAATTATTAATTCCAGAAGTCATTTGATCACCCAGCATTTTCTCACAATCAATAAGAACAGCCATTAGCTTTCCCATAAATCCACCGTCACCTGACATAGACCAAGTAAATCGAGTTCCACTACCTTCTGGAGTTAACTTATACTCGATCAGGTTTTCTCCTTTAAAAGGTCGAATCATGGTCAGTCTAATTTGTACTAGGTCGTTGGGTTGCACTTTAAGAAGCTCTAATTTTCCGGCTCCAACGTCTTTATTTCCGTCAAATTCCATGATGGATCCAGGTTGCCCAGCTGTACCAATAAAATTTCTTTTCATGTTGGGATCCATTTTTTCATAAGGAGACCACTGCTGACCTAAATGAAAATCGATAAGATATGGAAAGATTTTTTCTGCAGAGGCATTAATCACCCCACTGCGCTCATAATGAAATTTTCCATCACGAGAAGCCACATAGCCAACAAATAACACGACGAGAGCAAGAACAACTAAACCCACAACTTTAAGCATTGGCGCACTCCTTATTAGTATCCCTAAGATTTACATACCACTTAGTATGTTGTCAATAGGGCCTGTTTTTGTTACAGTAGTTTTATGAAAAAGAAGGCCAGCCCTGTTAAAAAAACCAGAGATCTTGAAAAATCCCGAAAAGAGATTCTGGATGTCGCTTTTTTTGAAGTCTTCTCAAAAGGCTTTCAGGGCGTCAGCGTAGACGACATTGTAAAGAAAACGTCCTTAACAAAAGGAGCCTTCTACCATCACTTTCCCACCAAGTTAGATCTTGGTTATGCCTTAGTTGATGATGTTATCAAACCCATGATCATTGATCGCTGGATCACTCCCCTTGAACAATACGAAAATCCTTTGAAGGGAATTTTGAAGCAACTTGAAATCTTAATTGGCGAAGCCCCTCCTGCACATCTTAAACTTGGTTGTCCTTTGAACAATCTCGTCCAAGAGATGGCTCCGATCGATAAGGGATTCCACGAGCGCCTGCAAATTGCGTTGCTCCTTTGGATTGATGAAATGGATAAACATTTAAAGCGCGGGCAAAAGACTGGATACATTAAAAGCGATGTGAGAACTCGACAAGTTGCTCACTTTGTTGTCATGGCCCATGAGGGATTTTATGGAATGCTCAAAGGCCTCAACGATCCAAAAGCCTTCGATGCTCTTTTTGAGTCCTTGAAAAGATATTTCCAAACAGTAGAGGCTTAAAATATTTCAAAGGACTGCATGTCTCCGCGCCATCATATTTAATTCTTGACCTCAAGTTAAGTTGAGGTCAAGCAAGGCCTGGTCTCTATGAAGTTGTTTATACAAATGGCGACTTCGCTTAACAAACTTAGCATTGCTAAAAACGGAGACAGACATCTGACTCCGTTTTAAATTTAAGCTCTACTGACAACGACCTTTTCCGTCGACTGTAAAATAAATAATATACCCGCCATCGTCTCTGTCTGAACATTCCGAAAG
Organism: uncultured Bdellovibrio sp.; assembly: GCA_964590635.1. Taxonomy (GTDB): domain Bacteria; phylum Bdellovibrionota; class Bdellovibrionia; order Bdellovibrionales; family Bdellovibrionaceae; genus Bdellovibrio. Next base: position 3,807 of record CAZPYX010000006.1, read on the forward strand.
CCAAATTTGCACCAGCTTCATCCTTTGCAAACTACATTGCTGCTCTAAATCCTCCCGAACCAGCTTTTCGCTCGCATAGCAAGACTCTATAGACGTCCTTGAGCTAATGATATTTCCATCAAAAGCATAACTAGAGCTGGGTTGAACAAAAGCCATAAATCCGAATAGCAATAGTGACATCAACGCAAATCTTGGGACTTTCGCACCTTGAATCTCTACAAGCTCAACAAACATCTTTAAAGGACGCACCCAAATTTGCCCTTGAGGGTTGTCATAAAGGGCCTCATACACCACAAACTCTTCTAAAGTTTCAATGGACTTCGCGACCGGTAGAACCTTGTAAGATTTTCCTTTGAAATGCTTATATATTTTTCCCACTTCGATCTGTCCCATAGAGATCTCCTTTGAGCTAGTCTCATACCATCAATTATAAATAATAAAAAATGACATTTATTTATGTATTAAGTAACTTTTAGTTACTATGAAAATTGAGAATCTGAACCTCAATGCCTTAAAATACTTTGTTGATACCGTTGAACTGGGAAGCTTTTCTTTAGCGGCGGATAAAAACCACGTTTCACGTCCCGCCATCAGTCAGTCTATCCTGCGTCTTGAAAGCTCCATTGGTTTTGATTTAGTCAACCATCGGAAAAATGCTTTTGAACTGACTGATGAAGGACGAAGTTTTTATCACAAAGCCAAAAAGTCTTTAGATCTTGTCAGTGAAGTTTTTAACGCCACAACTATGGAGAACACAGATTTCCGGATTGGCTGCTCTTCCACGTTAGCAGAGTTCTTGATTTTACCTGTACTTGGAAAGTCATTCCCAAGTACTTTACAAGATATCGAAATTCAAATTGGAACCTCTGCTAAAATTCGACAACTCGTGAACGACAACGAAATCAACTTGGGATTTTTAATTGATGATGGCGGGTCCTTTGATTTTCAATCCAGCACCGTTTTTCAAGGACAGTTCGCTTTGCTTTCAAAATCGGGACAGTTAGAAAGTCCCCTTATTACAACAGCAGAACGGCCAGAGACTTTGCAGCTAAAGCAACATCTGCATAAAAGGAAGCAGTCTTTGGGGAAAGTTCAGATTGATAGCTGGAAGATGTGTCATCAGTTTACTCTAGCGACGTCAGGAACCTGCTTGGTCCCCGACATGCTGGTTGGCAAACCTTTAAAGACAGTCGCCTTGCCCGGCTTCAAAGCAGCCTACAAGGTCTTGGCGATTATGAAAGATCGCAACCTGCTTTCGCCTTCGGAGCAAAGACTGCTCAAAGAACTCGAGCGAAAGCATTCAAAAGGCTAAAAACTATTTCTTTTTGCGCTTAGATTTTTTAAAGTTATCTTCACTATTTAATAGATCTTGAAGACTTTGATCAATGGCCTGGTCGGGTTGAGACGCGATGATCTGGTAATCCGACTTACTCACTTTAATAACTTCGATTTTTTTAGTAAGCAACGTCTCGATTTCCGTCAACTGAGGTTTTTCCTCTTGGCTACAGAACGAAACCGCAATGCCCTTGTTGAAACCACGTCCCGTACGACCGATACGATGAACATAGTTTTCTGGCTTTTCAGGAAGATCGTAGTTAATCACATGGGTCACATCAGGGATATCAATACCGCGAGCACTGAGGTCCGTCGCAATTAAGATCTTGCAAGTACCAGTTCGGAAGGCCTTCATAACCTCGGCGCGATCTGTTTGGTCTTTTTCTCCGTGAATAGTCAAAGTAGGAATTTCCACTCGAGCCATGGCCTTGGCAACACGCTCTGCACGAACGCGTGTGCGTACGAAGATAATAAACTTACCATCTGGATTTTGATTTAAGTACTCTGCCAAGAAGAAGCGCTTATCATCCATCTCTACGAACATCACAAAGTGTGAAACATTTTTTGAAACCGGATCTTCCGGAGAAACCTGAATACGAATTGCGCTGCTACGAACTTGCGAGAATGCAAGTTTCTTAATCTCAGGATTGATCGTCGCAGAGAAAAACAATGTCTGATGACGACGAGTCATCTTACGCTTAATAGCTTCGATGTCATCGATAAAGCCTAGATCCAACATGTGATCGGCCTCATCAAGAACCAAGGTTTCAATATGGCTGATGTCCACGAATCCTTGGCTGATCAAATCGAACATACGCCCAGGAGTCGCAATTAAAATATCAATGCCATCTTGAAGTTTCTTAATCTGAGCATCCTGCTCCACGCCTCCGAACAAAGCAAAAGCCTTTACCTTGGTGTGTTTAGAAAGTGAGTTGAAAACCTCACCGATCTGTTGTGCCAACTCGCGAGTCGGAACCATGACCAAACACTTAATGCCCAGAACACGTTTGCTGCTTTTACCGCTATGAATGCCGTTGATGATTGGAATTGCAAAGGCAGCGGTTTTTCCAGTACCCGTTTGAGCGATGGCTAGAACGTCCTCACCCTTCATAATCGACGGAATTGCTTTGAATTGGATATCTGTCGTGCGGAAGAAACCATTGTCATTGAGGTTGCGTAACAGGTCTTCGGATAGGTGGAATTTTTCAAACTTCAAAGCAAACCTCACTAAAATGGTACGAAACGAATGACAGCACTTACCATGCAAGGCTTGAGGAGTGGTACCAGAAAGTTAAAAAAGGCTAAAAAGCCTGTGATTTCTGCATAGTTAGACATAAAAAAGCCTCTCTTTACGGGAGAGGCTTTCTGATTTCAAACTGAGGGCCCAAGGACAGCCTTATTTGCGATGAAAGAGCTGTTTCACCACAGAAGAATAAGGCTTTGCGAAGAATGAAAGGTAAGCCAAGAGCAACCCCAAAACAATCGCCAAAGGCAATCCACTTGGTGCCATGAATGCGTGAACAAGAATAATGTTGAGCACGATCGGCGCCAGCACCACAAGAGCCAAAGGAACAAAAGCTCCTGTCAAAAGAAACAAACCGCAGATCGTTTCGGTGGCCTTTAGGAGATGCATAAAGTATCCCGAAGCTGCAAGACCTGCATTGAAAGTCGTAAGACGTTCTGGCAAATCAGCTGGCATCGGCAACAAATTTAAAAGCCCCGCTAATCCAAAAGCAAAAAAGACAAAGCCAAGTAAGATACGAGCAATAAGTGGCATTTTTGATTTCATTCTGATTGATCTCCTTTATCTATATCCCACCTTAAGATGAGCATCACGGCAAGAACAAAAAAGAAGACCCCACCACGGATCTACAAACCGTAATAGTCAAAAATGCGGTAAGCAATGCGGAATTCTTCCTCTAGATCTAAGGGATCTTCGGGCAAATAAAGAGCGTCTTCCTTAGAACCTTTGTGCATCTTTGCTAACTTCGTCTGTGCTGATTTCCAATGACGTTCTTGCCATTGGGGATTCGTAATTCTAGTGAAAAGCTCACTCAACTCAAGACCGCGTTGAACAGCGTCTTTATTCATTTTCTTCTGACCTGGGAAAATATAGTCAACTGCCTTTAAGATGTCCTCGCTGTTAATCATTTCCAAGGCATAATAAGTCGTGCACAGAAGCGACAGTAAGTAACTTCGATAGGTCTCTTTGGATTCCTTATGCCATTTGTGTTCTCCGCCTGAACGATAGATCACCTTCATGCTTTCAAAGACCGGAGAATTCTGCTTACCCAGCTCATCGCCAAGGGCGAGATCCAAAGTCACAACCAGGCTTTCCGCAAAATTCAAATAGCGACAGACATCACGTTGCTCTGTCGGAGCAGGCGGAAGCAAACGCCAAATGACTCTGTGATTTTGTTCGTGGAACAAAGAAATCTCGTTGAAGCGCACCAAGGCTTCGATCTCCGCCAAGGGATCAACAACATCATGCGATTGATCTTTAAACCATAAAATTTCTGACCAAGATGGTGAGTATTCTATCTCATCTTTAAAAAGATCCTGGGCACTCAATGAGCGCATGGTCGAACATAGCTTTGGCGAGAACACCCCGCCTAAAGACAAATAAAGTTTACGACTTTCCCCATAGAGATGGCTTGCATGAAGCAATTGATTATCGAAGGGATACTCCTTCAACAGCAGTTTATCATATTTCTTCGAAGTCGGCAGACTGAAGAGCTGTTTGATATCATTAAGATAATAATCAACTTCAGACTCAGTTACTTGTTTTGCAGATTTTTTTGCCATGGGACAATCGTAAACCAAGAAGCTTTATCAAGCTACATAAAGAAATTCAGCGCTGCTAGAAATTGCATTGCCATTGTCGTCGTCCTTCGCTGAAATACGATTCCAGGTGAGGTGAGACTATGCGCGCTCGAGTAAAAAAGATTGATGGCCATCATTTTCAATTTGAAGTCAGAGGAATGCACGGCGATATTGACGTCACTGCTCCCGACGCAACACCTCAAGGTCCGACTCCTAAAGAGCTTTTACTTTCAGCTTTATGTGCCTGCACCGGAACCGATGTGATTGATCTCTTAGCTAAGTTTCAAGTCACTTACGATAGCTTCGAACTCGAAGCGAAAGCACCCCTGACAGATAAGCATCCAAAAGTTTTCTCACGAATTGATTTAACTTATTTTGTTAATGGCAACTCAATTGATAAAGCCCAAGTCATCGAAGCTGCTAAACGCTCGACACATCAATACAGCGGAACGGCTGCGATGCTTTCGAAAGCCTGCCCTATTTTTTACACTGTTCAGGTTAACGGAGAAGTCGTCGCTCAAGATCAGGTACAGTTTATCTAAAAATGACTTGTGACACACTCACTGGGGTAGCTACGATACATATCCATGTGGGGCAAATCTCTTCTTTTCATTCTCATCGTATTTTCCGTCAGTGGCCCGGCCTGGGCCGCTGAAGAAGATAAACCTCTTTGGGAATATGGCTTAGGCATCGGTTATGCCCGCTATGCTCAATATCCCGCCTCAGATGAATATGCAGAACTCACTCTGCCTTTTCCTACATTTCAATATCGTGGTGAAATTCTGCGAGCCGATGATCAAGATGGCGGTCGGGCTTATCTATTAAAGGACAGTCATTGGTCTTTGGAGTTTTCTGGAGGCGGTCGCTTGCCCCTTGATTCTTCAAAAAACAGAACTCGTGAGGGAATGGAAAATCTTCCGCTGGTGATCGAACTCGGTCCTCAGTTAGTTTACTCCGTTGATCATAGCTGGGAGTTTAAAATCGCCTTATTTCCGTCCCTGGCTATTGACGGAACTTATATTCGTCAAAATGGCGGCATTGCCAATGCCCAGGCACTTTATCGCTGGGACCATGAACTCAACGGCGTTTTTTCATCTCCCCTGTTGTTAAGCGGAACCTTTACGGTGGAAGCCACAACCGCATCACAGGAATTCAATGCCACTTATTTTGAAGTCCCTCAGCAAAGCGCCACGGCTGATCGCCCCGCTTACAATGCCAGCGCTGGATTTTTAGAAAATCAAATTTCGTATTTTCAAAGAATCGCATCTAGAAAATTAACGGTTTATTTAGGTGCTTCTTACTCTGACTTTTCAAACTCAGTAAATAGACAAAGTCCCTTACACCGTGCAGATTCTAACTTTGAATATGCGATTGGTTTAACCTATGTCTTAGGAGAATCTGCTAAGCGCTCTGTGCCTCTTGAAGACACAGAAGGTCTAATCAACAAAGCCCTGCAACGACGCAAAGAACGTCTGATGCGCTTTGAGTAATTCTTAATCGAGAAGCTCTAAAACAGATTCGTATTCATTGGGCTCTCGACCTGCGAAAGCTTCGATGGATTCGCGAATCAAAATAGTATCTAAAGCAAAAGCTTTTGAGTTGAATAAGACGCCAGCAAGATTGTTCTTGTGACCCCAATCTTCCCAGAACGGAGCATAACATCCCAAACCATCTGCAACCTGAGCAACAAAGGCTTCTACGGTAACATCCGGAATGCTTGCAACTTCTTGAATCAAGGCGATCTGACGCTGATTCAACTGAGTGCAATAAAGCTTTTTCTGCAAAGCTGCTCTTTCTGCATTGGTTTGTTTTAGATTTTCATTGGTCTGCTGTACAAAGGCGGTCGTGAACTCAGATGCCGTCATCGCATTCGCGTGAAGACCAAAGGCACAAATTAGAACTAATAAAAGGCTTTTCATATCTCATCCTGAACTCTGAAGAGGTTCAATAAATCAGAAGTCAGGGACGATGTTTCAAAGAATGCGCCACCCATCAAGTCCGTTAAACTCGAAAGGAGGCAAGGACTGTCAAAAGCCTAGACAGACGCAAAAGTAAAAAAAACAAAACTTATTTGAAAGGAACCACCGACTTAAAAACATAAGAGTCGAATTGAGTGGGATCTCCGCCAGAGTAGATTTGCACTTCTTTACTGGTCATACGGATCCGGTCGACACCAAATTTAGTGATATCACCAAAAATGTTCACCATGATCTCTTGAATTTTTTCAGCAATAGCCACAGGGGCTCCCACTAAAACTAAAGGTGTTCGGCGCAAACGATTTTTAAAAATATCTTTAATCCCCATCAACGGCAATGGCTTCGGCGCGATGGGCTTGATACGATCATTTCTTAAAAAATAAAGAAGCACTTCTGTTTTAGACTCGTCCTTCGAATCAAAGTGTGCACACAGATATACAGAATCACGGCCCTTCTTCATCTCCACCATAAAAAGTGGAATTGGCAAAACTTGAAAGACGCCATTTTCATCTGGACGTATGAAGACTTCATAATCGCCTTCAGCAGCAGTTTCACTTTCTGAATCAGAAATGGTTCCCGATAAGTTTCCTTGGATCACGGCAGAGTTCTGTTCTTCACCATTGGGACCTTGCCACTGGATTCTTTCTGAAATGCTTTCGATTTGATTCGCAGGCACCAGGCACTTTCCGTGACTCAAGCCCGGCAATAACAATATAAACATCAACAACAGGGCTCTCATGGCAATGCCTCCCCTGCGGGAACATCGACACCGGAACCCAAAGTTCTCATTTTAGCTTGCAAGAAGAACGGTCTTTTTAAAACCATGACATTAATATTCGTGCGCAAGTGGACCGTCGCCACCTGGCTATTTCCATCTTCTGAGGGCCTGTGAGCTAAGACCATGTCTCCTGCGAAGATCACTTTGCCTTGCTCATTCCCAGAGGTTTTCAAAGAAAGACTGACGGATTCCACTTTGTTTAAATAGTTCTTTGCCCAGCTTCCACCCTTGTCAGCCAAAGCTGCCAAAGCTTCAGGATCTTCAGGAAGAATGATTTTCAAATCTCCCAAGATAAATTCTTTGTAGCGAATTTTTTCTGAGTCTAAACCCCAAACGTGCTCACGAATCCAATACAGAGGTTTTTCTAACTTCATTTCCACAACTTCTTTAATAACCTGAGACCAGCCCCCAAGAGGTGGACGCCACTGGATTTCCACAGGATGGAAGCGACCTTGACGATCTTTGATCCAAGTATAGATCACTCCTGCGCTCTTATCGGTTTTCATGGATTTTAAAAATGCCTTCACTAGGCATGGACCGACCCCGCGATAAGAAAAATCTGCTGCAGGTTCTGCTTGCCGGAAGGTGCACATAACAGAATCAATGCCTTGCTCTTTCAAAGTACTATCAATATCCAAAACCACTTTCTTTACGATCCAATATCTAAATGCATCCAACCCGCCAACAGTGACCTGTGCAGGCTGAGAGGCCGCGGCCTCTGCAAAACTTTGGGTCGCTGAACCCAAAGCGATAGCTATAATCATAAGAAGCAGTTTCATTTTCATAATTAATGATTCGCGTATTTGAAGTGAATTTTATAACCTTTTTCAGTCATTGTTCCGCTGAACTGACAATCCACTGGGACTTGCTTATTTTGTCCTGTAGTTAAATCCAAAAGAATTTTGTCAGACTCACAAGATCCAGAGACATCTTGAATGTTTGGATTCTTATCATTTGTCTTCTTTAAAGCTTTCAATGAATGAATACGAATTGTCATCAAAGCCATGTTCATTTGATTTGCGACTTTCAAGGTCAAAGGACGGGGAATCCATTTCTTTGCTTTGCTGTCATAGCGAGAGAAAAATTTTGCATCAATGGTCACAGAAGCCGGAAGCATCTTAAGATCCACCGCAAGCTTCAAGTCTTTGGCATCAGCCAAGAGCTTTGGATTGATCTTCTTTAAAGAACTGCTTTCCTTTTCGCCAGGAGTAGGACTGGTTAAATCTACCTGCCAATCGCTACCGAAGCTGATCATGCCAGAGAGGCGTACACTGTCCGTTTTAACGGGCTCTTTGGCTTCGGAATCAATTGTCATTCCGTCAATATTCAAATCCACGGCGGACTGTTCAACGGAGTTCAACACTTGCTCCAAGAACTGGGTCATAACCACATTGTCTGAAGAAGAATTTGTCTCTGCTGCCATTGCAACCGATGAAGTTAACAATAGGCCAAGAATGATTTTCGTCATAGAGTCCTCCAGCTGCTTTATGCAGCAAAGAACAAGCCCTATCCTAAACCATGTAATATTGAGATGGTCTGTCTAAACAATAGACAGCGCCGTTATACGTTATGAAATTTAGTCCATTAAGACTAGGCCGAATTGCTTAAACAACTTTGTTCTTGAGGGCCCAAACACCAATTTCAACGGAGGTTGTAAAGTTCAACTTCCTCATGATGCTCGCTTTGTGTGACTTGATCGTGAACTCTGAACAAAGCAAGCTTTGACCGATTTCCTTGTTCGTCTTTCCCTGGGCAATATAACGAACCACTTCCACTTCACGTGGAGTCAAAGCGTCTGAAGAGTCCTGAGACTGAAGAATCTTTTCATAGAAAGGGCAAACATAAGTGTCTTCACTTAGACTTAAAATGGCTCTAGAAAGCTCTTCATGGGCACTGGTCTTCGAAACCAGTCCACGCACTCCTTTTTCTAAATATCTCTTAACTAATGCTTTATTGTCTAACTGACTGACTAGAATGAAACGAGAAGCAGAAAATTTCTCTTTCAGCAGCTCTATCAAGTCCAATCCTGTTTTTTCATTGATAAAATGATCCACTAATATCAAATCTGGCTTCAACTGCGACACCTTAGTAACAGCATCATCGACGTTCGATGCGTCTCCAATACACGTCATTTGCCCCTTTAACAAAGAGACTGTCGCTTTAATTCCCTCTGTCGTAAAGGGATGATCATCAACAATAAAACAAGTGGCCATTCTAATTACCAATTTCCGTTCTTATATTTTGCAATATAAAATATATCAGAAAATATGGCTGTGCAGTCAAACAAAAGCCACATCAAGTCTTGTACAAAGGAAAATGCAATGCCACCACAGTGCCCTTTCCCAGTTCGGATTCAATACGCAGACGGCCCATCAGTTGCTCGACGAACTCAAGCGTAAAGCGCAAACCAACGCCATAGCCTTCACTACGCTCACTCTTAATAGGCTTATTAGTCATTATGCTTTCAATATCCTCTGGACTCATGCCTCTTCCAAAGTCGGAGATTTTTATTTCCACATGATTATCCACCTCTGCCAAGGACACAAAGACCACTCCCTCTCTAGAGCTGAATTTAATCGCATTAGAAAGCACGTTTCTTAGTATGGTCTCGACCATGTTAGAGGATCCACGAATAAATAGATTCTTCTGACAAGAAATATTATTAACGTTGATGTTCTTATCAAGAATCTGAGAAGACAGCTGAGACAATGCCTTATCTACAGATCTAGAGACTTCAACAAGGTCGATATTCTCTTCCTCATGACTCCAGGATAAAATATTTTTCAAAAGATCCATCGACGAAGCATTCGCCTGCAGGATTTTTTGCATATGAGGGTGACTGTCGCCCCCCGCCCTCGCAAGGGAGTGAATGCTCCCCAGAACTCCGGTCATATCATGGGACAAGATCGTTTGAACTTTACGATTGAAACTCGTGATTCGCCAAATCTCAGTGTTGAGATCCTTCAAAACTTTATTGTGAGCCTCCATCTCGGCATTCAACTCATTGATTTCAGTGACATCGCTTAAAACAAGAACTGTTCCTTGTTCGCCGGTTCCGCGCAGTGGAATCTCGTGCTTTAACAGTTGATAGGTTTTACCAAGTCGATTCACTTTATCTGGACAACTTGCGACGAAATCAAATCTTTCATCACTCAATACTTCCATGCCAATGTTCTCATCCTCTATCGAGAACAATTCCTTAGCCGCCAAATTAGCATCCCAAATTTCCATTCGCGGAGTTAATGTCAGAACCGGATTGGGAAGATTCTCAAAAACTCTTTGCTGTGCAAAGGCTTTGATATTTAAAAATTCGATTCGAGTAACACCGTAATAGACAAAAAGAACCAACGTCCACGACATCCCTGCATTCATTTGTACAAGCAATGTGTTGTCCAAATAATAACGTCCACCCCACTCTAGAAATACGGGAGCGACCCCTCCGAGAGAAAGAAACAAGGCATATTGCCTGTTACGCTTATTTTTAGAAAACAAATTTAATACATAACAGGAATACAAAATAAAAATAAGAATGCTGCCATAAAGAAACTGCACCTTCAGCAACGGTCCCGTTTGATATGCAAGCAGTCCAGCTCCAGAAGGAATTTCTTGAAAGTTCTGAGCTAATAATGGCTCCACACCGTTGACTTTAAAAATGGATAGAAGAGACGCCACCGAGGTGATAACTGGAAGAACATAAAGAATAGAAAGCCATTTTTTATAGCGAACCCAAATCGGCTTATAAAATAATACACAGGCCATCATCACCCATGTGGTCGTAATAAATGGGTTCGTCACCTGTCGAACTTTGGTAAAAATAATCCGGAGGTCGTGATCATCCGTCAATAGAGTCAGTACGACCCAAAAAGACCAAATGAAATAGAACGACATATTGATCAGAAGGATCTTAGATTGCAGTAGCTTTCTGTGTGGCCACAGCTGAAAGCAAAGAACTGCCGTTAGAATCATAGAAAAGACGACGCTGATTTTCAGAATCCAAAACATATATACCCAGATGTATTCTGAAGACTTAAAAATAGCAATTCGACAAATTACTGGGCCTGCCCTACTAAAGGGGCGTCTAAAAATTCGGCACGGCCCCAGGGAGTAGACAAACCTCGCCGAAATTGGCTCTCCAAGCCAATTTCCCGTCTCAAAAGCCCTTAAAATTCATTTAAATCCGATATTTCTAGCATCCTGCTTGCATCATTCTAAGGCATGAAAAAACTCATTCTTAGTCTCGCTTTATTCGTCACGTCCCAGGCATTCCAAGCCACCGAAGCACCTATTTGGGCCTGTGCGATGAAATCCGCAGCCGCAGCGTTCAACTTTATCTAGGACAATAATTTTACGCCTTAATTTCATTCACCATGCGGTGGATGAAATACATCATTATCAAACTGATGGCGGCGGTCCCAAGCATCACGTACCCCAAGGTATTAAAGTGCTCAAGACGGCCCCCTGGCTCTTGAACAACAATCAATCCCGCAACAACCGAGGCGAATCCCCCTGCAATTTGTTGTAACGAAGAACTGATCGACATGAAAGAACCACGGCTATCAGCAGATGGGATGGCTGACATCAACGCTTGTGACGGAATCATGCGAGAGAAAATACCCACGAATAAAACCGCATTTACAAGAATAACCATGCTGAGCGGTGTGACCCCAAGATTTGTATAAACCACCACCGTCACCATGGACACCATAGTACCGAAAATGAAAATATTGAACTTACCAAAGCGGTCGCTGGCTCGTCCCACCAATGGGCCCATAAAGATCGCGCAGATTCCCGTGATCAAGTAAATCAATGGCAACTTCTCGATTTCAATTCCCAAGTTATGCACCGTGAAATTGCTTCCGAACGGCATCAACATAAATCCACCAATTGATAGCAATGCTGTCGCACTGAACGCCAAAAGATATTTTGGTGTCGTCAAAGTCTTCTTCATATGAGTGAATGCGCTTTGCTTCGTTTGTAATTTAAGATGCTCGTCAATGGGCTTTAACTTTTTCCAAATAACAATCCCGACCACAGAGCTCACGCCAACAATCATAAAGAACGGCGCATGCCAGCCCCATAGATTTGAAAAAAACAAGCCCGCGGGAATTCCCAAAATCTGACTTGCCGCGAATGACGTTTGCACAAAGCCCATCACACGGCCACGCAGCTCAAAGGAAAATAAATCCGTGATAATTGCAAAAACGATGGAGCCGATAACTCCACCAAAAATCCCCGTCACCATACGGGCTGCCAACATAAATTCAAAGGTTGGGGCAAGACCACACAACAAGGTTCCAATCAAAAAGCCCGTATAGAAAAACAACAACAACTTCTTGCGATCAAAACGATCCGCAAAACCTGCAGCAAGAAGTCCCGAACTTCCGGCGCTGAATGCATAAGCCGAAACGACGAGACCAAACTGCGACGGAGTCATCTTTAAGGCGGGCATCATAATCGCCCCTAGCGGGGACATGATCATAAAGTCTAAGATGATCGTAAACTGCAGAAACGACAAAATAGCGACGACAAATTTCTGATATGACGTGAATCCCCGTGCTGTTGCGGGTTTAGCCTGAGCGGTCATTTGCACTTCCTTAAGTAAACTTCCCTAAATTTGCTCCCCCGCAGAGAAAATGTCAAAAGTTTGAGCGTTTACTTTTTCTGCTGATGTCTTTGTTCGAAAACGTTCCAGATCAATCGAGCAATGGGTCCAATGGGCCGATGCTTCGGTCGCAGAATGCAAAGTTCCAATTCAAATGATTCACACAGTTTTTCCTCTATTAAGACCAGTCCTTTGCTTGCTTCGAACTCTGCCTTCGATATTCTGCCCCAGCCAAGACCACCTTCAATCAAACGCAATTTGGTAAAGTGATCTGGAACAAAAATCTTCGGACCTCCGCCTTCATGCAAAGCCTTCGGCAAACGATCATTGGGCTCCTCATCAATATTCTTATCATAGACCAGGATCTGCGCGTGCTTCTTTAGGGTCTCTTCTGTTGGACGATTTTTTTCTTGAAGGAGCTTTCTAGAAACCACGCCTACCAAAGCTACTTTATCGATCACAATTTTTTCAATTTTCTCTCCGTGCTGAGGACTTGGTGCTAAAGCCAAATCAACTTCCCCGGAAAGCAAGCCTTGATAACTTCCTTTCAGAATTGATTTATCAATGATGAGATTGACCGGCACCACCGACCGCGCACACTCTTGGGCGATTAATTCGATCGCTTCAATGGATACTAAGGGGTCCACGGAAATTCGCAATTTAGTTTCCGCTTTATTTCTTCCAAGCTCGACGCCAATTCTTGAAACGTAATGAGCAGCATCGAGAGCCGCTTTCGAGGCATTCAAAAAAACTGCTCCCACCTCCGTCAGCTTCGGACGATATTCTTCACGATCGAAAATAAGAATTCCAAACTCCTCTTCAAGATTTTTGATGCTGGTACTGAGGGACGGTTGAGACCTATTAAGGTGCTCAGCTGCCGCTCGGAAGCTGCCCTTTTCAACAATGGCGTTTATGGCCTCTAACTGCTCTAAATTCATTTTAAGCTCCAAGATGATACTAAAATCATATCATGTTAATAAAAAATGAGTATTATTAATTATCAAGATACGGGGTTATTCTGATTTCGAACTTAACAAACAAGCCTTTCGAAAGGCCCCTAAGGAGATAGTTGTGATCACAGTTAGAAAATCAGCAGAAAGAGGTCTAGCCCAACACGGATGGTTGAACTCTCAACACACTTTTTCATTCGCCGACTATTATGATCCAAAATTCATGGGCTTTAGCGCCCTCAGAGTTATCAATGAAGATCGCATTGATGGCGGCACCGGCTTCGATACTCACGGTCATCGTGATATGGAAATCATTTCTTATGTTATCGAAGGCGCATTGGAACACAAAGACTCCATGGGTACGACAGCGATTATCAAACCTGGTGAAGTGCAAAGAATGAGCGCCGGCACTGGCGTAAGACATTCAGAGCAAAATCATCTGAAGGATAAAACCACGCACTTTCTGCAAATTTGGATTATGCCAGATAAAACAGGAGTGAAACCTGGCTACGATCAAAAATCATTCGCAAACGATTTTGGATGCAGCGACTTAATTTTGGTTGCATCAAAATCTGGTAAAAATGGTTCAATCACCATCAACCAAGATGTGGATATGTATGTGGCAAAAGCCCAAATGGCCGGAGAAAAGAAACTGAAAACTTACACTCACAGAAATTTGTGGGTTCAAGTTGTGCGCGGAGACGTTACAGTTGAAGGAACCAAACTGACTTCCGGCGACGGTGCTGGAATTCAAGGTGTGGAAGCTCTTAACTTGTCATGGAGCGAAGGCGCCGAGTTCATTCTCTTCGATTTGCCATAACAAAGTTTAGAACGATTGGAGTTCACAAATGGTACAGGGCTATAGAAAAGAAGGATTCGTTGCAGAGCTACAAGTTCGCGAACACAAGTTTTTATCTGGCATAGATGAAAAACTGGGTGGACATGATGAAGGACCCGATCCTCACGAACTTCTTGAAGCAGCCCTGACCGCCTGTACCATTCTGACTGCGCAATTATACGCGCAACGCAAAGGTCTAAAACTGGAATCGACAGACGTAGTTGTTAAAATCCTCTCGGAAGGTGCGGAAACTCGCATCAGCCGAGAGGTTTCTTATCGCGGTGATATGACTGAGGAACAACGCAAACGCCTTTCCGAAATCCTTGAAAGATGTCCTATTCATCGTTTGCTTGAGAGCAACGTGAAAATTGAAACAACCGTGAAGTAAAAAAATTCTGATTCACAAATTCAGAAAGTCCCGTATTCTAGCTGCAGCTGCAAGAAGGGACTCTTCGTGATTATTGCAAAATCTTTGGTTAAATCGTTTGGCGATTTCCATGCCGTGAATGAACTTGATCTCGAAATCAAACAGGGAGACTGCTTCGGACTTCTTGGACCTAATGGCGCGGGTAAATCTACTTTTATCAGCATGACCTATGGAACCGTACAAAGAACTTCCGGATCCCTTTCTGTCTTTGGCTTGGATCCGCAAAAACAAAGTCGGGAAATCAAAAAACGTCTGGGCGTGGTGACTCAAGATAATGCTTTGGATGAAAGCCTCACTGTACTAGAAAATATGATGATCTATTGTTCTTTCATTGGTGTTCCTAAAAGTGAACGCAAGAAACGAGTGGAAGATCTTCTCGAGTATATGAATCTGTCGCACAAAAAAGATGCGCGCATTCAAACTCTATCTGGAGGGATGAAAAGGCGTCTAGTCTTTGTCAGAGCTTTGCTGGGAAAACCTGAATTGCTTATTCTTGATGAGCCGACCACAGGATTAGATCCCGCGGTTCGCCATCTTCTTTGGGGTAAGGTCAAAGAACTTCATCAAGCGGGAACCACCATCGTTCTAACAACCCACTACATGCATGAAGCTGAAGTGCTTTGTAATAAGCTGGTGATTTTGAACAAAGGAAAAGTCGTGGCTGAAGGAACTCCCCAGGCCATGATCAATCAAAATACTCCGGGCTATGTAGCTATCTTCGGATTGAACGACAAAGAGAAAATCGAACAACTGATCAGTCATCGCCGCGATCTCCACAGACATGAAGACGCTTCAGGAGTTTATCTTAGAGCCAATGTGCTGGGTGATCTTGTCACTTTTCATACCGATCATGGATTAACGCCGTTACAGATCAGACCTTCAAACTTGGAAGATGTCTTTTTAAAATTGACCGGACAGGAGCTTGCTGCCGATGCTTGAATCACTTCGTCTTTTCTTTCATATTACGCAAAGAAATTGGCTCGTTTACAAAAAAGATTTGATTGCCAATATTTCTCCAACAGTAGCCGATCCGGCTTTGATTCTGGTTTCATTGGGACTAGGACTGGGCTCTTATCTTACCAATGTCGAAGGCATGAGCTATATGCAATATCTCGCTCCCGGCTTGACCGTCGCAACAGCTCTGTTCACTTCATTCTTTGAAAGCAGTTACGGTTTTTATGTTCGTATGACATTCGAAAATGTTTTCAAGGCGATGCTCACCACTCCGATTGGAGTCAAAGAAGTGGTTTTCGGCGAGTTGATCTGGGTTGGACTTAAAGGCGCTATCATGGCGGTGGGAGTCGCCATCGTTTTGGCTCTTTTTGGTTTAATGGTGAATCCGTGGTTGATTCCTACATTGGCCATTGTCGGCTTCTTAGTTGCGGTCCCCTGCGGAGCGATGGGTCTTCTTGCCACCGCTTTGGTTCATAACATCAATCAGTTCCAAACCGTTTATTCATTTATCATCGCTCCTTTGTATTTCCTTTCTGGAATTTTCTTCCCGATCGAACAGATGGCAACTCCTGTAAGAATTGTTGCGGAGTTCTTTCCTTTAATTCATGGAGTTCGACTAGCACAGGCCTTGTTCTGGCAAAAAGGAATCTTGGAAGCTTTCGCTTACAGCGGAAGTATTCTTATTCTTCAAAGCATTATTCTGTGTGGTTTTGCATTCGTCAAAATTTGTAAGAAACTGATCAATTAAGTTAGGCCCTATCCAAGGGCCAGATTCCAGTCCTAGACTCGAATAGAAAACCGTTTCGGTTGATAGTGACCTATGCGGTCCGCAGCACTTTTATTTCTTTTATCTACTTCCATCTTTATGAGCGCATGTTCGACGTTTCGCTCAAAACCAGGATCAGAAACTGGTATGGCCTCTTGGTACGGAAAACAATTCAATGGACGTCAGACTGCAAGCGGAGAACGCTACAACATGTTTGCCATGACGGCAGCACATCGCACCTTGCCGTTTGGAAAACATGTGAAGGTGACAAGCCTTTCCTCAGGCCGCTCTGTCATTGTAAGAATTAATGACCGCGGGCCTTATCATAGCGACCGCATTATTGATCTGTCTTATGCAGCAGCCAAGCAATTGCAAATTATCAGTAAAGGTGAAGAGAAAGTGACCCTGCAAGTTCAGTGATTTTAATCGTTAAAGATCTTTTCACGAATCGCCCAGAAATATTTTTGCTTTCTAGCGACGACAAACATCGGTTTTCTAAAAGCAATCACGTTCTTTAAAACGTCATCTACATTGCGAATGAAGATTTTCTTTTCAGGCAGACGATTGTGCATGCGTATAAAATTAAAATAGAAAGCATGGCAGTCTTCGGGTGAGTTTAAATAAAAATATTCCGTCAAGGCTTGCGCATCGACGTCATAGTACTTTACTTCCAAGCGAGGATTGCCTTTTTTATCAAAGCCGCTTTCAAAACTCATACTTTCTACTCGCATGACATGCGCATCTTTCAACGACATGGCTTCTTTAAGCTTTTTGTCGTTATCGACTAACAAGTGCTCACAGGAACTACAGCTTCTGGCGGCGATATCATTTTCTTCTCCGCACTTGTCGCATCTTTTAAAGCGAAAGCGAAATCCACACTCTTGCACCTCGTGACTGATCGAATCTTCGAAAGCCCCTTTGCACTTTCTTCCAAAATGCTCGGTCATATTGCCATCATGATCAACCAGCCCCCAGAAGTTATTGATGCCACCACATGATGGACATGTTACTTCCACGATAACCGATTCACTGGCGGGCTTGTTCTGTCCAATTTCTGGAGAAAATAAATCATGACCCTGCCCGGTATAGTCTAAAATCAGACAGTCTGTCTTTCCAGGGCTTAAACGCAGACCACGGCCGATGATTTGTTGATACAAACTCACGGACTCTGTCGGACGAAGAATTGCAATCACATCTACATGGGGGGCATCAAATCCCGTCGTCAACACAGAAACATTGACCAAGTACTTTAGTTTTTGCTCTTTGAAGGCCTCAATGATCTCTTCGCGCTCGTCTCCAGCAGTGTCCCCGACGACCAAAGCCGATACATAGGGTGGAAGACATTTCATAATTTCTATTGCGTGATTCACGGAACTTGTGAAAATCATCACGCCTTTGCGTTCCTCTGACATCTCAATAATATTTTTGATAATCAAAGGAGTGATACGCTTTTGGTCTTTCAAAAGGGCTTCAACCTGAGCGGTAACAAAGCTGCTTCCATTCAGTTTTAAGCTTGAGAAGTCATAACAGGCCACCGGGGAATCAATCTTAATCGGTGGAGTTAAGAACTGATTCTTAATCATAAAGCGAATGGACAGCTCAAAGATGCACTTCTTAAAGAAGCGATCCGCTGAAGTCTGCAATATTTTTTTATGACTGTTGAACTGATAGATCCAACCAAGCCCCAATCTATAAGGGGTTGCAGTCAATCCCAGAATACACAAATCAGGATTGGTTTTCTGAAGTTTTGAAATCACTTGAAAATATTGAGTATCGCCATCCACAGAAACCCGGTGACATTCATCAATTACTAACAAAGAAAAACTCTGGAAGAACTCATCCGAAGCTCTGGCAATGGACTGAATACTTCCAAAGATAACTTTTTGATCTGCTTCTTTTCTATTTAAACCCGCAGAGTAAATTCCAGCTTCAAGCCCAAAGGTGATGTACTTAGCATGGTTTTGTTCTACGAGCTCTCTGACATGGGCTAACACCAAAACTCGTCCCTTGGCAAGACGAGCTAACTCTGCAATCACCAAACTTTTTCCTGCTCCGGTGGGCAAAACAATCACTGCCGGTGATTTTTCTTCCCGGAAATGTTTAAGCGTCGCACTGACCGCCTCTTGTTGATAAGGACGAAGTTTGTACATGAAAACCTAAAATCTATTTATTAGTGGTCAGCGCCAAACTGACATCCCAGACGCGCTCTTGCAGATTGATATCGTGGCTTAAAGGTGAAGACTCTACCACCGCACTATTATCAAAATATTTCCCCGTCACGCCCTCCAGCTTTTCTGAAGTTGCAGCATAAAGCGAGGTTTTTGCTCCCTCCGCGGGTGAAAGCAGGAATGGGTTCACAAAGAAGCGTCCCAACTCAACGAAGAATTTCAAAGGGCCTTTGGTATTTGAAGCAATACCTGTAGCGACAACCCCAGGATGAAGGGAATTCACCGTGACCGTGGTCCCGTGTAGTCTGCGCGCTAAAGCATTTGTCCAAAGAATCACGGCTAATTTCGAATCGTTATAAGCCGTGGTGCCTTTGTAGGATTTCTCTCCCTGCAAATTTTCAAAATCAATCTTGCCATTTGCATGCAGCTTTGAAGCTACGTTGACAATTCTGGAAGCCTTACTGGCCTTCAGATGGTCCAGCAGTCCTAGAGTTAACAAAAAAGGCGAAAGAACATTCAAGGCCCAGGTTTTTTCAAATCCTTCGGAGCTAGTTTCTTTATGCAAAAAAATAGCTCCGGCGTTGTTCACAAGAATATCTAATCTAGGGTGTTTTTCTTTAAACTCTTTTGCCACTCTTCGTACTTGCTCAAGGGATGACAGGTCCGCCAGAAGAAAATGAATTTGCTCGTTCGCGCTTTCTTTCTTGAGCCACGCCACAGTCTCTACAGTGATTTGAGGATTGCGACCGACGATGGTCACGTTAGCGCCCATTCGAGCAAGACCCAAGGCTGTCTCTTTGCCAATGCCTGAGGTCGCTCCCGTCACTAAACAGATCTTTTCCATTTCAATCCTCGTTTGCTGATGGAAAGAATATTAATCAAAAAGTCATACGAATCATAGCGGCTTTCCAATTCTTAAGATAATCTATCGCGGTGAGTTCAATTTCTGGAAAAGTTCAATTCTTCATATTTAACAGCGCTTTCTCGGTCTTCTTGGCCGTCTTTTTAGCAGTGAGCTGCCTTCCATCAGCAGCCGCTGCCTTTGGCGAGCTGAAATGCTATATTGTCGAAGAGTGCGGCTCCAGTTTCGCGGGTGGCTATTCTGGAAATCCATCCGCAGGCAGTCAGGTAAAAATCAATCCTTCCGCAGTGCCGACGGAAAAAGGTTTCGGTATCGAAGCTCTTGTTTTCAAGGACACTCCAGATTTTGCCCTCGTGAAAGGATTGGGCCGAGTTGGAGCAGCTATCTCACCGTCTAACAGCGAAGAAACTTTTTTTGGACCACCCGGATTTGAAACCGACTCGAACCTTCTTAAAAGAAAAGAAAACCAAGAGAAATACCCTAATCAAAAAATCACCTTGGCGACGGCCTTCAGTCTTTTCGAAAAGAATGGATCTGGCTTAGGTCGTTATTCTTTAAAGCTTGGCGTGATGGGTAAATACAATAAACTCACCAATCATGTCAGCCCCGGAGGAGGATTGAGCGGAGTCCTTGGACCGTTTTATTTTGGATATTCAATTTACGATGATGAGACCAAGTTAGATCAAAATTATGGTGGCAGTGATTCTTCTCCGCCGATTAAGTACCAGGTTCATACTTACAATGTGGGTCTATTTTTAAGCTCACTGATTCTCGATTATTCTAACTTGCGTGTGCAAGAGCCCTATGAATCTTCCGTCAGTCTATTTACGGCAAGTCTAATGGTGCGTCGTTTTATTATCACCGCTTCGAAACGTATTGAGGACTCGCCTCGCCCTTACTACAACTTCGACACTCAACAACTAGAATACAAACAAATCAAAGATGATTACTTTGGCGGAATTCAGTACTCAGCCTCCAATAACATTATGCTGGGAGTGCTTTATAACTATTATCTTTTGCATGAACTTTCTGGATCGTTCACTCTCTTCTTTTAATTTTTAATCGCCAGCACACGTGAGAAATACTACGCCCTCTTGAGCATATAGAATCCCTTAAAGAAAAAATCCTCCTTTGGACTAGCTCTGGGCCAGCTCCGGAAGCCAAAAAACAAAAACACACAGACTTTTTATAAAGTCCGTCTACCATATCCTATTGTCGTAGCATCATTGCGGAGGACTTATGGGAATCGAAAATCTTTTTAAACCATTCCAGCTAAAATCTCTTAAACTTAAAAATCGTTTTGTTATGGCGCCTATGACAAGGGCGTTTTCGCCAGATGGAATTCCAACTCCAGATGTAGCGGCCTACTATCAAAGACGTGCCGCGGGAAATGTCGGTTTGATTCTTTCCGAAGGAACCGTCATTAACAGAGCCTCTTCTTCTAACGAAAAAAATATTCCACATTTCTACGGTGGTGAAGCTCTTCATGGATGGAAGCAAGTGATTGAAGCCGTTCATCAATCCGGCGGAGTGATGGCTCCGCAAATTTGGCATATGGGTGTTCAACCAAACAGTCGTTCCGGTTGGGTTCCTGCGAAGCCTTTTGAGGGTCCTTCAGCAAACTGTGGCAACGGCACAGCAAATGGTGTCGCCATGACAACAAAAGATATCGAAGACACCATTCAAGCCTATGCTCAAGCCGCCGCAGATTCGAAACGCCTGGGCTTTGACGCCGTCGAAATTCACGGGGCCCACGGATATTTAATTGATCAATTTCTTTGGGACGTCACCAACACTCGCACGGATGGCTATGGCGGGAAAACATTGGCCGAAAGAAACCGCTTTGCCGTAGAGACAATCAAAGCAGTACGCAAAGCCGTGGGTGACGACTATCCTGTCATCTTGCGCTTATCACAATGGAAACCCGAAGCTTATAGTTTCAAGCTGACTCAATCACCGAAGGAAATGGAAGCCTGGCTTCATCCTTTGACGGATGCTGGCGTGGATATTTTCCACTGCTCTCAACGTCGCTTCTGGGAGCCTGAATTTGAAGGATCTGAGTTGAACTTCGCAGGCTGGGCTAAGAAGATCACCGGCAAACCGACAATCTCCGTGGGTTCTGTCGGTCTTTCTGGGGAATTCATTGGAGCGTTCAAAGGTGAAGGTTCCGAAGCACGTGGCCTTGAGGATCTTATGACTCGCTTTGATAAGGGTGAGTTTGATTTGATTGCTGTGGGACGTGCTCTTCTTTCGGATCCAGATTGGGTTCAAAAGATTAAAGACGGTCGACACTCTGAACTGAATGGGTTTAGCAAAGACGATCTGAAGAAATTAACTTAAAAATAAGGGCGCACACGGCGCCCTTATTTATTTCTTTTACTAAATCTTTTTTTCCCCTGAGAAGACCTTCCCGCAGACTTTGAAAAAGATCTTCTTTGATGAGAAGAAACAGATTTATTTCCATCAAATTTTTTAGGACCTTCTTTTTTATCGCGGGATTCGAATTTTTTTGAACGATCAATGAATTTAAAACTGGGATCCAATTTTATCTCTTCAGCCCCTTGCAAATAGGGCTTAATTTTATTGTACATGCGAGTATCTGACGGCGTTACAAAAGTAATCGCATGCCCATTGCGGCCCGCACGAGCGGTGCGCCCAATGCGATGAAGAAAATCTTCCGCTTGAAATGGCAAATCAAAATTAACTACATGATTGACGTGGGGAACATCGAGCCCCCTCGCTAGCAAGTCCGTCGCCACCACAATACGAATTTCTCCATCACGGAACTCTCGAACAACGCGGTTTCTTTGACCCTGAGTAAGTCCCCCATGGATAAGATCCGTCGAGAATCCATACTCTTTCAAATAGCTTCCTACGTCCTCGCAGCTTTCCTGACTTCCCGTAAAAACAATCACGCCGTCCTTAGTTGCATTGAGTTCATCAAGCAGACGATCATGTTTCATCTTTCTATCCAAAAATAAAACCTTTTGTTGCAAGCTCGAAACCGGAGCTTCCGCTTTTTCAGAGCGGATCATATAGGCTTTAGGATGCAAGAATAGTTGAGCAATACCTTCAACGTTATGCCCAAAGCTTGCAGAGAACATCAATGTCTGACGAGCACCACGCAAAGTATTCTGAATACTTTGCAACTGAGGCGCAAAACCCATGTCCAACATGCGATCTGCTTCGTCAATAACAACAATCTCCACGCCTTGCAAAAGCAACTTATTCGTTTGCAAGTGATCATTCATTCGTCCCGGTGTCGCAATAATCAAACGTGGATTCTTTTTTAACTGATTACTTTGCTTAGAACCCGTCGTACCACCAATAGCTAAGCAAACAGAAACGGGCATCTCTGCACAAAGTTCCAGAAAAACTTTATAAATCTGCTGAGCCATTTCGCGACTTGGCGCCAAGATCAACGCACGCGCTGCCGGTTTTTTATTCAGTGTCGTCAATAGGGAAAGAGCATAAGCCAAAGTCTTACCGCTGCCTGTTTGAGCAATCGCAATAATATCGGATCCATCCAAGCTGACCGGAATCGCTTGGCTCTGAATCGCCGTGGGCCGGGTGATTTTCATTTTCTCAAGAGCAGATAGCAAAACTGGAGCGATCTCCATGTCTTGAAATTTACCTACATGCAAAGTGGACGTCTGAAGTTTCATGCAGGGGTTGTATCACAAACTCCATCAACTTCAAAGTTATGGCACAAGAATCAAGTGTTAATGAAGATACTGGGTCGAAAGTAAGTTTGCTGATTCACTGATTTCCTCTGGCGTTGCTTCACGAGCGGAAATAGCTTCAATTTCAAAAATCAGATCCTGTCCTGCAAGTGGGTGGTTGCCATCCAAGCTGACGAAGTTCGAGTGTATTTCTTGAACTCGATAGCTCTTTTTAAAACCTTTTTTTGAAACAATAATTACGGTCTCTCCGACTCGTAATAAAGAACCCTTGGGCAGCTTCGAGCGTGGGAATAAAATGACCTTTTGCGGATCATAAAATCCATAAGCTTTTTCCGCAGGAAGATTCAAACGTCTTTTCTCGCCTTGCTTTAAGTTTTGCAAACCCTCAGCCAAACCACTGAGCATTACTCCATTGCCTTCGAGAGAGGTCATGACCTCGCGATTGAATGTCGTGCTAATAACTTTGCCAGTTTTATCTTTCAGAATGCAATTAAAGGAAACAACTTGAGCACTCATACCTACTCCTTTTCTGAAATATTTAGGAACGATCACAAGGTCGGAGTCCCGTAACAACAAATAAAGTAAGATCAAAAAGCTCTAAAAAAACGAAAGGAAAACTAGGTAAACAGAAATCTTCTGCACGTGTCATGGCTAGAATCAGCCCGTTCTTTCAATAGACCACCGTTTAGGGACAATAGATACACCTAAAGCCAGTTTAAAAATTACTAGACCGAAAATGCCGCCAAAGCCATTACGGCAGTCTTCAGATCCAAATATGAGGGGTCACTCCCAGAATGTCCCAGAAAAAATGCTGAATAACTTATAGGAAATCCCCCCTGGCAGAAGCGAATGCTGGACAGCAGATTCCTAAAATGACAGACTCCCGACTTCTTAAAAGCCCACTTCGGCGGAGTCCCCAATGTCTGACAATATCCCAGCGCGCCCATCTAAATCTTTCCGTATTATTTTGGATCTTCCTCGATCTGAAAAAAGAATGGATAACGTTCTTCTAAAAGCGCTGAGAGAACAAAACGACAATGCTAAACTCAAAGAAATTTCACGTGCTGAATTTAAAGAGCTCTTTACTAGCGGTAAAATCCTAATCAAAGGTCAAAGAGCCAAGCCTTCATCGGCGCTTGCGACCGGCACAACTTACGTTGATATCTTAGGTTACTAGGGACCCGTCTCAATCCAATCTTGACCGAGAACCTCTTGACACAGCACTTAAATGTGCTAATCATAGTTACATATTGAGTTCCTTAGCCTTGCGCTAAGATCGAGGACACCTTGAGTTCAAAAAAACCATCTCAGACTTCGCTTATTCTAATTCTTGGGTCGCTAACGGCCTTGAGTCCCTTTTCCATTGATATGTATCTTCCGGCCTTTCCAAAAATAGCCCAAGATTTTCACTCTTCCGTCTCTGAAGTTTCATTGTCACTATCTAGTTACTTTATTGGCTTAGCGGTGGGACAGCTTTTTTATGGCCCCCTGCTAGATCGCTTCGGCAGAAAGAAGCCCCTTTATGTGGGGATAGGCATTTACCTTTTTGCGACTCTGGGCTGCTTAACGACTCATTCAGTTGAAACTTTGGTATTCTTCCGCTTTCTTCAAGCCCTTGGAGGCTGTGTCGCCAACGTCTCTTCAATTGCGATGGTTCGAGACTTCTTCTCTCCTAAAGACAGCGCTAAAGTATTCTCTCTTTTGATTTTAATTTTGGGTGTTTCACCCCTTCTTGCCCCCACGGCGGGCGGTTATTTAGCAGCGGCATTAGGATGGCAATCTATCTTTGTGGCGTTAGCACTTATTGCCTCGATTATCTTAGGAGTTGTGATTTACGCTTTGCCAGAAAGCCACACCCCTGATCATTCTCAGTCTTTGCGACCAGGTCCGATCTTAAAAAACTATCTGGCGATTTTAAAAGAGCCACAGTTTTATACCTACACTCTTGCGGGTTCCATCGCATTTTCAGGATTGTTTGCTTATCTCGCGGCTTCTCCGGGAATATTCATGGAGATATTTAAAGTCAGTGAAAAAGTTTATGGATGGATCTTTGCTTTCCTTTCAATTGGTTTCATCGGTGCAAGCCAGTTAAACATTTATTTCCTTCGCAAATTCAGCAACGAAAAGATTTTAAAAGCAGCCATGATCGGAATGTCCGTGGTCGGCGTGGCATTTGCCATTGGCGCCTTCAATGATTGGTACGGCATCGGTGGGGTTATCGCGGTGTTTTTTGCATTCTTAGCATGCGTGGGTTTGTCCAACCCCAACTCTTCAGCACTAGCTATGGCTCCGTTCGCAAAAAATGCGGGCAGCGCTTCAGCCCTCATGGGTTCCCTGCAAATGGGTATTGGTGCCATCGCTGCAGCTTTTGTCAGCCTACTGAATGCTCAGCATGTATTCCCTGTCGCTGCCATCTTTGCTGGTTCTGCGTTGTTGGCTTTAGCAATTTTACTTACGGGCAGTAAGAAGATTGTTCATAAAATTGAAGCCTCCCCTGAAGATTCAGCCATGATTTCGCACTAACTTTTCGCGAATTGCATTCTGATCTTCCCCTTTTTGAGCGAAGGCCGTATAAGAAAGCATGCAGTTTGAGAACAGAATCCCGCTTATATTAGAACTGGGCTTCCGCGAGGAAGCTTTGCCACAGTTGAAGGCTTATATTGATCTTCTTTGGGCCGCCAACGAAGAACTCAATTTATTCAGCCGTCAGATGAAATTCGAAGAGTTGATCGATAATCATTTGATTGATTGTCTTTTGCCTCTAAAAAAATTCCCGGCAGGAATCAAATCAGCAGCAGATTTTGGTTCTGGCGGGGGTCTTCCTGGTGTCCTTTATGCCATCCAGTTTCCCAACGTAAAATATCACCTCTATGAAAAAAGCAAAAAGAAGCAAGATTTCTTGAATCGCTGTAAAACCATTGCTCCGAATTTATTTGTTCATGGAGAAATTCCGTTGAACCTACAGGACATCGACATCGTCACTGCAAGGGCCTTTAAGCCCGTGGATGTGATTCTGGATATCAGTCGCCACTACTACAATAAAGGTGGAAAGTATTTCCTGCTTAAAGGTCGTCGCGAAAAAATTGACGAAGAAGTCACTTTAGCTCGTAAAAAGTTTAAAGAACTGCAAGTGACCATTGAACCACTGACTTCACCTATTCTTGAAGTTGAACGTCACCTGGTTCTTATCTAATTCATATCTGGAACTTCAAAGACCTTCGCACGAACAGCGGCTGGTCTTTGCATCAATCTTTCCATGTACTTTTTAATAACCGGATTCGGTTCCACCAAGTAATCCCAAGCGCCAGGAATGACTGCCGCTAGCATGATATCCGCAGCAGAAAATCCGCTTTGCAAAATATAATCGTGCTTACTCAGGACAGGAATCAGCGCGAGCTTTAAAATTTCACATTGCTCTTTTACAAAATCATGGGTGGCTTGTTTCTCCTCCTCGGTTCTGACGTGAGTGAACATGCGAGCAATCACACATTCCAAACTTCCCACAGACCAAACCATCCATTGCAAATACAGACCACGCTCAGGCGAATCCATTTTTGGAGCCAAACCACGATCTTGAAACTTATCTGCTAGATACAAACAAATCGCCGCCGACTCATGAATCACGACGCCGTGATCACGAATTGTTGGAACTCGCCCCATGGGATTCAGATCGCGATACTCTGCCGTATTTAGATGACCATGTTTCTTCTTCAGATAGTGATCTTTATAAGGAACACCCATCTCTTCTAAGAGCCAGCGTACACGATCACTTCTGTCCTGATTTGCCATACAATAAAGATCAATATGTTGCATGACGACCATCGTGCCGCAGTTTAATTTTAATTAGTAGGGATTTCTTAAAGACTCAAAGTCACTAGCCTCGCAGACCTTCAATCTCTTCTATTTCTTTTGCCACGGACGTTAAAAGTTCATGACCTGTTTCAGTGATAAGAATATCGTCCTCAATTCGCACACCTAGTCCCTGATAACCCGCAAACCCCTGAATGTCTTCACGCACATACAGTCCTGGCTCAATGGTAAAGCACATTCCCGTCTCTAATTTTATTTCGGCACCGGCGTCATCAAAATAGGAGCTAGGGTCATGCACATCCAGACCAATCCAATGAGACGTGGAATGAGGTATAAGTTTTTTAATATCTGTGGCGAGAAGATCCTTCGCATAACCAAGCTTCAATAAGCCTTCACTTAAAACTGCCAGCGACAGGCGATGCAATTCTTGCAACGTGGTTCCGACTTGAGCCGCGTTAATAACCGTCTTCTGCGCCTCTAAAACAATCCGATAAAGATTTTTTTGTTCTGCAGTAAATTTCTTCCCAGAAATCAAAGTACGTGTAATATCAGCGCAGTAACCTTTCCACTCGCCCCCAGCGTCGATCAAAATCAACTCGTCATTTTTGATAATTCGGTCAGTGGCTCTTGCATGAAGTAAGGTAGATCTTTCCCCGGCTCCGACAATTGTTTGATAAGCCGTCCACTGCATTCCCTCCAACATGAACTGCGCCTCAATCCAATTGCAGATGTCACGCTCGGATCTTCCCACAAACGATTGCGACATCAGTCTGTTATGAACAAGGGAACTCCGTTTTCCTGCTTCTTTCATCAAAGCAATTTCAGTTTCGTCTTTTTTAATGCGCAAAGCCCCCACTAAAGTTCGTGAGTCACAAAGAGAAACTGGCAAGGCCGTCTGTCGACTTCTTATCCTTCGGTTAAACGAGATCAAGGAAAGAAGTCGGTGATCCACGGAAGAACTTCGTCCCACCGCAAACGCCAGGCGATCAAAATACGCCAAGTGCGAAATCAAAATATCTTCAAGCCTATCTAAGCTTTCAAATTGAACACCTTGCAAATTCTCTTTATCTGAAGCCGATAGCTCCCCCTCATCGTCCCAAAGAGCGGCCTCCGCCGAAAAAGTCGCTGACAATAAGTACTTTGATTTTCCGGCTATGATTAAAATCGCATTGTTCAGCTCTACTCCCGTTAAATACGAGAAGTCCGAAGCCGCCTTAAAGCGATAACCTACTGAATGAGATCTTTTACTTTCTTCCCCACAGGAGATCACAAAAAGAGTTCTCGAGAATTTTTCCGCCAATTTATTTCGTCTTAGAGTAAATGCATTTGTTTTCATAGTTTAAGTATATATTTTAGGGCTTATTATATGATAATATGATTGAAGGTTCCCTATTTGGGTTCTTTTAATAGCATAAAGGGAGAAGCATTTGGAACACTCCATCTATCTCAATGGCATTAAAAAGGCGTTGAAGGCCAAAGGTGTTACATACACAGAACTGGCCTCGCAACTTCGCATGACGGAATCTGGAATTAAGAAGATGTTGAACGCTAAAGACATTTCATTCCGTCGTGTTTTGCAGATCTGCGATGCCTTGGACATCCTTCCTGGACAACTTTTTTCACTTTCCGAAAAGTCTTTAATTGCGGAAGTGGAGCTTTCAAATGCCCAACAGGAAGCTCTTCTAAAAAATCGCAATCTGCTTGCTGTCTACTGGCGCTTGGCCATCGAACATTGCGAAATTTCTGAAATTGAAAAGTTGCAAAGATTAACCAAAGCGGATCTTAAGAGATTATTAGATCGCCTGGTCAGTTTAGATTTACTCACGACTAGCAAGGGACGTTATAAAGCTCGTCATGCTGGAAAATTTAAATGGCCGGACAACTCGAGAATAGCACGCAGCTTGAATCGAGAATGGTCAGAACTAACTCTTTCTCGTGCTTTGCAGGAACATCCTGAAAAGAACTCTTTGCATAGATTAGTAGCTCTCAAACTTTCTTCTGAAACTTATGACGGCTTTGTAAAAAAGATTTCGTCCCTCATTGACGAAACTGTTCAAGAATCTGAAAGAGAAGAACTGACTCTAACGAAAAGTCAGCTTCACACAATGACAACTTTATTAGCGATTTCTCCGAAGGGAGTTTTCGACAGCTAGTTTATCTGACCTTCAGTACGATCTTTCCGGTGTGCTGACTGGATTCCATCAAAGCATGGGCCTCCGAAGCATTCTCCAGAGGTAAAACCTTGAAAAGCACCGGCTTCATCTTCCCTCGGTTCAACAAGGGCCAAACTGCCTTTTCAAGAGCTTGAGCAATACGAGTTTTTTCAGACACCGCACGAGCCCGCAACGTAGATCCTGTGAAAGTTAAACGCTTGGCCATCATCTTACGAAGATCTAATTCTACTTTTGCCCCTTGAAGAGTTGCAATTTGCACAAGACGTCCCTGCACAGCAAGAGCTTCTACGTTGCGCTGAAAGTATTCTCCGCCAACCATATCCAAAATAACATTCACACCTTGATTCTGAGTGGCCTCTTTCACCGCCGTGACGAAATCTTCTTCCTTATAAAGAATCGCTCGCTCTGCGCCTAAATTCTGACAAATTGAAACAGATTCTTTTTTTCCCACTGTGGTAAACACTCTTGCGCCCAAGGCACTGGCCATTTGAATCGCTGTGGTACCGATACCACCGGCACCTCCATGAATTAAGATGCTTTCGCCTTTTTGCAAACGTCCGTCTTCAAAAACATTTGTCCAAACAGTAAAGAAAGTTTCAGGAATGGCCGCTGCATGAACGAAATCAAAGTCCTTTGGAATGGGCAAACATTGGCCCTCTGGGGCTGCTACATACTCTGCGTAACCCCCACCCGAAATCAAAGCACACACGGAGTCACCGATTTTCCAACGCTGGACTCCTTCGCCGCACAAAACAATCTTACCCGCAACCTCTAGACCTAAAATATCCGAAGCACCAGGAGGTGGTGGGTAGTTTCCTTGTCTTTGAAAACAATCAGGACGATTGATTCCAGCTGCATGAACTTCGATCAAAACCTCTCCAGCTGCGGGTTTCGGAGTTTCTCGCTCACGAATTTGTAGCACTTCAGGCCCACCGAATTTTTCCATGTTAATGAACTTCATCGCAATTCCCCTTGTTGAGACCAAGATCCAGATTATTCCTATAAACATCGCACGCTTTTGACAGAGTCACAAATGTCAATCGAACCTTAATGCATGCTACATATTATCGTTTCACTTCTACTATCGATGCAAGCCCCAGCGGCTCCAACTAACTATTCTGTTGTGCAAGATGGACTTAAGAAAATTGCACAAGAGAATCCAACCACAGCTCAATTGTTTGATATCGGCGTTTCTGATTCCGGCGATCCAATCATGGGTTTAAAAATCGGTAACGGTGAAACTCCAGATCTTATCGTCGCAACTCATCATGGTAATGAATACGGTTCGACAGCGGTTGCAATGGGTGCAGCTGATGCTTTTGCAAAAAATCCTATCGTCGGTCACACAGTCTATATTATTCCAGTTTTGAATATTTCTGGATACAACGCTCGCAATCGTTACGAAAGACTTCCCACCGGAAGTGTCGATCAAAATCGCGACTACCCAGGTCCTTGTGTCAATACAAAGTCTTTCCAATCTAAAGCAACTAAAGCTTTGGCGGACTTTATCGACAAAAAGAACATCGTAAGCTCTGCAACTCTACACACTTATTGGCCAGCGGTTCTTTATCCTTGGGGCTTCTCTACCAATGATGTGACAACTTCTTATGAATCCACATTCATCAATTTGGTTAAAGCTTCTGCGGTGGAAAGCGGATATGCAGTGGGAAACTCGAAAGAACTTCTTTACGCGGCTGACGGAGCCTTTGAAGATTACGCTTTCTGGAAGCACGGCGTTTGGTCTTTGCTTTTCGAAATGGGCAACTCTCACAATCCGTCACAAAACGATATCAAAGGAATGATTGATACGAATGTTCCAGGATTCCGTCGCTTCTTTGAAAATGCTCCAAAAGAACGGGCTGCGAATCACGCCTTCACCGGAAAATGCGATTACACTCGCGCTCTACAAAGAACTCATCTTGAATAGTTAGCGATTTAGACAGCTTCCACGGGTTTAGGGCTTGAGTCTTTTAAGTCCGATGGAAGCTGCCAAAATATCCATGCAGAACTGCAAGTGATAATTCCCATGCAAACAAATGTCGCCCTAAATGCTTGAAGGGCATACGAGCCATCCGCTGAGGCTCCGTAATGACCAGCAAATGTACTTAATAAAGCTCCCGCAGCTGCTACAGCAAAACTCATCGCTAACATTTGAATCATAGAAAACAAACTGTTTCCACTGCTCGCTAACTTCGAATCCAAATCTTTTAAGGTCAGAGTATTCATCGCCGTGAATTGAATAGAATTCACCGTGCCAAAGAAAAGCAACTGAAGCAAACGAAGCCAGCTTGGTTGATCAACGCTGAAGATTGCAAAGCTAGCCATGCCAATACCAACACAAAGTGTGTTGCCCACTAAAACATTACGATATCCCATTCTTAAAATAAGCGGTGTCGCCAAGCGCTTTGCAAAAATGCCAGCCAAAGCCACAGGGATCATCGTCATCCCCGCTTCAAAAGGGGAAAATTTAAGGCTGACTTGAAGAAGTAACGGTATAAGAAAAGGCATACTGCTACTGCCGATGCGGGCAAATAGATTGCCCATCAAACCAATCGTATATGTCTGTGATTTAAAAAGATCCAAAGAAAATAATGGCTTCGTGTTTTTCCGGGCGTGCAACCAATAAGAAGTCAAACTTGCCAGTCCAAATATCAGTAACATCATCACTGTCGCGTGTTGAAAGCCCAGCTCTGACAAACCATCCAGCGCAAATGAAATGAACACCATACTAATCGAAAGCATCACAAAGCCCGGAATATCAAAATGTCTATTCTCAGGCCCTCGGCTATCAGGCATGTGAGTGTAAGTTGCAATACATCCCAAAATTCCCACCGGAATATTTATTAAAAATATCCAGTGCCAAGATGCGAATTCAACCAGCCATCCCCCAAGCGTTGGACCAATCAAAGGACCGATCAAAGCTGGGATGGTGACGAAGCTGATCGCGCGAAGAAAGTCTTTATTCGGAAAAGCTCGCAGTACGGCAAGACGTCCCACCGGCATCATCATAGCCCCACCCATGCCTTGCAATACTCGAGAAACAACTAACTGCGAAAGAGTTTGAGAAAAGGCACAGGCCAAAGAACCTAAGCTAAATAAAAGAATGGCTCTAAAAAATACTTTTCGTGTTCCAAATTTATCAGCAATCCAACCTGAGGCGGGAATCACAATGGCAATTGTTAAAGAATATGCAATCACCACCGATTGCATAAGAAGAGGACTTTCTCCTAAGCTTTTGGCCATTGACGGAAGCGCCGTATTCACGATCGTTGAATCCAACGTCTCCATGAAAAAGCCAATCGCCACCAACCACAGCAGAATATTCTGTGATCTTTGTTCTTTCATGGCGACCTCCTCGGAGGTCGCATTTTTGACCTCGGTCAGTTGTGCTTTTCACTAAGCGCAAGAAGATCCGCCATTTCATTGGCATGTTCTTCTTCGTCGGCAAGAATTTTCTCCAACATACATCGTGTGGTTGAATCTCCTTGGCCAAACCAAGCAATCATCTCACGATAGACATCTATCACAATTCTTTCAGCGATAAGATCCTCTTTAATCAATCCCCGAAGATCTCGACCCTCTCCATATTCTGTGACGGCTGTATGGGCAACAGAAAGTGGATTGAAGTCAGGATTTCCGCCAAGCTGATTGATGCGGTCAGCAAGCATCATCATATGAAGCTCTTCGTTCTCTGCGTGCTCACGGAACTCATTAGAAATATCAAGGAAGTTGATACCTTTGGCAATGACTTGATGGTGACGATAACGGAGCACACAAAGTATCTCGGTTGCCAAAGCTTCATTCAGAAGAACACAAGCTTGCTTCACATCCAACGGATAATTTTTTGTAACAGCCCCATCTGCAACGGATCGCGAGGCTTGATGCTTAATCTCGTCAATATCATACAAAGCTTGGCTAGGACTTACTTGCTTAGGGTGACTGTGTTCTCTTTTTCGTTCCTCTCGAATCATTTTGCTACTCCTTTTTTTACGTCGATCTGTACTTGTGAAAAATACAGGGACAAGGCTTCGATATCTTTATCATTTAATTTTTTTGCAATGGGTCCCATCAGCTCACTGCTATTTTTTCTTTGCCCATCCCGCCAAGATCTCAGCTGGGCTTCTAGATAATT
The DNA here is from genome assembly GCA_964590635.1 of uncultured Bdellovibrio sp. Lineage (GTDB taxonomy): Bacteria > Bdellovibrionota > Bdellovibrionia > Bdellovibrionales > Bdellovibrionaceae > Bdellovibrio. The sequence continues at coordinate 37,085 of CAZPYX010000006.1, forward strand.
CGCATGTTGCCCCGCTATTGGCGGAATGGTGGGGGCCAGTCCAATACCTCCGGGGCCATGGCAATTGTTGCAGGCCTGAAGTTGCAGTTTCTGGTCACCGATAGATGCCAGAATTTCCCCACGCTTGTAAACTGCCGCAGAAGGCTTCTTAGTTGCCTTTGGAGTTTGAAACAAAATATTTGCGTAATAGGCAGCGACATCTTCTCGTTCATTTTCGGTAAGAGATTTTGCAATGGGCCCCATCACCGCGTTGTTGCGATTTCCATTCGCGTAGTCCTTCAGCTGGGTCGCAATATAATATTGCGACTGATTGATAAGACGCGGAAAAGATCCCGTTTTATTTTCTTCCGTGCGAGTGCCATGACAAGCAAAGCACGCCGTGGCACCTGCCTCTGTGCCCTTCGTCGCAATGACTTCTCCGGCCTTGATGTCGGGTTCTCTTTCGGCGGCCCAAGCTGTCATTGATAGACCGCACACAATCCCTGTTAAAAGCTGTATGAACCTTTTCATGGCTACCCCAATGCACCAGGTGACTTGACATATTTCTTCAAAGCATCTGCGGCCCAGTATGTTAATGCACCAACGGTTCCCGTCGGATTGTAACAAGCATTTTGCGGAAATGCCGAAGCACCAACGACAAAGAGATTCGAAACATCCCAACTTTGCAAATAACGATTCACCGCACTTGTCTTGGGATCCGTTCCCATAACTACCCCACCCGTATTATGGGTAGTTTGATAAATCGTCGTGTCCCAAGATTTTTGTCGAGCCTGCGCAGCTGCCTGTTGCCCCCCCATGGCATCACCAATCTTTTTCATTTTATCGGCGATAAATTGAGCCATGCGAATATCATTATCTGGAAAGTCAAAGGTCATGCGCAACAATGGCTGTCCCCAGGCATCTTTATACGTTGGATCTAGATCTAAATAGTTTTGTCGACAAGCTGTCGAGCTTCCGTGACCATTCAAGTTAATTGTATGGTTGTAGTGCTTCGCTACGGCCTTCTTCCAATCGGCGCCCCACTTTGGCGTTCCCGGTGGTGTAGGACGATATTCAATCGGACGACCGTTCGTATTAATCGCGCCTATGTAGGCTCCTCCAATAAACTTCAAGGGAGCATGATCGAAGTTGTCGCCAGAGAAATCATCAATCAAAGTTCCCGAAGAACCCGACGCCATGAATGGATTGATATTCACGCTTTCATCAAAGAATATTTGTGCTGCACTCATGGTTTGATAAGCATAATTTCGACCAATAACACCTTCGCCAGTTTTTGGATCGTATGGTTTACCAATCCCCGATAACAGCATCATCCGCACGTTGTTCAACGAGAACGCTGTCAATAAAACAAGATCTGCAGGCTGTTCAAACTCTCTTCCCGCAGCATCCACATAAGTAACGCCCGTGGCTTTCTTTTTCGTACTGTCCAAATTGATTTTTAAAACCTGACAACCCGTGCGCATTTCGTAATTTGAAAGCTTTAAAGCCGCAGGAAGAATAATTGTTTGCGGACTTGATTTCGCGTAGTGCTCGCAGGCAAAACGCTCGCAGAATCCACAGAACGAGCAGGCCTGCATCGAAAGACCTTCGAAATTTGTATAAGGCTGACTTAAATTTGAAGATGGCTGCGGAAAGGGACTGTATCCTAAATTCGTCACGGCTTTTCTGAAAATAGAACCCGCATAATGTTCTTTCATTGGCGGAGTGGGATATCCCCGAGAACGCCAACCCTCAAAAGGATTTCCACCTTTTTGAATTTTTCCTTTAATATTTCCAGCCTAACCGCTGGTTCCACATAAGTACTCAAATTTATCATAGTGTGGTTCTAGCTCGTCATAGGTAACGCCCCAATCTTGAATTTGCAGCTCAGGATCTAGAAATTTTTTCCCGTAACGTTTTTCAATATGGGATTTATAGATAAAATCTGCGACTTGAAATCTGTAAGTCTGACCATTCCAGTGAACCATGGCTCCACCAACACCGGTGCCTGGCAAGAAGCTATCCCACCGACGAATGGGCAAAGCCGTTTGATCTGAAGAGTTCCGCGCAGTCACAGTTTCCTTCGTATTGTCTTGCATAAGACCCTTACGAACTGCGAATCTCAATTCATCATGCATACTTGGAGATTGAAAATCAGGAACGGTGTCGATGGACGGTCCTCTTTCCAAACCCACCACTTTAAGGCCTAAGGCCGCAAGCTCCTTGCCTAAAATTCCTCCGGTCATACCGACACCAATTGTAACAACGTCCACGGGTTTTAAACGAGTTGCCATTACTTCTCTCCTTTGACTGATCCCAGGCTTGCAGGAATATTTGGATGTTGATGGATATGCCCCATGGAATCCTCGGCCAAACTTATAGGCGCCCGATCAATTTTAATTCCATGCTTTTCAATGAGGTCGTAATAGCTACCATATGCGCCAGGGAATCCAATCATGCGCCAAGAAAGCATGTTATAGTTTCCGCCATAGACCGGATCTGAAAAGAAGCCCTCCATTGTTAGTTGCAGTAAAGATGAAAAGAAGACGTTCGAAGGAACTCCGCCTAAATCTGTTCCGCCTTTCTCAAGGCCTTTCAAGAAGTCATCCTGTTGTGCTGGACTCATCTTTCCCAATGGAGTTTTCATATCTTTAGAAAGTGCCTTCAAAGCTGTTCTAAATAGTTCAGCGGGCGTGAAGGGCAATTGATAACCTTGGGTCTTTATTCCTTGTGACCAAGGTCCACTTCGATAAAGGCGCTGCCCTGCACCCCATGTTCCACCCAATTGTTTATCGATATAATTTGGGACTCCGGCCTCGATCGCACCGCCCCACTTTTCATCTGCCGGAATCAAACGCGCAACTGCGGCTTCAATAAACGCCGCTTCGTATTTATTTAAAAATATATATTTGGTTTTAGGAGCCGTTGTCTTTGAGGCGTTGTGAACAGCCGCCTTGCCTTTAGAAACTGCTGCTTCTGCTTTCTCTGCCACACTGGCAAGAGGTAGAGTCGCTAATATTCCGGTTGCTGCAATCTTCAAGGCCTCTCGTCGAGAAACTTCAAATTTCTTCGATGATTCGTCTTCCACGATTCCTCCTAATTGAATATCAGATGAAAATAAGAATCGGAAGATCAGACAAAAAGTTCAAATATAACGAATGAACCTCTGCGAACAAACATCCAGCCCAGTGTAAGTGCACAGAAAACAAATTGGCCTTAACAAATGCAAAAATGCTATCAAGATGTAGAAAAGGGAGTTTCTATGAAACAGCTTTTTCTCTTCTCACTTTTTGCACTCTTAGTTCTTGCTTTTCAACACGTCAAAGCCGACATCAGCGAAACCAATAACAACACCGGTGTCATGACTATCACCTGCACAATGCCAGTCAGTTTATGCACAAATAATTAATAATCTGATTGATCACTGTATTCATGTCGTCAACTTGGGATACAATTTTCAAAGTTGAGGTCTCTTATCTTAAAGGTGTAAACACATTCTTAAATAATGACCTTTAATGATAAAGAAGGGCCCGGGTCAAAACGATGTGCCCGGCTAAGGCTCCGCCAACGCAGACCGGGCCAATAAGACCATAGGGCATATAAAAAACTAATTGCAAAGTCGGATGAACGTCCCAAGCAAAAGGCAAAGGCGAGGACATCATCGCAACTCGCATCACATTTATCAGCAACACCAAGCCCATCACATTAAAAGTCCAAGCTAACAATCGATATCTTCCAGTCAAAGGAGCAATGATCAAAGCCAAGATCCCAGTTGCCACATCAAAATTTTGACCAGTCCACGTCATAGTTCGAGGAATAGTTCCCTGCTCTGCCCATAAATCTAGGATCAGTTCTAGAGGTAGACGAAAAATCTGAAATGCCACAAGACATCCAATAGGAATAGCGAGAGCCATTTTTGCGCCCCAATGGGAAAGCGAAAACCACAACACCACAACAATGATAGAAATAAAAAATAAAGGAACTCCGGGGAATGCGTGTCTTTCAAGAATTCCACTTGTAATCACGAAAGACAAAACACCTAGCCAAACCAATAGCCCCCATCCCGCCTTCAAAGTTGCCTTCGTTGGATTCTCGAGAAGTCTTCGGCTTGAATAGTGGATTCCGGTCAAAAACATCCAGATAACAGCGATATTAACTATTCCAAAGGCTATTAATGTCGGGAAACTTGCTGGAGTAAAGTTCATAACTTATTCTAGGACGATGAAAATCATCTCGTCACTTCTAATCATATTTTCGTTTCATTTCGTCTTAGCAAAGAATTGTCTGCAAAATCGCGGCAGTCTAGATATTGGCTCAGGCACGACCAAGGGACTTGTTGCCGAAGTTGATATTTGTGAACAAAAAATTGTTAAAATTATTTTTGAAGACCGCCTACCCCTGTCATTCAGCGAGGCCCTCGAAAAATCCACTGACAAAAAAATTCCCCAGACCATGCTAGATGAAGCCATTCCCCAGATGAATGCCATGGTCACAAAAATGCAACAGCTCAATCCCACACAAATCAAAGCTGTCGCCACTTCAGTATTTCGTGTCGCAAAAAATGGACAAGAGGTCGCAAAGAAAATTTCTAACGCTATCAAAGTTCCCGTCCATATCATCACGCAAGATCAAGAGGCCGAGCTGGGATTTCTTTCCGCCCTAGCAACCACAAAATTATCAGTAACAAGACAGTCACTGAATAAGATCATCGTCTGGGACATCGGCGGAGGTTCCATGCAGATGTATGCGGACAACAATGGCAAACATCAGATCTATAAGGGTAACCTCGCTTCCGTCACTTTTAAAAATAAAGTGCTTGAAGTCTTGCAGTTCAAAAATCCAAAAAATAGTTCTTCACCAAATCCCTTGGGAAACAACCGCGAAGCGGCGATTCAGCTGGCTAAAAATCACGCCTATCAAAATGTTCCGGGTTATTTTAAAAAGCACGCCTTATCGGCCCTTTGGATTGGCGTCGGCGGAGTCCTTTCCTCTTCAATCCAAGACCAGACAGGCAAAGAAAAGTCGGAATTCACACAGGATGAGATTACTCAGACTTTGCTAGAAAAATCTAAACTGTCTGATACTCGGTTGAAGGGTGACTATAAAACAACGGATGTCACAAATTTAGCGTTAGTTCTTGGTTATATGAAGGCGTTGAATATTCAAAAGGTAGAAACGGCAAAAGCCTCTTTAGGCCAAGGGCTTTTATTAAAAGACTTTATGTCAGCTGTAAAATAAAAAAAGGCGAAGTTTATAACTTCGCCTTTTTATTAATCTCGGAAATTCTTTTTAAAACCTTGCCAACAGTTTTGATAGTCATCCTGCAAGAAGCCTTTTTGCATCGCAAAGTCCGTTACCATGTAGGGAACTCTCGATTCAAACATAAAGGCCATCGTATTTTCAATTTTATGGGCCTTTAGATCTGCCTCGCTGGCTTTTTCAAAAGTATCTGCATCCGGTCCATGCGCCGAATAGAAATTATGCAAACTGCCCCCGCCGGGCACAAATCCCCCGCTAGTCTTTGCATCGTAAACTCCATAAATGAGACCCATGTATTCGCTCATGCAATTACGATGGAAATAAGGGGGACGGAAAGTATGTTCCGCAACCATCCAACGAGGTGGGAAAATCACGAAGTCCACGTTGGCAGTTCCCACCGTATCACTTGGTGAAGTTAGTACCGTGAAAATAGATGGATCCGGATGATCAAAGCTGACAGTGTTGATGGTATTAAACTTCTTCAAATCATATTTATAGGGAACATAATTGCCATGCCAAGCAACGACATCCAAAGGTGAATGCCCCATTTCAGCATTCCACAATTCGCCTGCGAACTTTCCAATCAACTCAAACTTGCCTTCAATATTTTCGAAAGCAGCTACTGGCGCTAAGAAGTGACGACGATGTGCTAAACCATTGGCTCCGATGGGACCTAACTCGGGAAGATGAAAAGGCGCACCGAAATTTTCACCGATGTAACCATTGCAAGTTGTGCCATTCAAAGGATTCACCTGGAACTTTATTCCACGCGGAACAACGACGATTTCTCCCGCATCAGCTCGCAGAATTCCAAATTCAGTTTTTACTTCCATAGACCCTGATTGAGGAACAAAAAGAAAATCACCATCTGCATTCATGAAATAGCGAGTACCCATCGACTCTGAAAATGAATAAAGATGAACGTGAAGACCACGCTGCTCATGACTACTACCCGTTCCACACACGGTGCGAATGCTTTCAACAAAGTGCTGTTTCGCAGTTGTAGCCGGATTAGGATTCCATCTCATTTGATTGGGATTTGTGTATCTTGGCTTGAAGAAAGTTTTTTCTGTTAATTCTTTCAACGGCTGAAAGGGCTTATGCATGACAGAGGGACGAAGACGATAGAGCCAAGAATAAAGATTACTTGCTCGCGGAGCAGTGAACGCAGATCCACTCAGTTGCTCTGCATAAAGTCCTTGCGGAGCTTTTTGCGGAGAGTTTTGATCCAACGGCAACGTGCCGGGACGAGCTTCTGAAGAAAAGTGATTTCCGAATCCAGTTTGATATTGTTTTTCCATAGTCAAAAGCTAATCAGGTTTGACGTGTCAAAGTCAACTAACCAGATTGTATTTTTCCTCCTCCCGGGATTGAATAAACCACCGGTCTTTCAGAAGGAGCGCATCATGAATCGCAAGTACTTGTTTTGTATCTTTGCTTTTTTGTTTTTGGCAAACCACGCCATCGCCGACGAGGGCATGTGGACATTCAACAACTTTCCAACGAAAGCCGTAGAAGAAAAGTACCGTTTTAAAGCCACGGGTCCCTGGCTCGATCACGTCCGACTTTCCTCGGCCCGCTTGGCAGGTGGATGTTCGGCAAGCTTTGTGTCATCCAACGGTCTGGTGATGACGAATCATCACTGTGCCCACTCTTGTATCGAACAGCTCTCGACGGAAAAGAAAGACTTTGTTGCCTCTGGATTCTACGCCAAAAATGCAGGCGAAGAAGTTCGCTGTCCTGAAATCGAAGTGGATAAGCTTGTGGAAATCTCTGACGTCACAGCTCGTATTCAAAGAAAAGTTAAAAAGCTTCAAGGCAAAGAATACAACGAAGCTTTAAAGGCCGAAATGTCCACCCTTGAAAAGGAGTGCTCGCAAGGTTCTGATGAAATTCGATGTGACACTGTATCTCTTTATCACGGCGGACAGTACAATCTTTATAAATACAAACGCTACCAAGATGTGCGCTTAGTTTTCGCTCCGGAATTCTCGATCGCTTTCTTCGGCGGGGATCCAGACAACTTCATGTTCCCTCGCTATGATTTCGACATTTCGTTCCTACGTGTCTACGAAAACAACCAACCACTAAAAGCTCAAGACTATTTCAAATGGTCTGCTGCGGGACCTCGCGAGAACGAACTGACCTTCGTAACTGGGCACCCTGGAAATACCTCTCGCTTACTGACCATCAGTCAACTTGAGTACATCCGCGATACACGCGGCCCTGAAAGTCTGATGTATCTTTCTGAACTTCGCGGCATTCTCACTGAATTCCAAAATCGCGGCGCTGAACAAAAGCGCATCTCGAACGGACAGCTTTTTGGAGTTGAAAACAGCCTCAAAGCCCTCAGGGGCCGATTCTTTACTTTAACCGACAAAGAATTCTTCGCAAAAAAAGCAGAACAGGAAAGTGATCTGCGTAAAAAGATCAATGCTAATCCCCTGTGGAAAAAGAACTACGGTTCGGCTTGGGATGAAATGACTCTTGCGCAAAAGGATTTCAAAAACATTCACACAGCTCTGCAGTGGAAAGATGATTACTCTTATGGATCTCGTCTTTATGGTATTGCCAAGACCTTGGTTCGCGCTGCGTATGAACTTCCTAAGCCCAATGAAAAGCGCTTCCGTGAATTTGCCGATTCAGCACTGCCGCAAATGAAACAACGTCTTTTCAGCACTGCACCTATTTACAATGATCTTGAAATCGTTAATCTCACTTACAATTTGACTAAAATGAGAGAGCAATTAACGGCTGATGACCCTTTTGCACATAAATTTCTAGGCAAACAATCACCCGCAGAACTTTCGAGTGATCTGATCAATAAAACGCAACTCAAAGATGTAAAAGTGCGCGAGCAACTGTTTAACAATCAGAAGGCAATTGAAGCTTCGACAGATCCTTTAATCAAATTAGCCCTCGCCATGGACCCGGATGCACGTGCTCTTAGAAAGAAATTTGAAGAGGACATCGAACCCCAAATGACCAGAGCTGGCGAAAAAATTGCGCAGGCCCAATTTGCTGTCTATGGAACAAAGACTTATCCCGATGCTACCTTCACTCTTCGCATCTCTTATGGGCAAATGAAAGGTTATAACGAGAATGGAAAATGGCTTAAACCGGTCACTAATATTGCTGGGGCTTACGAACGCGCCACCGGCAGTGACCCTTTTTCTTTGCCGGAATCTTGGATCAACGCGAAAGATTCTTTAAACAAAGAGACACCATTTAATTTCTGCAGCACCAATGACATTATCGGGGGAAATTCAGGTTCTCCAGTTATCAACAAGGACTCGGAAATAGTCGGCCTTATATTTGATGGTAACATTCAGTCTTTGGGTGGCGACTATGGATATGATGGCTCCGTCAACCGTGCTGTAGCGGTACACAGTGCTTCCGTCTTGGAAGTTTTAGAAAAAGTGTATAAAGCAGATCGAATCGTGCAAGATCTCAAAGGGACGGCTAAGTAACCAGTTTCTAAAACAAAGTGGGTATATTCAACATGAGCTTCCCACAGACTTGTAAATTATTTTACGAAATCCTGAACGCTCTTACCTAGATCGAGCAGGATTTTTCGAGTGGCATCATAGTCCTTGTCGGTGCAGTCTTTAAACCCTGTTAAATGATAAAGATTCTTGAGGGCCTTGGCGCCCTCTGGGGTTGACCCAAAACTTTTAAGGGCCGCAATCAACTTTGCCTCGGCATCAGGAGGAAGGTCTTTTCGGAACACTACCGGATCACTTGGAATTGGGCCCGTGAGCTTGAGAATGCGAACCTTCTGATAAACATCCGGGAACTGAGCTGCTACCAAACGACGTGCATCTTGAGGAACTCCATTCTCTGCAGAAGTGTGGTAAGTAGCTCCCGCATCAATACGTCCCTGGTAAACCATCGTCACAACACTGTCGTGCTTCCCCGCAAAAACGACCTCAGAAGGCTTTATATTTTCATCTTTAAAGAGTTTCGCGGCCAACAAATAGCCAGAGGTCGACGCTGGATCAACAAAGGCGAATTTCTTGTCATTTAAATCCTGAAGAGTCTTAATTTTAGGATTGCTAGTAATGATCTGACCCCAATATTCAGAACTTCCTAAATTTACACCGATCAACTTGGCAGAAACTTGGTATTTTTCGTGAGCCAAAATATAGCCAAAGGTATTTAAAATCGCGACGTCAACTCTCTGCGATCCCAAAGCTTCCACGACCGCGATGAAACTTGTAGGCACCTGCATTTTTACAAATAAGCCCGTCTGTTCATGAATCCATTTTTCTAAGAGCTTTCCATTCTCCATTAGGACCGCTGAATCTTGCCCCGGGACCAGAGCAAACTGAATCGGATGACTTTCACTTCCTAACTCTTTTTTTGAGGTGCATGATAGAGTGAGTAATAAAGACGACAGGATTAGAATTTTCTTCAACACAGCAAAGCCCTTTCGCTGGAGATGGGCCCAATTTACTCCCGTTATTAAATCTATGCAATAAACAGTCTACCAAACTGAAAGGCATTGAAACATGAGGGGATTTCCGGAGATAAAAGGTCATGGCAATGGCAAAAATTAAAGTAGAAATTGACGCTGATCTTCAGGATTTGATTCCGCAATTTTTAGAGAATCGAAAAAAAGACATCGCTTCCCTGCAAGAACTTATTGAAAAGAAGGACCTCACTGCCATCGCACAGCTGGCTCACAAAATTAAAGGTGCTGCTGCTGGATACGGATTTGTCGACCTCAGCTCGATGGCTTCTGACATGGAAAAGGCTGCAAAGAATAACGATGGCACTCCACTCGCTAGCATAGCAACAAACATGAAAAAACATTTCGAGAATATTGAGATTCACTTCGTTCCGATGTAAAAAACTATGACAATACGGGCTCGCTTGCTTCTATTTACAACCGTCCTCATTCTGGGCGCCATAGTGGCGGCTGGGTTGATCGGTTATAAAGTAGGTGGATCTTCCCTTGAGACCAGCTTTACAGAGCAACTCACGCAAACTCGCCTTAACAGAACTCAGATTTTACAAAATGAAATGGAAAATTTAGGAAAGGCTTTGTCTGTCACTTCTGAACTTGCAAGAACACGGACCTCACTCAAAGAATTTTATCATGCGGAAGATGAAACCTATCGATGGCTCACTAAAAATTCTCAGATCGCCACTTGGCAAGACCAACTGGTCAGAGCTTATAATGCCGAAGACAAACCTGACCTTTCAAAAACTATTCATCTTCTTCATAAACTTCCTCTTTTTCTTCAAGCTCAGTTTCTAAAGCAAGCTGCCAACGACGATGTGCCCGTGAAAAGTGTTGTCACTGTTCGCGGCCAAGAGAGAATGCCATTCTTCAAAATTCATGAATCCATTCATCCATTTTTTCTCGATTATGCTGAACGATTTAATATTTCGGATATTCTTTTGGTCGACAACACCGGAACCGTGGTCTACTCACTTCAAAAGTCTTTAAATTTCGGCACCAATCTAAACTCTGGCGTTTTCTCTAGCACCTCGCTAGGCGATGCTTATCGTTGGTCTTTGACTGCGGCTCCACGCAGTTACAAATTCTATGACTTTTCATCATCTGGAGTTTTCTCTCTCGCACCGGCTGCTTACTTTGTCAGCCCCGTGTTCGACAAATTTCAGCTCCTCGGAGCGGTGATTTTTCAGATTTCTCTGGATCGCATTGATCAAATCTTAAGCGATAACAATCAATGGAAAAAAATGGGCCTTAAGGAAACCGGCGAGGTCTTAGCAATTGGTCCGGATGGACTCCTACGCAATAACTCTCGCGCCTTCTTTGAAAATCCCTCTAAGTTTCTACGAAAATATGAAAACTTGGGGGGCAGTAAGCAAGTCATCACTGCCTTAGAAGAGTCCAAGACCACCGCTTTAAAATTAGGCTTATCTACCGAAAAAACCCGTCACTACTTTCGCTCCGAAGAGCTGATAACCAGCGAAAACGATTATATGGATGAGCCCGGATTAGCTTCCATTGGAAAAATCCATCTCCCTGGAGATGGAGAGTGGCTCATCGTCGCAAAAATCAACCGTGACGAAGCCGTTGCGCCACTAAGTAAATACCTTATTCCTTTTACTATAGCTGCGATGGCCTCCCTGGGAATATTCATCCTGATTTTTTTGATGCTAGCAAAGCTTCTGACCTCACCGCTGCGATCTTTGGAATTGGCTTTTGCAAAATTAAATAATCAAAACTGGAAAGAGCGCCTTCAATATAAAAGCAATGATGAACACGCCCAAGTTTTTTCCGACTACAATAAGCTTGCAGAGACTTTAGAGAAAACCACTGAAGCCAAAGATATTCTTGAGAATGTCATGCATTCCCT
>CAZPYX010000007.1:0-23599 GCA_964590635.1 uncultured Bdellovibrio sp.
AAAAGAAAAACACGCCGGCTGATCTCAGTGGGCATGGTTTATGACTACACCCCACATGGCTCTCTAAGGATTGTACTCGTTGTTGCCGTCTTCCTTAAGACTACTTCAACTTTTCCCAAGTTGCACTTCCGTTGCCGGATCATTTGCAAGCTAGGCCTCTTCAAGACTTCCCCAAGCTTCAACAGTTTTACGGTTTTCCGCTTGATAGCCCTGTAAGGGCTCTTGCTGGCGGCTTGCTGGAAGTTCTGCAATTGAGTCAGGGATTTGAGAATACGTCATGTGAAAGTAAGCGGCGGCATCATAAGCCAAAGCCGCATTTTCTTGATTCTTAGAAGAATCATTGATTGTCGCAGCAATGGCTTTCAAATTTTTCTCTGCCGCTTTCATGTTTTGCTTCAAGCTGCCACCAGGATTTGCCGCCAAAGTTGGAAGCAAACTCATCGGAGCCACTTGCGAGTGAGTGTTGCCCCCATCGGACATCTTTCTGTGCGCATGGTCGATCAAATCATTAAGCTTTTTGCTTTCAGCGTACAATTCATCCCAGTTTCTGTCGGCTGCTTTCACTGCGCCAATAGCCTCAAAGCTTGCTTTGTAGTGAACCAAAGCATCACGGAAGTCCGTCATGAAATAGACATAGTCTTCAATATATTCTTTAAGAGCATCGCCCTCTAGAAAAATAGATTTGCCCGGAAGAAGATCGCCAGTCGGGTTGTTAATAACCGCCTCTGCACAAGTGATCGCTAAACCCAGCCTGCTCACAGCGTCAGCAATCTGTGCATCTGTGACCGTTTCGTTTGGATATTTCGCACCTAACAAGACAACGTAATCTGCTTGACCTACATATTTGCCAAAATTCATCATCACACGCTGAACAGTCAGATGTGTTTCCTTAGCACCCAACGGACATGCCTGGGAAGACAATGGAAGAAGAGCAATAAGTTGAACGAGGAAAGCCAATACAAGAGCTTGTGATTTCATCATAAAAATAGACCCCTATTTGAGTGTCCATCAAGTAGCGGATTGCCTCTTTAAAGTCATGCTTCAGCCCCGGCCTTTGAATAAATGAAAACCAATTAGCCAAAGAAGGATTTATAAAGAATTTAAATGGCTTAGACGTACGAAATGGGTCCCACGAATGTCCCCCAAAAGTTCAATTCGCATAGAATCTTTAAGGATTGTTCCAGCCTCTTCTAAAGAATGCCATCCGTGCTCAGATAGATCTCGCAGCAATAGATATGCTTTTCCCTGGGGCGCCAAACTAGCTGAAATTCCTATCAGCAGTTCGGTAAATCCTGAATCCATAAAAAAGCGACACCGATTTTTAAATTCTGAAGGCGACAAGGTCCCCTTGTTCGCGAAAAAATAGGGCGGATTGCAAAGAATCAGATCATATTTTTCTTTGAAGTCAGGCTCCTGAAGACAAGTGTAATTGCGATTTACAAATTGGATCTTTGTTTTCACAGCGCCCAGTCTTGCGACGTTTTCAGCAAAGTGAGGACGATAGACATCTTGAACTTCCAAGAAGTCAAAACTTGTCGGCACCATTCCCCACTCTTTTTGACAGTGAAATAAAAAATCCAAACCGATGATCCCGCAGCCCGAGCACAAGTCCAAGCCACGCATATTTTGGATTTCTTCAGACGTCATCAGCTCAAATACTTTACGGGCCAAAAAAACCGAGTCATGGGAGAATCGATATTCTTCTGGCTGCGAGTAATTAAAAGTAAAATGTGGGTTGATTGAGGACATCTTGATGATGTCCTATCCTGCTATTGAAGTTTCTGTAAAGCTTTAATCCAAGGGGCCGAAATTTTCTCTAGTTGCAACTGGCTGGCTTCAGGCAAGAAGGGTTTCAATTCTTGCAAAGCCAATAAAGTATGAACTTTCTCTGGAACCTCTAGGTCTTTGCCGTCACCATTGACGTAAAAATGGCTTTGCTGATTAAACAGCTGTCGATTCATGGAGTAATAAATTTCCTGAGCAGAAATCAGATAAGCCTCAATGTGCGTGATCTCATAGGCCGCCAACAAAGCCCGAATGGAATAGGCCTGAACTTCCACATCAAAACTTGGATTATTAGAACGCTGCAATTCCTGTAAATAGTATTGCGACTGAATCAAGGATTTTTCATTCGCCAATTGATTGGAGATAAAATTCGCCAATGCTACAACCAAAAGCTTTACGTCAGCTCGGCCCTCTTTCAAAGCATCAATCGGAGACTGTCCGTTTTTATCTTTTTCTAAAAGCAAAGACGACTTCGTGTTCTCGGCCCCGTCCGTGGCATTTAAGAATTCGGCAAGCGAAAGTAGAAATTTGGCAACATCCCGGGATTGAACAACATTGGATTTCTTACCATCCACAATGTCCACGATTCCCGCCATAATTGCAGTTTCACTTCCGTGGGAATCATATTGGTCTGCCCAGATAATATTTTTATTTAAGGTCACCAAAAAAACCGGAGTGGCCTTCTTGGTGATGTCTTTCAATAGAACAGCGACGTCACCTAAGTTCAGAGCAAAAAAACTGTCTTTCGGGAACAATGGACGCTGCAAGGCTTCGGCTTGAATCTCGTCAGAGAGCTCCTGAGCTTGAACCTTCCCCAACAAGGAATCAAAGCCCGTGTGTTTCCAATCTGCTGTTTGCCGGAGCATTCTGCTGAGACCTTCAATTTGCTCGGCAAAGCCCGCTGCGGAAAAACTCTTATCGTAAGTAGTCTTATCGTCGGCATGGAATGAATCTAAAAGCTTGATACGATCTGGAATACGGTAGGAAATATGACTTGTCGACTCAGAAAAATTCATAATATCCAAAGGACTGCGCACCGACTCGACCGGAGACAACAAAGCCGGAACCAATTTGTTCTGATCATCTCGATATCCTCCGACAGTGATCAACTTATTCACCTGCGAAAGCGCCCTCTGCATCCCCAAAGAGTCATCCGACGATAAATAATCCATCAGCAAAGCATTCATGGCAATAGATGCCCCGGCCGTTGAAGAGTTCAAATTCAAAAGATCACCGACTGGATTCAAGCTCAAAGCCGACTTTTCTGAAACATTGATATCAATTGTTGAAATCTCAAATCCTGGCACCTGCCCTTGGGTTTTTCCCAAAGATTTCTTAGACCATTTACCCAATAGATTTTTTAAATAATCCGGATAGGTCGTTTGCACCGTTTTCAACTCTTCCGCTTTCTTCGCCAAGCCCTGCTCGATCTGATCAGCAAAGGTTTGCGGAAGACTTGTCATAAATCTTTGCGCAAAAGTTTCAACTTCAGAAATCACATAGCTCAAAGTTTTTTGATTCAGGTCTTGCTTCAGTTTTCCGACACCATACTTGTCTAGTTTCGGCAAAATAAAGAGCTTCTTGGCAATTCCTTTGAAGATACCGCCATTGCAACCAGGCTTTCTAAGACAACTCAAAGAATCGTTATCTTGCTTAGAAAGGAAGTCGAACAAAGATTCATTCGCAGGCCTAAAGTTTTCTTCCCGTTCTTTGGTATCAAGAATTTTCCAAACGTCGACAAGAACTGTTAAGGCTCCTTGAGGGTCATCCATTTTATCCAATTCAGATGCCAACGCCTTGCCTTGCGCAAAGCTTGGAGCCAGTTCTGCAGGCATCGGAATCTGAAATTTCACCAACGCATCTTCAATTAACTGCAACGATCGAGAGAAAGATTTCGTTGTGTAAAACTCTGGGGCTAAGGCGCGAAGGTCCGTGAACAGGGAACGAGTTTGCTTGACCAATTCCTCGCGAACTCCGTCCTCTATCTGTTTTGTCATCCCAAAGCTACCCAGGTTCTTAGTTAAATACTTCGTAAAGTCCTCTGCTTGATCTAGGACTTTCAATAAATTCTGCTTTGAAGTGTTCCATGTATACTTCTTGCCGTACTCAACAACCTTGGTTTTCACCAGAAGTCTTGCCCTTTGCAGATCATCACTGATTTCAACCAAACTTTTTTGCACCTCTTCTTGAGTCTGTGTTGTGGCTAAAGATGCAAAAGGACTTTGCGCAAAATCCATAGCCGAAGTGGTGCGAGAGTTCGAATAGAACGCCTTTACCCACCCCAAGGCCTTAGCGCCTAACGAAGCATTGCTAGTAAGCTCTCCCAAGCGCACGAGATGTTGAGCTTGATGAAAGAAAGTCGATGTAGTGACTCTGCCCTTCCAACTCATATCTGCAACGAAGACGTCCGACTGTTTCAAATCATGACTTAAATCTACATCCTCAAAGCGCGGGCCAAAGGAAGTTTGTGGAGGCTTAAACTGTCGGTCCTGAACCTTGGGAGCACAAGCGCTCACCAGAAGAGCTGATGCTAGAATTATTTTAATATTATTTCTTACCATAAGCCCTCCCGTTAAAAGAACATCGTCAGGTTCATCTCTTGAACCAGTTGACGTTCGACGTTTTCTCCGGCGACCACATCGGAAACTTCCAAGGTCACAATCATAGGTAACAAAGCTGTTTTTCTAAAAAATGATTTCACGGAGCTGTATGAGATCAAGCCGCGAACACGCTGAGCTTTCATGTTGGTATTTTTAGAAAGCAAATCATAGCGGGCATTCCGAGATCCAGAAAAGCTGTCTGCCTGCTTCTGTGAGTTCTCGTAACCACCGCCCAAAGAAAAACTGTCGGTGACCTCCACAAACATATTTCCGCCCACAGCCACGGTGTTTCCTGGCTGACGATTGACTTCTTCGCGGGACGCTTGATCCGGCAAGGTATCGTTTTCATCCGTAGGAACACGTTCTGTGACCTTATCTTGAATGTTAAATAAGTAAGAAAGATAAGGGACAAGAGTCACACGTGAGCCCACTTTGCGAGAATATGCCAAGGTGCTATTTAAATTCGTACGACCAAAGATATTAATGGCGGCAAGATCATCGGCATTGTACTTGGGACCCGTCGGCAAATTAAGCTGCGCTTGATAAAGAAAGGCCTGATCAAGGTCTTCATAGAACTTGTACATACTTACAAGCTGAACGTCTCCGACGAATGTGTCGTTGTGATTCTGCAAAGGCTTGTAGCCCTTTTCAATCAAAGCCTTCTGAGTCGCATCGGCCAGGTTCGTTCTTAAAGCATCATCAAGTTCTGCACTCAAACCCGAAAACTGTTTCCGATAATAATCTATATTAGAAAACTGTTGAGAAACCGAAATTTTATTCTCATAGGTAACAATCGGCATGCCGATTCCCACGGTCCACTTAGAAGTGATGCCGCGGGCAAACACCGGCGCAAAATAATGAACTTTCGGTGCCGTATCCACACGCAAAACACCAAGATTAAAATTGTCGCCAAGGTTACGGGCACCAAAGCGATTCAAAGCATCAATCAATCTTTTAGCGTCGGCATTAAAATTTGCGAGATGGGCGGCATCAAATACGACGGACTTGTAATCCCCAAGCTTCATCAAAGAACCAGACTCGGTGTACTTTTCATCGATGCCGTCAATGACACCATATCGGAAGGAAGGACTGCTGACACCTGATGGCAAAACGTCAGTTGACGTCATCGCTTGGGCGCAAAATGCAACCAAGAAGATGTTCAATGATGTAAGAACTGCCTTGAAATTCACGCCAAACCTCGTCAGCTTTGTTTTTAGTTTTTAAAACCAAAATGCAAAATGAGACTTAGCGATAAACATGCCAGGACGCGAACTCTTGCACATAAAAAAGATTTGAATCCCAACTCTAGTAGAGGGCGCACTCTAAACTAGAGTACTCTCTCCTAGTTTTTTAACGACAGATTTTTTCCATCAAAGAAGAAGCCGGTTCTAAGCGATTGATCGAACCAAAGTTCTGCGCGGCATAAGTTAAAACATCTCTCGAAAAAGAACTTCCCACCGGAAGCAGTTCCAAACCATCACGATAAGTTGGAGTATAGGCCACACCAAAAATTTGTGCTTTCTGACTTCCCTGCTTAGAAAGACCTATGTAAGCCACCGTCCCCGTTTTCCTTGGGATGCCCGCTTGTCCTGCGACAAAATTTCCAAGGGAGTAGATGATCAAGCCTTCATGGCCGTCTTTGGCCGTATACTTCTCCCAAGGCTGCAGAACATGGGGGTGCGAACCCACCACCGCCAAAGCCCCGGCCTCGATGTACTGATGAGCAAAGGCCATCTGACTTCCATCAGGCAAAGGTTGAAACTCCTGACCCCAATGAGGAAGAACGATAACCGCGTCAACATCGGATCTGGCTGCTAGGTCTTTAATAATTTTCACCAAGCGCTGTCCTTGATAGCAGGCCAAGACTTGATCCTTTGAATCCACATTTCCATTTGTCATTTCCGTGCAACCAACAAAGGCAACATGCAGCTCTTTAATTTTAACGATACTAAAAAATTCAGCATTGCGTTCTGTCGATATACGAGTTCCCACCGTGGCCAAAGCTAACGCCCTTGCCGAAGCAATGGTTTTATCAATTCCAATGGAACCTCTGTCTAGAGCATGATTATTTGCGAAGGTCAGAAGATCGTAACCTGAATCCACAAGATCCTTTAAAATCTGCGGATGATAGTTGAAGGAAAAATCTGTGCCCGAGTAAACCGTTCCATCATAGACAAAGCCTATATCGCCGTGATCGCGCCCGCTATTATCAATACCCATCGCCGCAGGCCCTTCCAGATTAGCTACAGAGTAGTCAGCCTTCTGAATCAGGGGGTTGGTTTTCTTCCAGATCTGCGAAAACTTTTTGCTTCCTCCAACCACAGCTTCGTAGAGCATCTTGTGGATCAAAACATCTCCAACGGCGGAAATCGTCGCCAGATCATTTCGAGGATCACAACGCGTGGTGAAAGTAATATCACGTTTATCGGCATGGGCTAGACACGGCAACAAAGCTACAAAAAACAGAAACTGTCTACACGTCACTGGAAAACTCCTTTTGATATGCGACAGTTTCTATTAAAACTTACGAAATCTCTTAGTTACAGTTCTCTAAGAGTTGGTTCTAGTGCTCATCTTTCGCAGATGTAATTCGATCACGGGCCACTTGCCCCTTACGTGTGCGAGCTGAAATATAACCAGCCACTCGTTTGGAGTTTACGGCTCCTTGTGTTTCTCGTTTTCGTTTCTCTTTAAGTCCTTTGGAATAAATTTTTTGTTTTTCTTTATAAAGAAAATTATTCCTAGGAGAATCATTCAATTCCAAACGCATTTTTTGTTGCGCCGTCATGGTTTTTCTAGCTTTGATCACCGGCTTAGCACCTTTATGATCCAGTCGATCTAACTTCTTCGCATAACGTTCGTGAGCTTGCGCAAGATTTTTCATTCGAAACTCTACAATCTTCGCTCTTTTGGCAGTCGCTTTACCTCGTGATATACGGTATTTGCGCACCAGTTTTTCAGTATTTAAGACTCGAGAATTTAAACTTCGGCGCGAAATTTTGGACATCTCTTTTGGAAAACTTCCACTGAAAAGCTTGAACTCTACTTTGGTTAAATTTTTCTTCGCCTGAGTGTGTCTACTCGTAGAATGAGCCATGAGGATCTCCTTTCGTTCTTCACTTTTATATTAAGACTTGTAGAACAAAGAGACCAAACCGAAGGCCATGAATTGTAAGAATGCATAGAAAGCCCTAGCCTTTAATGAGTATCAAAACTAAATTGAAGAAATCAAAATACAGACGGGAGCAACCGATGAGTTTAAAAAGAGTTTGTGTTTATTGCGGAGCTAATTTGGGAAACAACCCCGCCTTTGCTAAAGCCGCTCAGGAATTGGGGAAACTTCTCGCTCGCAAAAATATTGAACTCGTCTATGGCGGTGGAAAAGTCGGGCTTATGGGAGTACTGGCGGATTCTGTCTTAGAAAATGGCGGCAAAGTCATTGGCATCATTCCGCAAAAACTGGTCGAACTTGAACAGGCCCACGGTGGGATTCAAGATCTTCGAGTCGTTAATGACATGCACGAAAGAAAAGCTGCCATGGCAACTTTGGCAGACGCGTTTATTGCTCTGCCTGGGGGCTTCGGCACCATCGAAGAGTTGTTCGAAGTCTTAACGTGGTCACAGATCGGCTACCATCAAAAACCCATCGCTATTTTTGACGTGGATGGGTATTACGAGTATTTGAATAAATTTATTCAGCACGCCCAATCAACAGGTTTAATTAAACCTGAGTATTCTCAGTACTTCCAATTGGCCCTTTCTGCTGACGAAGCTTGGAAGAAAATCTCGCCTTAGCTAAGCGGTCTAACTCTCTGCGAAGGTTTTAAGCCCTTTAGAGACAATTTACCCTGTATTTTTAGACATTTGCGGCAAAAAACTTGCCCTCCTGAGCGAGGGCCTGTAGGTTCCTCGGACCTATGCATTCACAAAAATTTTCAGACCTTCCCCTTATTGAGCCCTTACAAAAAGCTGTAGCAGAATCCGGATACACAACTCCGACTCCGATTCAAATCCAGTCAATCCCTCACCTTCTTGAAGGTCGTGACCTTTTAGGTTGCGCACAAACTGGAACAGGCAAAACCGCGGCCTTCGCGTTGCCTATCTTGCAAAACCTTTACAAGAACCACCGTCGCCCAGAGCCGAAACATCCCCGCGCTTTGATTCTTTCTCCAACGCGCGAACTGGCCATTCAAATTTACGACAGCTTTAAGACCTATGGAAAACACATGCGTCTTAGATACTCTGTCGTTTTCGGTGGTGTCAGCCAAGGTCCTCAAACTAAAGACCTTGCTGCAGGCGTCGACATCTTAATCGCGACTCCGGGTCGTTTGCTTGATTTGATCAATCAAAAATATGTGCACTTGAATAAACTAGAGATCTTCGTTTTAGATGAAGCCGATCGCATGTTGGATATGGGCTTTCTTCCAGACATTCGCAAAGTTGTGAACATGTTGCCTAAGCAACGTCAAAACTTGTTCTTCTCTGCGACGATGCCTAAGGACATTCAAAAACTTGCGGATTCTCTTCTTACAGATCCGGTCAAAGTTGAAGTAACTCCTGTGGCTTCCACTGCAGAAATGATCGAACAATCTGTGATGTTCGTAGATCGCAGTAAAAAACGCGAATTGCTTCGCGATCTTTTGAAAGACAAATCTTTTGAGCGTGTGATCGTTTTCACTCGCACAAAACATGGTGCAAACCGCGTTGTCGAAGGCTTGGTTAAAACCGGAGTTCCGGCAGAAGCGATTCACGGCAATAAATCTCAAAATGCTCGTCAAAGAGCCCTAGAGAATCTTCGCGAAGGTCGCATCCGTGTTCTCGTCGCTACAGATATCGCAGCTCGCGGTATTGATATCGACAATATCACTCACGTTATTAATTTCGAGCTTCCGCATGAGACTGAAAGTTATGTTCACCGTATCGGTCGTACTGCTCGTGCTGGGGCCCAAGGCGTGGCGATTTCTTTCTGTGATGCTGAAGAAAAATCATTCCTTCGCGATATCGAAAAACTTATCGGAAAACAAATTCCACTTGTAAAAACTCATCCTCATCACTCTGACGAAGTGGATAAGGCGTTGCTCGTTTCAAAAGGTAAAGCCAAAGCTATCATTGAAGGCCGTGGCGAACGCGATCACAAAGGCGGAGGCGGACTTAAAAAACGTCGCCGTTTGAATCCTCGCAAAAAAGCACCGACGTTTGAAAAATCCGCAAAGAGCGGTGGCAATAAGCCCGCCCCTCAACATTCTGGTAAAAACGCAGGTAAAAGATAATGAACATGCATTCGACCGAAACTAAAATCCAAAAGGCCGTTCTTGTGGGAGTTCAACTTTCACGTACGACCGATCAAGAACTCCATAGCTCACTTGATGAGCTTGCTCGTCTGGTCACAACTTTAGGATATGAAGTTGTCGGTCGAACTTCGCAGCGTCGTACCTCCACAAAGGGCGCCGCGGTTCTGGGAGACGGTAAGCTGAAGGAGCTTGCTAAATGGACGAATGGAACCGGTGTGATTGGTCCCATGGTCGTTAAAAAAAAGCACAAGGCCGCTCTTAAGTTTGACCCGAACTATCACGATGAAGACGATACCGAAAAAGAGAACGATATCTTCGCGGACTTTTCATTTGATGAAGAACCTGTTTTCGAAATAGAAGACGTCGTCGAAGCGGAAACGCCCCATGAGCAGGCCGACATCGTCATCTTCGACTGTGAACTTTCGCCATCACAATTGCGCAATCTTGAAAGCGCCACGGGTGCAACGGTTTTGGATCGCACTGGCGTGATCATCGAAATCTTCAGCCGTCATGCACGCACTCGTGCGGCCCGCTTGCAGGTCGAAATCGCTCGTTTAACTTACGTAGCACCTCGTATGCGTGAAACTGGCGCCGCCGATGATCGTCAAGGTGGCGGTGGTAAAGGGGCTGGGGAAACTAGCATTGAATTGGATCGTCGTAAAATTCGCGATCGCATTAAAGAACTTAAAAATGAACTGAATGCGATCGGCCAAGAACATCTCACTCGTCGCGCCCGCCGCGAACAGGAACTTTGTGTTGCCTTGGTTGGCTATACCAACGCCGGCAAATCTTCTTTGATGCGTGCAATGACTGGTAGTGAAGTTTTAGTGGCAGACAAGTTGTTTGCCACTTTGGATACCACGGTCCGTGCCATTCAGCCTGAGACTAGTCCAAAAATTCTTCTTTCTGATACAGTCGGCTTCATCAAAAAACTTCCACATGACCTCGTGGCGTCGTTTAAATCTACATTGGATGAAGCATTGAATGCCTCATTACTTTTGTATGTTGTGGATTCCGCGGATCCCTCTTTCCGTTCACAGCTTGAAGTGACGCAAAAAACTTTAGAAGAAGTGGGAGTCAAAGACACTCCGGCTCTTTTAATTTTGAATAAACGCGATCGCTTAAGCGAAGAAGAAGCTGAAGCTTTGCGCTTAGAGTTCCCTGATGCTATTCAACTTTCTACTCGTGACCCGCAAGATGTTTTAAAACTGCGCGAACGAATGATTCAATTCTTTGAAGAAAGTATGGTGGACGAAGAAGTGATGGTTCCTTACTCAATTCAAGGAATCATCGGTGACCTTCGCGCCCGTGTAAAAGTATTGTCAGAAGAATACGACGGGTCTGGTGTTAAAATTCGTGCACGCGGAAGTGCTGAAGATTTCGCCCGAATCCGCAGTAAAATCAAACAAGCGATTTACGACAAAGAATGAAAAGGCCGTAATGAGGAAGCCGTAACTGGACGCTAAGTCTCTCATTGCAGAGACTGCGTCCAATGAAAAACGCAACAAGCCTTCCCTTAACTGCATTAGTGTCCACTCTGGGTTTTGTTTTCACTCCCCCAGTTCAAGCCAAAAACATCACGGAACTCAGTCGCAGCTCAGAGCGCCGCCTTTTAGGTCCGCGCTATGAAGGTCGACTTGTTCCCGTCGAAACTGACACCCCGGTCATGGATCAGGCAGAGCCTTTGATCTTAGTTCACGGAATGTCGGGAACGGCGAGGAATTTTGCAGAGCTGGTTCCTGCGGTTTCCAAATTCTCTCAATATCAATTATTCTATTTTGCCTATGATGATCTGCACCGCTCGTTGAAACGATCGGCCTTAGATCTTGCTATTGCTTTACGCCGCCTTCGCGCTCCTCGTATCACCGTGATTGCCCATAGCATGGGGGGCCTGCTCACACGCGAGGCTTTAAATTTATTGGCGCAAAGTCATGAACCAGAGTTTTTACCAGAGATCCATGTGATCGCGGTGGATTCACCTTGGCATGGAGGCAGTACAAAAAATTGCGACATGAAAGGTTCTCGCCTGGATAACTTCGTAGAGCTTTTTTTGCCGGCTGCGGTCGCTGACATGCGAACATGTTCTGATTTTTTAAAAGGTCTTTATGCGACGGAACTTCCCGAAAAGTTTACGACGACTTTATTTTTCGCTGAAGAAGGCGATCAGGCTTGGGACTATTCAGAGGGTCCCTTAAAAAGCCTTCCGCAAAAAATCGCAGACTACATTAACAAAAAGAAGCCAGTCTCTGGCACGTTAACTGAGATTTACTTCTGGGATGCATTGCGCTCCTCTTCCCAGTACTCGTACTTTGAAGTCAGTCTGCATTCTCTGCAAAAAGATGCTCCGCTGTCAGCGAAGATAGTTAGTAAAGAGTTGCAGACATATTTTCCTCGTTTGCCTGGGGATCACACCAGTGTTTTGGCAGCTCATCCCAAAAGAAAAATGGATCTGCCTAAGTACCTAGAACAGATCCTTTAATTTAAAAAATGCACCACTAACGTGGCGCTTGCATAAAAATCTCGAAGCGTTGAGCGATTAAACTATTATTTGGAAATGAAGATTTCAAAATATCTCGAACAGAGTCCTGTATTTGCGATAAATTCAGCCTATGAAGCTATAATTCCTAGACTCAATAAGAGATTGAAGAAAGAAGACGTAAACCTTTTGCAAGGTTTAGTTCTAACGGCACTTTTCTTTAAAGGAAGGTCCGATCTCACGCCATCGATGCTGGCGCATCAGTTTAAAACGTCTCGAGGAAACATGAGTCATATACTTTCGCATTTGGAATATAAAGGCTGGATTAAAAGAATCTTGGATCCAAAAGATGCTCGCAAGTTCTATATTGAACTAAAAGCAGAGGGTAAGAAAAAGGCGTTGTCGCTCATTAAAATTTACGATCTGATTCAAAATCTTTTTGAAGAGCAGTTGGGCTCAGCGAACTGCCAAAAAACCTCTATAATGATTCTTCGCTTAGCCGACGCTGTGGGAAAAAAATAGCTTTAGATCTTTGCCTTAGTTTCACTTGTTTTTAAAATGCGCAGGCTTTTAGTTCAAAGCTGAATTGAAGTTAATCATGGAAGCCTCCAAATACTCCTAAAACACTTTCCCGCTGTTGCCGTTGGTGGCACTTGATATCAAAGTGTTCAGGGTACCGATGCTTAAAACAAAAATGAATTTATCAAAACGATTCACGAACATTACAATGGAGCGTGCCTTTTTTAGAATTAGTTCAAGGGCTTAAAAAATGTTAAGCCAAAACTAAAGTCTGTTAACACCACTCCCGATAAATCAACTACCTGTTTAGCAGTACGTTGGGAGGGGAAATGAACCACTGGGCATTTATTCGAATGAGTCTATCGTTGGGAGTTGTCGTTGCGCTGATGACTTTTCCTAAAATAAGTTGGGCGGGCATTTGCTCCACTGAAACTCTTCCTGTTAGTTCAGACGCGCCTGCTGGAGAAGACAATGAGGGAAGTACAGTGACCCCTATTGAAGCTCCAAGTACGGATAAAATTTGTCACCAATCAACGATCGATACAAATCGTCTTACGTTAAGCGAAACTATAGATCTTGTCGGAGTGCCTTTCTATCTGAATTATTCCAGCGACCGCGTCATCGGACGGACCGTTTCTTTTGAAGTTAAAATTCCCACTTTTTACAGCGGTTTGGATTCCAGTATCACTGCCATGGATATTTCAGTTCAATATGGCGACAGGTTTTTTAAAAATCACTTCATAGCGGGGCAGAGTGCGCCTATTGATCTTATTTGGGATGGGAAAGACTCTGCCGGAAACCTGCAAGAAGGCTCCATTCCCATAAGCATTCAGTGGCTGTATCAGCATCAAGACGGAACTGTGACAACATACAGTGAACAGTTTGGATTTGGTAATTTTCAGGCAAAAGCCCTTGGGTTGGGAGGATGGACTCCAAGTATTGTGCACTTCCTCGATGTGAATCGAGGAAGCAATAATGCGATCTTATATCTCGGCGGATCGGGAAGTCAGAGAGTTAGTAAATCTGCTTTGAAGCCGTCTGGTGGTGGATATGCAGCAGTGAGTGCTGATGGAGCAGAGCTTTATCTGTTTGATAATGGCGGGCACCATCTGAGCACCAAGAACGCATTGACGGGGGATACAAAATACAGTTTTGCCTATGATTCGACTGGCCGAATTGCAAAAATTGTTGACCACTTTGGCAATAAAACAAGCTTTGTCTATCAAGGAAAGCGCATTCAAATGGTCAGTCCCTACGGTCAGGTGACTGAGATGGCTTTGGACGATGGAGGCTGGCTTGCTGGTGTGACCAATCCCAAAAAGGAAGCAATAGTCATTACTATGGGTCCGCAAGGGCTGATGACTGCCTTTCAAAAGCCTCGGGGTCAGACAAATCACTACTACTATGATACCGCGGGGTATCTGCAAAAGGATGAAGGTCCGCTTGGTAAATTTATTGCGTTTTCCCGTGCGTTCAGTTCCGCAACAGGTCGCCAAACTGTCGTTGCGACCACGGCCCTTGGCAAGGTCACTCATTATGAATCTTATCCAAAAGCTGATGGAAAAGACACGACTTTGAAATCGACCTCAGGATCTGCGTTTAATGACTACTATGTTCCTAAAAGCGTGGTGGCTCATTCGGACTCTTACGGTGATTCCAGTCAGAAGGCCCTAGCCGACGATCCTCGATTTGGTTGGGAGTTGCCATATAGTGCGGAGCAAAAGTATCAGGAGAGGAATGGACCCGTTAAAGTCACGACTCAAAAAAAATCAGTGAGTCGCCAGGATCCAAAGTCTTGGTTTTCCATCGATTCCCTATCAACCACAACTGTTGAACAAAACGATCCCGCAAGGACATCTTCCTCCGTCTATGTGGCCGCCAATAGAACGATCACCTCAAAGTCCCCTCTGGGAAAGGTTGTGGTTCAGTCGCTCAATGCTGATAGCCAGCTTTCCTATTTGCAGCTGGGTAAATTGGTTCCAACCTCGTTCTCCTATGATCAAAGAGGCCGCTTGACTGCTGTTAGTAATGGGGTGCGCTCCTCTGTTATGTCCTATAACGATCAGGGGTATCTTGCCAAAAGCACAGATGCTTTGGGAAGAACTGTGCAGTATTCTTACGATGAGGCAGGAAGGGTGACCGTGCAAACTCTTGCCGACGGTTCCATCATCCGAATGAGTTATGATGCTGATGGGAACATGGTGAGTATTACCCCTCCATCTCGTCCGGCTCATAACTTCATGTTCGATGCCCTTGGATTTGTTTCAGAGTATTTGCCTCCAGTGGTCACTGCAGGGGTAACTGGAGCTACAACTTATGAATACAATCTTGATAAGCAGTTGACGGCTATTCATCGCCCGAACGGCAAAACAGTGACGATAAATTATGACTTCAGCACCGGTCATCAGATTCCATGACAAGTCCTGAGGGGGCATATTCTATGTCCTATCAAGGTGGTGGCGACCTGCTTGCGTCAGTGACTTCGCCTGATCAAATTGTCAGTTCGTTTAGCTATGCAGGCGCGCGCAAAGTAGCGGAGCGTACAAGTGGATTCATCAACAGTACAATAAATTTGAGTTATGATAGTGAATATCGTTTGTCGGGCGTTGCCGTCCAAGGCGGGGCTGGATCTTCTCCGGTCGTTGGCATTACCTACGACAATGATCACCAAGTGACTTCTTCGGGTGATATCAAGTTCTTCCATAACAATGTGGGCGCAATCAGCGGCACCTCGTTGGGAACAGTTCAAAGTGTCAATGGCTTTAATAACTACGGTGAAGTGATCAGCGAAGTTTACTCTGTGGGCAATAAAAATGCTTTCTCACGAGTGTTGACTCGCGATAAAATTGGCAGAGTCACGTCAGTGAGCGAGACCGAAGGGCGCGAAGAAAAAAGAGATCTATCATATATCTACGATCAGCAGGGCCGGTTGGTTGCGGCTCTTAGAAATGGCAAATGGCCTGTTCATGTGTACAAGTACGATCCAAATGGAAACAGAATTGAAGCCTGGACAGAGCGAGGTTTTGCAAAGGCCCAGTATGATGCTCAAGATCGTCTGATCAAATACGGGAAATCAGAGTACAAGTACAACAACAATGGTGATCTCGTCCAGAAGGTTGAAAATAAGAAGGATTGGGATAGTTGGATTTGGGGCAAGGGTGACAGGGATGATCAAAAGATCACAAGTTATTCCTACGACGCATTCGGAAATCTAAAGTCTGTAATTCTTCCGAATAAAAACAAGATAGAGTACATCGTCGACGGACAGAATCGCCGTATCGGTAAGAAGGTTAACGGCAAACTTGTGCAAGGGTTTGTTTATCAATCACAAACACAAATTGCAGCTGAACTTGATAGCAATGGCAATCTTGTAAAACGATTTGTCTACGGTTCGAAGTCAAATGTACCTGACTACATGGTTTATCAGGGCAAAGAGTATCGAATAATTTCGAATCAAGTTGGAACACCAAAGCTTGTCATTGATGTGGTCAGTGGTAGAGCTGTTGAAGAGTTGAGTTTTGATGAGTTCGGTGTTCCTCGCGATCAGGATAATAAGTCAATGCTGCCTTTTGGGTTCGCTGGTGGTCTTTATGATCGTCAGACGGGGTTGGTGAAGTTCGGGGCGAGGGATTATGATCCAGAGACAGGCAGATGGACTTCGAAAGATCCGATTCTTTTCAGAGGTGGGGATACAAACCTTTATGGGTACGGTGGTACTGTCGGAAAAGTCCCGCGAATGGAAACAAATTTGTATGGCTACGCCTTGCAAGATCCAATTAACTTTATTGATCCAACAGGCCTCTACTCTGAAGATTGGGTGAAGGATCGAACAACTCCTAATCAACAAATGGCAGTAGGAGCAGCGGCTGCCGCAGCTGGCGGAGTTTGTCTGAAGGCTGGCTATAGCACTCTTGATCTTCCTTTAATTTTAACGGGGCTTGTATTAGGATATGAGGGAGCGAAGAATGTTATTAAGGCCAGAGAGCGTGGTGCTCCGGAACTTCCAGGCCTGCTAGATACTCCTCAGTAATAACTTTATCTAAAGGATAACAAATGGGCCTACAATATATTTTTCAATCGTTCTTACTTTTAAGCTGGGTCTTCTTTTCTGTTATCTTTAGTTCTAAAATATTTCCTGGAGATCGGCTTGCTGACGTTATTTTTTTTATCTGCTTTTCGTCCTTAGGGTTCGCTATTTCACTGGCAATCCCGCACTTATGGGACCTCCACAAAGAGAAGGTATTAAAAAAAGCTAAATGAATACATAGGTCGACTCATGAAAAATGTAAATGTACAGCAGACGTTTTTAGATTCAGACTACTATTGTGAATTATTGATTCCCCAAAACAGTTTCTTCCGCAAGTTTCGCAATCTCGTCGGTCCTTTAATAACCGACGAGATGTTTAAAGATCTTTACTGCTGGAACAATGGCCGTCCTCCTATATCACCATCTTTAATGGCAAAAGCCATGCTCGTTCAATATCACATGAATTTATCTGACCGCGAAATGGAGCGCACCTGCCAGTTCGATTTAGAAGTTAAATTTGCTCTAGGGCTGCGTATTGATGAAAGACCGTTTGATCACTCGTCTCTTGGTGATTTCAGAGAACGACTTTTAAGATCAGGAAAAGAGAAAGACATCTTTGATTGTATCGTCGCGGAGCTGATCGACAAAAAATTAATCTCTAAAAAAGAAGTCCAAAGAATTGATGCCACTCATATTATCGCAGATATTGCTCTACCAAATATGGTCGGCATGGTTAAAAAGGGAACCTTCGAGATTTTAAAGAAACTTAAAGTTCACAGACCAAACCTTTACAGGAAATTTTCAGCGCGTTTAGATTCAGAAGATTACAGTCCTTCAAGAATTAACGATGACGGCCCCGGAAGATTTGACATGGAGAAAAGGGCAGAGCGACTTGTGAAATATGTTGAGGATGCGCGGTATCTTTTGAGTGAAGTAAAAGATCTGAAAGAAGACAGGGAGTTGATAGAACCGATCAGAATTCTGAAAACGATTCTGCGAGAGAATATAGAAGTCGGTGAAAATGAATCTGCCAAGGAGTTAGATCCAAAAAAGAAACCAACCAATCGAATCATTTCTCCAATTGATGTCGATGCGAGAGCCGGTGCTAAAAGTAAATTCAAGAAATTCTTTGGGTATAAAGCCAGTATTACTCAAGAAGTAAAAAATCAATTTATTACAAATGTCGATGTCATGCCTGGGAATAAAAGGGATGGAGAAGCTACAGTTGGAATGATTGAGGAGCAAATTATAAAGCATGGCCTCAATCCTGAAAAAGTTATCGGAGATACCGCTTACGGTGATGGCAGTCACCGAAAAGATTTAGATGATCTTGGTAGTAAGTTAATTGCACCTTTCAAGGAAAAAAATCCAAGAACAAAAGCCGTTTTTTCTAAGAGCCTGTTTAAGATAAATCGTAAAAATAATACGCTCGTATGTCCCAATGGCGCCACGGCAAAAGCTCATTTCTATGATAGTGCCAACTCAAGTATGGTTTTTCACTTCCCTCATCCCGCTTGTCGAACTTGTCCATTAAAACCTCAATGCACAACAGCTAAAGAGGGCAGAAGAACTGTGAGGATATTCGATTGGCAGGAAGCTACGTATGAATCTGAAAGGTACAATTTAACAGATGACTTCAAGAAAGACATGAAGTTGAGACAACCTATTGAAGGAAAATTTTCTGAAATGAAGCGTCTTCATGGATTGGTGCGCACCAAATATCGTGGTCTTAAGAAGGTAGGCCTACAGTGCTACTTTACCACCGCGCTGATGAATATTAAGACGTGGATTAACATTGAATATGCAGCGACATAGGGTCTTTTAGACAGAAATTGATTAGATCGAAATATTTAGATCTTGGTTCGAATTGATTGGAAAAGAGAAAAATGAATTTGGTCGAAGATTATTTTTCAAAAAAGTATTTTTCTGAAGAAAATTTCTCAGAATCTTTTGAAGAATCAAAAATCGACTGCAAAGTTCTTTGTTTCGAGAGGGTTTTCCGACGGCATCACGTTTTAAATGATCCGGTTAACCTAGTTGATCCTGAAGGAAAAGACGTATGTACGGCAGTGAATATTTCTGCCAAAATTGCAATAGGTGGTACGATTCTCAGACTCAAGGCGCAAAGGGCAATCGTAAAGGCATTGGACCAATGCGACCCATCGCTCAGTTCATATGATCGGGCAATAAATGATCTTCAGGAAAAATATGACAGCTTAGGTCCAATACCAATGTTCTGTCCAGGGATGCCAGGGCAGAATCAGCCGCCTCAAGTTCCGAGTGCATAGGAGTTGAATGTGATTAAAAGATTTTTGAAGAGCCCGCTCTGGCCCTTGTTCCTAATGTTTGGGGCCGCTATTATAGCTGGGGTAATTTTTATTATTTTTAGTGGTCCCAGAATTTGAATTGAGCTGAAGTTTCGATTTGGGTTCTTTTTATTTTTTTTGCAAGGCTATATAAGACTAGAGGACGCTGACCAAAAGGCGCATGAAGGTTGCCACATTATTTGTTTTTTCCGTGAATATTTGGAAACGGCCGCTCGCAGCCGTTGAGAATTTTTAGCTCGGCTTTGACTATCCAGTGATATTACATAGATACAAGAATGGTTAGATTCGGTGAGAGAGATTATGATCCAGTTGTAGGTCGATGGACTGCGAAGGATCCGATTCTTTTCCGAGGAGGAGATACGAATTTGTATGGGTACGCTGTCTCAGATCCCATCAATCGTATTGACCCAAGTGGATTGAGGTCTCCAAGTCAGGGGCGTGCATGTCTGGATGGAATTTGTAGTGGTACTTTGACTGATCAGTTCTCTAGTCAAACGCAGATAAGTGTAGATCAAGCAAAATATAATGATGCGGTTGTTGGAAGTACTGGGATTGCTTTAGCGGCAGCGGTTGCTTCCCCTGCCATTGGGGAGGCCGGGGCCATTGTTACTGTAACAGTGGCCAATGCTTGCTTGGCCCATCCAGCGGAGTGTGCGACAATGATGGCGGAATTTGCATCTGGTGTGGTGGGTGGCGTAATGGAAGCTTACACGCCAGGCTCAAATCCTCAGTCCACCACATTCACAAATTATTTAGGTTCAGCTATTGGCCAGGGTTTCGGTGAGAAGCAGCGCTGTCCATAAAAGGAGAAATATACTATGAAAAATACTAACCTGATTTTTCCTTTATTGGCTCTGATATTTGGGATTTATGAAATCATTAAATATCTTACGAGTGGATGTGTCGATACGCCTTTGCACATTGATACATGTGGGACCGATGCGCTGTATGCATTAATATTGAATGTGATAATTTGTTTTGTAATTGTATTCGCCTATGTATACGCGCGTTTAAAATCGAAAGGGCGAAGTGTTAATTGATTGGCTGTAGGAGTGATGTCTAATTAGGTCAAGGGCACAGATTCGTGGCCAATGGAGCCTGTTAAAAAAGTTGTCGCGCCATTGGAGCTAATTTTTAAAAACATAAAAAATGGCCGCCGATGGCCGCGACTTTCTAAAATCAAATTGGGTAAAAACATAATGCCTATGCGGCCGTTACAAAGTTTGTGAGATTCTGCGTCCGTGATTATGATGCGGAGATTGGGCGGTGGACTTCGAAAGATCCGTTGCTGTTTGGCGGTGGGTACTCAAACTTGTACGGCTACGTACAAAATAATCCTGTGAACTGGGTCGATCCTGAAGGTACGACCAAGAGACCTGGACAAGCAATGGAAAATGATGCGTTCGCAGGTGGAGGTGGTGGACCTACAGGCTCTACTGGTGGTAGTGTTGTCTATGTGGCTCCCAATGGACAGGCGGCGATAGTTCCAGGAGGCTCTATGGTCAGCACTACAAGTAACGGTGCAGGTTTGAGGATTAATATTCCTAATGGCACACAGATTCGTTTAATGGAGCCGAACCAAATGAGTCCAAATGGTTATGGAACGATAAACGTGAACGGCCAATATCTAGATGCAAATGGAAATGTGGTGCCTTCAAATTCAAGTGCAGCACATATACAACCAACAAGATGTCCATGAGGTCAATGATGCAGCAACAAATTGATAAGATAATAAAAAGTATAAAATTTCCAGTCTATCTGAATAGCCTATCGGTTACTCAAGACGAATATTGTCTTGCAGAATCTGCAAACGAAGGGATGAAGATATTTTTTTACCTTCCATTTGTTGTTTCTAAGCATGGCGTTAGACAATTAATTTCTGACAAAAAAGGAGTCACTCAGTTAATAGCTAAAAATTCATCCATTGCCATTCAGGCCATTGAAATTGTCGCCGATAAAAAGGAACTTATAGTTTCATTGGAAGATCAAGATCAGTTGCTTTTCGGATGTGATAAAAATAAATGGAGAATTTATAAAAAACAGAGTTTCCATATTGAATGTTTTGAAGGGGTGCTAGAGATTTGGTGAAATCATTTCGCATGAGTGAAACCATATATGTACGTTTAGTTGAAGAAGATATTGAAGTATGGCGACCAGTATTAGCAATTCAGGGCAAGCTGAGTAATCAGTTCACGATACTTCCTCCTCCGACCAACGTGATACCAGAGGGAGAATTCTGGGAGTTTTCTCCTTCTGAAGAGGTCTTTGTAAAAGAGATGATTCTTGGCGAAGGAATTGTGAAGGTCGCTTTTAAAAAGTTTCAAGATAGCAAGTAAGTTAATTAATATCTCTACAACCTCTATTCACTTACTGGAGATATCACTGGTGCGAGTGGTATCTGCTTTCTGCATTTTCACCCAGGAACCACTATATGCCTGCGCCACTTCACTGTTAGGAATTTACTCCAACACTCTTTGATGCAAAGACTTCTCATCCATGGAAGCCCCTTGAATCAATCCGTTGAAGTTGCCGACCGCTGCGACCGCCATTGAAGTCGACAGTACTAAACTTGTTATAGCCACAATTTGCATTCTTAAGAAGCGCATCCGTGCCCTCCCTTTTCTTTTAGACACCCGACAAAAAAATTCGGTTAGCATCCTAGGCCTAAGTTTAGACAGTGCTCGCCGAAACGGGGCTCTGTCTTAGAATGAGACGCTTTTAAGAGCTTCGGCTGAAAGGAATGCCAGCTGAGCTAGTTTGGCAAGGCACATTTCTTGAACTGTCTAAGACTGTGAACAAGTTCATAGCCGCGATCCTATTCTTATTTCAATTTCTAGCTTCCACAAGCTTTGCGGAAGCTCTACGACTTTTTGAGTGGTCACCGGGAAAGACGATTGCTCCCTTGATCTTGCCGGTTCGCGCCAGCGAAACTCCCGAAATAGCCGCACAAAGATACTTGCAGGAACTATCTAAGAATCCTGACTTGATGGAACTCTTTCAAGGACAATTGCCCGATGTCCGTCTTCAAGGATTTAAACCCCTGAACGACTACAGGCGTGAGTCCCGAGCGCTGATGATTGCGAATCTTCCCAAGGACTTCACCATGAATTCGCAACGGGTCAGCAACTTTAAATCCATTTTCAAAAAGGGCGGTCAGCAATCCTATATTCTGCCTATCAATGCAAATCTAGGATTGAGTCTAAGTGAAACCCGCGATCTTTTTGTACAAATCGCTGAACGCTTTCCACTGCTTGTCGCAATGGGCGGCGATGATGTAGAACCCGCTCTTTATAAGAAAGAAAACATTCGCTCGCGCAACACCATTCCAGCACGTGACAACTTCGAGTCGCAACTGATCAAGTCTTATGTTGCACAGGAAAAAGGGTTTCTTTTGGGAGTCTGCCGAGGTTCTCAGCTAACTTCCGTAGCTTTGGGTTACTCTTTGATTCAAGACGTTCCCGCGCAAATCGGAGAAAAGGTGGCCCATGGAAATGACTGGCATAATGTTGAGATTTTAAAGACAAAAAATAATCTTTTGAATGGATTGCTCTCTGACGGATCTTCAAAATTGTATGTGAACTCTCTGCATCACCAATCCGTCATTTACAAAGATGGCGGTCCCTTGGAAATTGCGGCTCGCTCCCATGATGGAGTCACCGAAGCGACGGAATTTAAAAATGGACGTGGATTACTTCTGCAATTCCATCCTGAGCTGATGAATAACTTATTAGGCTATAAGATTTTGTGGCAGGTTCTTCAACAGAAAAACCGAGTCATGCCGGGAAGTTGTTCGAAGGTGCTGGCCCTGTGAAACAGATTCTGGCCTTTCTTTTACTTTCGCTTTCATCCTATGCTCTTGCACAAAACGCTGACTGCCCCTCTGTGGATCTGCGCAATCGCAATTGGCCAGCATTGCACTATCACCAGCCGGGAAAAAGTTGGTGTTATGCTGTAGTGACCAGCGATCTTATTAGCGCCGAGATCAACACGCCGATTTCCGCTGTGGCTTTAGCCAATTACACGGAACGCAGCAAAGACACTTACGAGGATAAGGCGAAAGCTTTTTTCTATCGTGATTCCAGCTTCCTCTATCGGTTCTCTTTTATCGGTCAATCCTATGAAAATGCTTTAGCTGCTGTTAAAAAAAGTCAAGTTTGCAGAACAACTATTCTTGATCAATTGCGCGACACCAAAAACGTTCGCGACATCTATCTTGACGAAGTCTTCTATGATTTAGAAAATCTTCGCAAAGGAAACTCTGCAGAATTTCGCGCAAAACTTCATGCTCTTTTTGATTCCGTCAAATCGGATTTTGCGGAACAGTTATTTGCGGTGACCCTGAAGAACAAGAAGCCTCTCATAGATTTAGCCGTCGATCTTTCCTGTGGACAGTCCCTTGATGTTTCAAAGTTGGCTCTGTTCACGAAAGATCTAAATAAGATTTCAACCGATGAAGCGATTCAAACCATCAACAAGCTATTGTTAGCCAGAAAGGCTGTGGGCATTGGATATCACGATCAAGTGATCTCTCAACCTCAGTATGCTTCTAGAGAACGCACCAATAATGCCTCCAC
>CAZPYX010000007.1:23609-47491 GCA_964590635.1 uncultured Bdellovibrio sp.
AGCGATAAAGCTTGTAAGTACATCATCCGCGCGACAGATGAATTCACCTGTCAGATCGCGGCCCCTTCTGTGCCTTGCCAAAAGGGACACTTCATCTTGCCACGGGAAACGGCCCTTCAAGCCATGGGCAACTTCATGTGGCTTCAGCATTAAATAACTTCTAAATCTGCGCACCTTTTCTTTTAGCGACGAACATCAATATCAAACTTAGCAGACACAACAAAGACGCGAAGATATAGGGCATTCCCGGGAAAATAAATGAGCTGCCTGGCGCAGTGAATCTGGCGAAAATATCGGTATAACACAAAGGACCAATGATCGCTGTTAAGCTTGCGATGGAAATCAAACTCCCCTGCAGCTCTCCTTGTTCATGTGGTGGTGTGTTTTTCGAAATCAGTGATTGCAACGAAGGCCCCGCTACTCCGGACAAAGCATTTAAAGGCAATATTGCATACATCATCCACGCTTGTCCTGCGACGCCAAATAAGAAAAACGAACAAACATTCGTCCACACACCAAACTTCAAGGACTTGATTTCCCCTAACTTAGGAATGATCACCCGTGTGAGATAGCCCTGACCAAAGGCAATCACGACTCCTACCGCAGACAAAGAAAGTCCCACCTCAAAAGCCGTCCAATTAAATTTGTACTGAGTGTACAAAGTCCAAATACTTGGATGCGACTGGCCTGCTAGATACAAAAGTACATACACCCAAACCAAAATTCCCATGGCTGAAGGTTTCAAAACTTTCAATAATGAATGAAATGGATTTAACTTTCCCAGCAAGATCTTACGACGATGACCTTCGGGCAAAGACTCTGGCAAAATGAAATATCCAAACGCAAAGTTAAGTAGATTTAAAACCGCTGCGCCAATGAAGGGAGCTTGATAACCGTAGTGCCCCAGCAAACCACCCAGTCCTGGTCCTACGATGAAGCCCAAACCAAAAGCCGCGCCAATCATTCCGAAGTTTGCAGAACGATTGGAGTCATCAGAAATATCTGCAATATAAGAGCTCGCCACAGTCATGCTCGCGCCCGTCAATCCAGAGATGATTCTTCCAACAAACATAATTCCCAAAGTCGGTGCTAGCGCCATGAGAATATAATCGAGGCCTGCTCCTAACAAAGACACCAACAAAACTGGACGTCGACCATAGCGATCCGACAAAGAGCCCAAGATCGGTGACGCTAAAAACTGCATTAAGGCATAAACCGAGATGAAGTATCCAAAATAATGATTCACAAATGAAGGGTCATGTCCAAATCGGCGAATCACTTCTGGAAACACCGGCATTAAAAGGCCAATGCCCAAGGCATCTAAAAAGATCGTAGCAAAAATAAAACGCACACTGGCAGATCTGTTCGAACTTGTCGTCATCATACTTAACCCCACGAATCGACTCTAAATGACAGAGTTCTTAGAGTAAATACTGAATATCAAATTCAACAAATCGTGAGCTCTCCCTCTTCTTTTGAAAAAAGCTGTGCTATCATTTTTTAAGCGGGAGGTTTTTTATCTATCACGGTGAACGCTTCAATAGCATCAGTCACTTGATCGGCGCAGTTCTCGCTGTTGTCGGAGCCTCTGTCTTAGTCACCATGGCCAGCATGCAGGGCGATATTTGGAAGATCGTCAGTGTGAGTGTTTATGGTGGAATGTTGGTTTTGCTCTACACGATCTCCACCGTCTATCACAGCATTCAAGGGCCTTTGAAAAAAATCTTTCAAAAGCTTGACCATATTTCTATCTATCTTCTGATCGCTGGAACTTACACACCATTTACTCTGATTACTTTGCGAGGGCCCTGGGGTTGGTGGTTGTTCGGAATTAATTGGTCCCTCGCTGCCTTAGGAATTATTTACGAACTCACGCTTTCACATCGCACGCGCATTCCTTCACTGGTGATTTATGTCGTGATGGGTTGGCTAATCGTCTTTGCACTCAAACCCCTGGTCACACTTCTTCCGACCCATGGAATTTTTTGGTTGAGTCTTGGTGGCATTCTTTATACGTCAGGCATCGTGTTCTTTTTGTTCGACGAAAAGGTCCGACACTTCCATGGCATCTGGCATTTGTTTGTACTCGGCGGAAGCATCGCGCAATATTTTTGCATTCTCTTTTATCTAATTTAGAAAATGAGATGGCGTTACACTTGTAAAGCCGAAGGCACAGACTATCGCGGATATAAAATGACTCTTGAAGGCCGTGGCGGGTCCCGCTATGAGTCGGAAAGCCAAGTGATGGAGCTTTGCCAACGTCGCTACCGCTATGAAAACTGTCGTATCACGAGCTGCAATCAAAGTTCAGAAACTGTCTCACGCCGTTCGTGCAGATAAATCTTACGCACGGATATTTCAGTATTAAGTATTGAATAACTCTTAAATTAATCGAAACTGCCAAAAGATCTTTGTCTTCTGGCAGTTTCTTTTCTAAATGCCCACTCAAAATCAGCGGTCTCGTGATATCCTTTTAAGCATCAAAGGATGTTCCATTGAGTAATGAAATCTCCCTCGCCATAAATTCTCAAAAGCCTTTGGATCTTTCCAAGGATCTTCAAAAATACGCCTGCGTTGCTATCATCTTGCGTGGCCCTGTTGATAATTTGGAAATTGGATATATTCAAAGAGCCCTCAATGACAGCGATCGCTGGGCGGGGCAAATTGCTTTTCCAGGTGGAAAGAAAGAAGACTCTGACTTCAGCGATCTCGGAGCCGCCCTTCGTGAAACCTTCGAAGAGATAGGCATAGATTTGTTGCCCGAAGAATTGATGGGTCGCCTGAATGACATTCAAGCGCGCAAGCATGGCACCACATTGGAATTCTATGTTCGTCCTTTTGTGTTCTATACAGAACGAGAATTCGAGATCAAACTAGATCCTTCAGAGGTTGCCGATTTTTTCTGGATCTCTCTCAATGAGCTGCGCAATCCGCAACGTCAAACCACCTATGAACTCAGTCGCGAAAATGTTCATCTAGAAGTTCCAGCCATCTCCTTGGATCGCGAACCACCTTTGTGGGGACTGACTTATATAATGACTCAAAATCTTTTGGACCTTCTAGAGAAGCGACAAGTCCTTCGTGAATTAACATAAGTAAATTCCTCGCAAACGAGCGTTTCAAGACGCAACATTTTTTCCGCGCGGACTACTTTTCAAATTCCAAACAATGATTCGAAGCGACGAAAGCTGCACGAAGTTTAAGCTAAGTCGCAAGCGGAGACACTTCGTCATCACCAGAACATTCAGAGCATTCAATTATTTTCATTTTTTTGTAATTAGACCCTCAACTATCCAAAGGTCCAGCCGATAAGTTCACTACCTATTAAGAAGGAGGCCTTGAATGGCTAAAAATGTAGTACGTCACGAATATATCTGGAACAAAGAGATTCGTGAATTGATGACTCAGATCGAGACGGGTCCACCTTAACTACAGTCCAAGATTTTTTTGGTGTTTAAAATAAAAAAACCAGAGCGAATAGGCGCCCTGGTTTTTTGCTTTTTAAGATCAGTAAGATCTTAAAGAATAGAGAATGTCGTCGAGAAATTGATCGTCGTTGAATCTGTCGCCGGAGTTTTTGGATAGAAGTTCAAGTAAGGCGCAAAGTAGATATCACGCGTGAACGCATATCCCATTCCAATACGTTGACTCAAAGTTCTGTTCCACAAGACCGATTGATCTTCGAAGCCGCGCGGGTTGATGAAGCTTATGTTCAATGATGTGTAAGCATTGAAACGATCTGTGAAGTTGTATTTAACCTGTGGATAGAAAGAGACATTGTAGCGACCCACTGTGCGCTCTTTCTTTTTCGTCATGTCTACGTCTCTATCATAAAGATAGTAGCTGATCGATGTATCCACACCCACGCCAAGACCGGTCGTGCCTACGTTGTAGATCATTGAATTGTCATAGTTAAGACCCGCGTACTCACCGATTGCGCGGTAATCAGGGTTTGTAATTGTTGTCACACCGAAAGAGTTGCGCATTTGCATGTCACCAATGCGAGCATTGCGATCATAACTGATGAATGGATTTTTAACGTCGTAACGTTTCACACCTTGAAGCGGAGTCAAAGCACTCACGCCTGTTCCCACGCCCACAGCGCTTTTTGAGTCGATACGATATCTTGCAGAGATAGAACCACCCAATGAAGTTTCGCCGCCGATAGAACCGTCTGGATTTGGTTGCATTTCATTATTCAAATCGCCAACCGCAGGACCGTAATAAGAAAGACTGAATTTCATTGAATAACGTGAAAGAGATCCTGAATCCGCTTTCAATTTTGAATCTGTGATTTCTTTATCGTCTTCGAATTTTTTATTAAGAACGTCGCCAACTTTTACTGTCGAAGTTTGCGTCGCAGAAGCAGCTTCAGAAGCTGACTGATTTGACTGGGGAATAGAAAGGGTTGAAGTCTGCGCGTGAGCGGAAACTGACAAACCACCAAGCAGGGCACAAAGTACGAAGCTTTTCATGAATTCTCCTGGGCTCTTGAAGCGTTTTTTAAAGACCTCAAGTTTCTAACTGCTTCGTAACAAAAAGGAAAGTCAGGCTTAGGTTTGGAACGATATTCCCTTCCCCAGGAGCGAATTAGGCACGCTGCGGTGAAAAAAATACAGCGAATTCAAACACGTCGAACTTTATAAATGACCTCAGGCAACGACTCAATAACGTCCGAGGCTGTCAGGGACAAGGAGTCTTTCCGTCGGGCCACCCATAAATTAGCACAAGCTCCGTGCAGATAAGCCCCCAGTAAGGCTGCGCGAACAGAGCTAAGCCCTTGGGCTCTAAGAGCAGTGATCATACCCGCTAAGACATCCCCTGTTCCTGACTTCGCCAAAGCGGAATTGCCCGAAAGAATTTTATAGGTGCGATTGCTTCGTCGAACCAAAGTTTGATGCCCTTTAAGCAAAACGATGCACTGGAATTTTTCCTGCGCCAACTTTACAAAATATTCGCGATTATTTTCAATCTCATCACTTGTCACATCCAGACAGCGTGCCAGCTCTCCCGCGTGTGGAGTCATAATCCAGGTGCGCGGTAACGGAAAAAGTTTTTCCTGCGCACACACAGTTAACGCATCCGCATCAACAACAACTCTTTCAACTTGCAGAGCTTTCAATCTGCGCAGGATCGACGCCGTGAATTCATTCACACCAAATCCAGGGCCAATCAAAATCGCATCGAATTTAAGGTCCTCCCAGTTTTTATCATTGAGGTCACACAATAAAAAATCAGGATTTTCTAAGGAAGACACCGCGATATTGGGTTGAGCAAGAGTGACGTAACCACTTCCCATTCTTAAAGCTGCGCGTGCAGCCAGAACACCCGCGCCTGGGTAATCGTGACTTCCCGCAAGCAATAGACTGCGTCCGCGTCGAGCTTTGTTGTCAGAGACCGATACTTGAGGCAGCAGCTTTGCCGCCGACTTAATTCCCAGATTCACTAGATGCTCAGATTTATTCATTCCAATTATCTAAACATTGGACCTCGAGACCGTAAAGAGATCCTCAAAAAGGCCCGTATATTTCTGTGGTTTGTAAGGCCTGCTTCATTTTTTGCGCGGCGTAGACGTAAAAAAGAAGCAGGCACCGCCGGATTGTAGTATAAGCGGAGCATGATCGTTAAAAGTCAGGCGGACATTGAGGGGCTTCAGAAAATTGGTAAGATCGTTGCCAATTGCCTTCATTATATGTTGGGCAAAGCTGAACCGGGTATGACAACTCGAGAACTCGATGATTTGGGTGGAGCTTATTTAGAACTTCATGGAGCTCGCTCGGGTCCTAAGTTGGCTTATAATTTCCCTGGCTTTAATTGCATCAGCATTAATCATGAAGCGGCCCATGGTGTGCCTTCTGACAAAAAGATCCAACGAGGCGACATGCTCAATGTCGATGTCTCTGCCGAACTCAATGGCTACTATGCAGATAACGGCGCTTCCACAGTCATTCTACCGGGAACTGATCGTGATTTTCTGCTTCTTGAAGCCACGAAGATGGCTTTGGAAATGGCGATCAAAGACGTCAAAGCCGGAATGCCGATCAATCAAATCGGTCACAATGTCGAAAAGGTCGCGGATAAATATGGTTTTAGCATCATCGAAAATCTGGGCAGCCATGGTGTCGGCAAAAGTTTGCATGAAGAACCAAAATTTATCGCGAGCTTCTATGACAAGCGCGACAAACGTGTTCTGAAAGAAGGTCATGTAATCACCATTGAACCATTCCTCTCTACAGGTGCTTTCGGCGTCGATGAAGAGAAAGATGGATGGACTCTGGTCACGGGCCCAGAGCACCGTTCTGCGCAGTTCGAGCACACGATGATTGTTTTGAAAGATCGCGCATTGATTATTACGGTCCCCGATCCAAAACTTGTCTACACCTCGGTTGCAGCAAAGTAAGACCGTTCCATTACGGAAGAAAAACGAACATTTACTTCTAGACACAGCGACTAAACACTAGGACCGCCCTTGAAAAGATGAAACGCTTGAGCTGTTCATTTTAATAAAGGGGAATTTCTATGAAACTTATTTTTGCTCTCGTTGCGACTCTGATCGCTTTTTCTGCTCAAGCTAACGACCGTAAAGTTGGCAACGTTATCGCCGTTGAAAGACAAGTCACTGGTCTTTATGAAAACTGTCTTAGCAACATCGCTAGTGATGTGACTAAAGAACAATCCGTGTTTTTCTGTACAATCAACTACATGAAATCTCCACTTGAAGTGCCAGTTTCTAAAGGTGGCATGATCCGTTTTAGAGATGACAGATGCCAAGTTGATGCTGATGCTGGCAACGGAGTCCTTATGATTTCTTTCGGAAGACTTAAAGGTACTTCTGATTTCGCGACTGCGAAAACTTGCCTTCAACGTGCTTTGCAAAATGCAAACTCTGTGAACGTTCTTGTTTACACAATGGAAGCTAACTAGTTTCACTAGTAAATAGACAACTGAGTTAAGCAGTTCAGTAAGCCACTCAGTTTAAAATAAAAAAGGGAGGCTCTTCAGCTTCCCTTTTTTTATTTCT
This sequence comes from uncultured Bdellovibrio sp., assembly GCA_964590635.1. GTDB lineage: Bacteria > Bdellovibrionota > Bdellovibrionia > Bdellovibrionales > Bdellovibrionaceae > Bdellovibrio. The sequence continues at coordinate 30,631 of CAZPYX010000007.1, forward strand.
AAATCAATTCTTAATGTCTTAGTGCGAATCGACGATCTTGGTCGTTTTCTCTTTGAACTTCAACAAGTACAAAGGAATGAAAGCAAAGAGCATCACGATCATGATGATGAACATGATCTCTCTAAAGCTTAAGACAAATACTTGAGCTTGAACACGTCCGTAAATACTACGCAGTGCCAGTTCAGATTTAGATGCCATTCCCACACTAGTCGCAAGCTTTTGCCCGCCCATGGCCTGTGAATAAGCCGACCATGTATTATGATCCAGCAAAGTCACATTGTTGGCCATATCCGCATAATGTTGCTTTCCTGTTTTCGTCATCATCGTACCGATGAAGGCGATCCCAATACTGCCGCCGATTTGACGGAACAGATTTAACATCCCCGACACCTGCCCCATTGTGATCCCAGAGAACTGAGACAAAATGGACGAGTTAATCGGAACGAACAAGAAGGCCATCGCAAAACCACGGATGTACAAGGCATGCAGAACTTGATCTTTAGAAGACTGCGGCGTTAACAGGGTCATCGCATAAAGCGTCCCTAAAACTCCGATAAAGCCCACAGAGATCAAAAGTTTTGCCGGAACGCCTTTACCCATGGCTTTACCAACAAATGGCATGATCATCGCTGTGATGATGGAGCCTGGAATAAAGAGCATGCCCGTTTGAGTCGCATCGTAATGGAAAGTTTGCGCGACAAAGACCGGAAGTGCGAAGACCAGACCATAAAGAAAGAATCCTAACATCCCTTGCAAAGCCGCGCCGTTCGCAACGATTCCGTTTTTGAACAAGCGTACATTCATGATTGGATCTTTAACTCTTGTTTCCCACCAAACAAACAGAGGCAAACAAGTCACCGTCAAGATCGCACAGAACACGATCATCTGAGAATCGAACCAGTCATTCGACTCACCACGCTCTAGCATGAATTGCAAAGAACCGATTCCCAATACCAACAGGATCAAACCCCAAGTATCGAAACCTTTCTTCTGACCTTCAGCATGGCTGCCCGTCGCGAAGGTTGGATTTTCAATACAAGCCATACCGATCAGAATCGCAATGATCCCCATTGGAAGATTGACGTTGAAAATAGATCTCCAACCAAAGTTATCCGTCAGCCAGCCACCTAATGTCGGTCCCAAAGTTGGTCCAATCATTACTGACATACCGAAGATGGCCCCTGCCGTACCCGCTTTTTCTTTGGGGAATTGCTCATAGATCAAAGTTTGTGAAGTTGGAAGAAGTGCTCCCCCTGCCAACCCTTGAAGGATACGGAAGAAAATAAGCGTATAAAGATTCGGAGCGAAACCACAAGCCACAGACGTCAGAGTGAATAAACCGATACAGCCCAAAAAGTACTTACGTCGACCGATGCGTTCACCGGCCCATGCCGACACGGGAAGAATGATGGCATTGGCAATCGCATATCCTGTGACAACCATACTGATATCCTCCAGTGTGGCGCCCAAGTTACCCATCATTGTTGGTAGTGCCACGTTGACGATGGAGCTGTCGATAATCTCGAGCAGCGACGCCATCACGGCAACTAGCACTATCAGTTTGGATTTTGTATTCATAAATCAGCCGCTTTCATGGGAAGACACATGCCCTCCCCGCGATTTAACTTTTCATTTTCGTCACCCCAAACCAAGCTGAGGTTAGACTTCGTCGGAGTGCTATCCCTACTCCGACAAAGTCGGAGTGTAGACAAACTTAGTGCACTCGAACAGTTACGTTAGCAGACAAACCCGCCTGCAATTTCTCAATATCAGTCGGCGTTAAATTCAAAAGTTTGATTCTTACAGGCACGCGCTGAACAACTTTCGTAAAGTTACCCGTCGCATTGTCTGGAGGAAGCAAAGAGAACACCGCACCCGTACTTGGACTCATGCTTTCCACTTCACCGTGAAAATCAGAACCTGGCAAAGCATCCACTTCGATTTTTACCGGTTTCCCTTTTTCGATGTGTGTGATTTCAGTCTCTTTAAATTTTGCCGTCACCCAACGAAGTCAAGTATCAAGGAAACGAACCAATGGTTCTCACACTGGAATACCCATCCCCGGCTCAACCGCTTTACGAGCAATACGACCGTCAGATGGAGCTTTGATTTCAGTGTAACTTGCGTTCAATTGTGCTTGGGCCACTTGAGCTTGAATCGCAACCACGCGTTTATTCAATTCGCGGAAAGTTGCTTCAGCCGTATCGTACTGTTGACGAGATACGACGCTTTTTTTGTAAAGCTCGCTCATGCGACGATAGTTTGTTTCAGCATCGCGGAATTTTACTTTCGCAGATTCCAGTTCAGCTTCGATTTGGCGAAGGGAGTTGTTGTAATCTTTGCTGTCGATACGAGCTAGAACTTGTCCTTCTTTCACCGCATCGTTTTCCTGCACCAGAACTTCCATCACGATTCCTGATACTTTTGAAGAAAGCATCAAGGTGTGAGCCTGGATCTGAGCGTTGTCTGTAGAAACATGCGACCATTCGTACCAGCCGAAGATCACAAGCACGATCGCGGCAAAAATACCACCTACGGTCATGACCTGTTTACGTTTACCTTTGAGTTTTTCCATAAAATTACAATTCCTTCCCTAAAGCTAATTCTAAATTCACTAATGCTTCAGACGCGTTCACCTGAGCGTTCACTACGCCGGCGCGGGCTCTGAATAAATCCAGCTCTGCATCCAAAACTTCAGAACTTGTACGAGTTCCTGCTTTGAATGATTGAGTGGCAAGACGCACACTCTCTTGAGCCTTTTCAACATCCACCAACTTCGCTTGATATAAAGAAGCGGAGTACATGTACCGACGTTTCCAGAAATCAAAGTCATAACTATTTTTCAAGCGGGCCTGTCTTGTGGTCTCAGCTGCCTGAACCTGACGAGCGTCTGCCTGTGCGGATTTCGCTGTCGAAGCAAAGCCGTCGAAAATATTCCAAGTCATCGCAAGGCCTACTTGGTAAGCATTGTTATAATCCTGCTCGTTAATGCCCTTACTGACGTTGTTATAATAGTCAGCTTGAGCGAACAGAGAGAACTTCGGAATCCAGTGTTTAAACGCCGCCAAGTGAGCTTTGTGCGCACTCAACTCACGATCTTGAATTGCTTGATAATCCAAACGCTCCACCGCTGTCGGTTTTTGCAACGAAGAAACTTTTGCCACACTTGGCACTGGCAAATCTCCGGCCACATTTTGACCTTCGTCTTCGACACCCAAGTTATTCAAAAGGTTTTGTCTTGCTAAGATCGTGTTATCTTGAGAGTTCAACTTTTCAGACTGCGCTTCATTCAACTGAACTTCCACACGAAGAACGTCGAAATTAGTACCCGCTCCACTTTGACGGAAAGCCTTTGCGCGATCTAAATGCTCTTGCAAAGTTTTTACGTTTTGATTCGCAACTTTTTCCAATTCAACCGCGGAAAGAGCTTTGAAGAATTGCATTTTGGTTTGCTGTTTCACTTGGAAACGAGTCCAATCCGCATCTTTCTGAGCAGCGCTAGCCGCCAATGTATTTGCTCTGTAAGAATCGTAGTTAGCAAAACCATCGAAGAACATCCAGTCCGCACGGGCAGACCAAATAGTATAAGGCTGAATCAATTCAATAGAGACCGGAGGTCCACCAAATGACACTTGCTCAACCATAAATTTATTATCTAGAAGATGTGAGCCAAGGACATTCAACTTCGGAAGGAAAACAGAGAAAGCTTCTACCTTTTTCCATTTTGCTTCGTCTTTTACGGCATCAGCCTTACGCACTTCAGGCGAACTGTCTTCTGCAACCTTCAATGAGTCAGAGAGCGACAATTCCGCGGAACTCGCTGCCTGAGCGAAAACGCAGGCCGCTGAGAGGATCAAAACTTTTACGCTTTTCATGGAATCACCAATTTTTCTTGATTTTTATTAGGACACTAACTAATATAGTTAGGTATCTAATTATTGTCAATCTTCGACTTCACATTTGTCCACTTTTACGATAACTGAACAGTAAGTGAAATCGACCTCAGAATTGGAGCCCATATATGGCTAAATTGTTTCTGACAACCTTACCCTCTCAAGAAGACATCCAAACTTCGGCCTGCGCACTATATCCTGATGCTGACCCAGCCTCACTTTATACCAACCTGCTTTTTCGCAAAGCTGCGACAGATATAGAGATTCATTACGATAATTTCTTCTCGAAGTATGACTTATCTCCAGGCCGCTTCACCTTGCTTCTTCTATTAAAGAAGAAACCGGAAGGCTTGATGCCTTCTGAACTCGCGCAAAAGGTCGGCGTCACACAGGCCACCATTTCCGGTCTTATTAATAGTCTTGAGAAATCAGAACTTGTCGCGAGGGAGACTCACGAAAAAGACGGACGTGCTTTCGTGATTAAGCTCACAACAAAAGGTCAGGGTCTTTTAGATAAAATTGCTCCCGACTGGTATCCACGAGTGATGAGATTTTGGAGCGTGTTCAATGAAGAAGAAAAAACTCTTCTAAATGGAATGCTCGATAAAATGATTCAGAACATTCACTTCTTGAAATAATCTTTTGAAATCAGTCCCAGAAAGGCTCCAGCGATGGAGCCTTTCTTTTTTCTGGCCATGATTTCTCACAGTTCTACAAAGGAAAGATCGCGCGCCCATAGGGATGTGATAAAAAAATTCCTCTTAACGGAGGGTTTTATGAAATTTGTTTTAACGCTTGCAGTTCCATTTCTTATCACTTCACAGTCTTTCGCCGCCGCAGATATCACCGCTCAAAATTTAGTGGGTAAATATCGCATTGATGCCAAGGCCTTCACGAAGTCGGCTCGGTTCAGACTGAATGTCATCAATGCCAATGAGTTCGAAGTGCAACGTATCTTCGATGATCACGATGGAAAAATTTGTAACGGTACCTTCAAGATCGAAAAGGAATCTCATCATTGGCCCCTTAAAGACGCGATAGTTTTTAAAGGTGTGGGATCTTGTCCTGACGACCGCTCTAAAGTTGCAGACTTTAAAATCAACTTTAAAGATCAATCAATTCGCGATATCCAACAAGGTGCAAGTGTCCAAGTAACAAGCTCCATGGCCGCAGGAATAACTGTGAATGCAAAGATGCAACGAGAGTAAACACTAAAAGTCATTAGTTAGCCTCACGACGGAACGTTACTTGCTCATGTGCATTTTGGTCCTAACGGAGGAACAAAATGCACCACTTAAAAATTACTAAGAAAATTAGTTTAACGTTTGCGTCAGTTCTTGTCGCCATGTCGGCGCATGCTGAACCCAACGAAGCCACCCAACTTTCACTCACTCGTACGAATCAAAGCGGGTTGATTCTTCAGGCAAAGCTTGCCAAGAACACCTACCGCCAAGAGCCCTACCAAGCCGACTATACGGTTCAGGTCCCCTATCAAGACACTGAAACCTACTATGTTGATGTCCCCTATGACGAACAAGAAGCTTACACAGATTACGAAACAACTTACACCAACGACTATGTTTGCCATGATTACACAGATTATGAATCTCGTTGCCACACAGAAAGAGACTGCAATTACGTTCCCCATGTTGGCGTCACCGCGACATCTCCTTTAGATAGCATCATTGGTCGTCCTCGTGATCCCGGTGGCGATCCGGGACCAGCTCCTTTCCCAGGTGGTGGAACGGATCCACGTCCTGCGCCTTACCCTGACTGCCATGATCGCCAGGTCTGTGAAAATGTTCCGGTCACAAAGCAAAATTGCGGCTACGAACAAACGGCTCATCAAACTCCTGTGACTAAATATCGTACGGTCACAAAATACCGCCAAGAACCGCACACTCGCGAAGTCACACGATATCGTGATGAGTCCCGTTGTTGCGTTACGAAGTATCAAGATGTGTTCAATCATCAATGGGGCTTAGGCGTGCAAGTGCAATTCCCGCAAGGAACAGAACTGCTTGCAGCAGAGCAAGAAAGTTTCACAGTTGAAATTACTGGCACCGAAGCCGCGGCCGATGTGCAAGTCACTCCTGTAAAAACAATCTTCGGATATCAGGTTGAAAGTAAAAAAGTAGATCATGGTTTAGCTACTGTGGTTTTGAAAATGGTGCCTCGCTATAAGGCCGATGACCTTAAAGAGAAAACTCTGCAAAACTTCACTGCGGTTCCAACCAACGCAGGATTGTCATACAAGTTCTTGGACAATGCTTTGTATCCACGTGTGGCAAGTAGCCATCAAGTCGTGATACAGGATGCCATCACTCATCAAGTATTTTACCAAAGCGATGTTCGCCCTGATTCGCAAAGAGAAATTCAAAGTGACCTGGCAATTGCTTGGGATTACACACGCAATTATGAAGTTATCTTGAAAGTTCATCGTTCGGGAACCGTGATTGATTCCGGCACTGTGGATTTCGAACTTCGTCAGCCACTGCAAATGGTTTTAGACATGGCAGCCTTGAAAGATGACAGCAGAATCACTGCTTCCATCAGCGGAAATATGGACAACGCGAAGGTAGTCTTTAAAGATGCCACGGTTCCTTATTCAACAGTGTCGACAAGATACTATGTCACTCTTCTGCGCAAAAATCTTTTTGGCAAAGATGTTGTAATTAACGAAAAAGGATTCTCTCGCACCTCATTGAAAGCTGAAAACGACGGGAACTTTACGATCTCTGCCAAAGATCTTGGCGTGAGTTCTTCAGACATGAAGAATTACCTAAAATCAGGAGCAAAAGTTCAAGTCGTAATCCAAGTGGACCGCGCGACTTCTGATGGACAGAAGATTCAGTTCTGGAAAAATACTGCTATCACTGTTCGTTAAGTAATGCGTCTGATTGAATAAAGGATTCTCTCGCACCTCATTGAAAGCTGAAAACGACGGGAACTTTACGATCTCTGCCAAAGATCTTGGCGTGAGTTCTTCAGACATGAAGAATTACCTAAAATCAGGAGCAAAAGTTCAAGTCGTAATCCAAGTGGACCGCGCGACTTCTGATGGACAGAAGATTCAGTTCTGGAAAAATACTGCTATCACTGTTCGTTAAGTAATGCGTCTGATTGAATAAAGGATGTTGGGAACTTTTCAAAGTCCTGGCAGAAACAAAAAAAGCTCCGTCTCTGGAGCTTTTTTTTGTTTTCAGTATCTGGACAGATCTTAGTATTCACCTGAAAGTGTACAGCCCAAAACTTCTTCGAGATTTGTGCCCACTGAATTTTGGAATGGACCAAAGTGATTATAAGACTTGCCGGCTGCGAAGTGCGGGCTCACACAGCGTTCCGCAGCTGGTTTCAATTTACCACCAACAAGATTGGCTGGATGAGTTGAACCTGACTTGTTTGTATTCACTTGCACAGAGAACATGCCCGTTACTTTTGCGGCTCCACAGAAAGCGTTGAAGGTTTGCAAAGAGCTTCCTACAACACGAATCATTTCAGCCTGGCTAGCCTTTGTTGAGATCGTACATTTTGGATAAAGCTTGTTCCACTCGCGAATGCATGATTGCACGTTACCACCTGCTGTCGGAGTGAATTGGAAAAGACCGATATTCAATCTCGATGCAGCATCCTGATATGGATCTTCATAGAAAAGAACACTGGCTGGGCGACGGTATCCTGATGGAGCGTATTTACTTGCAACGTTGTTCGAAGTCGAAGTGTTCGCTGACGTCAAAGATTCTGTATATGACGTACACATCATGAATTTAGACCAAAGCTTCGAAGCCTTCACGTAACCTGCGCGGTCCCCGGCAAGAGCCAGCCGGCGATACTCATTCATTTTATTGGCAAATTCATTGGCCTTCTTGATTGTTGACGCCGATGGAATTTTCTTACCACCCAAAGTTGTGTTCAATGTGTCGGCTGTGACCGTGCACAATGGATGAGAAATCAAACTGTTCGGGAAATAGGTACTTTCATCACCGCTCATTCCAAATGCAGAGCCGACATATCCCAAACCTGCCTGCGAAGGATGCATTTTCACTTCCACCGCATAAGCGATGCGATCAGAGAAACGATCTTGTCCATCAGGATTCGTGTCACAGCTATCAGAGTAGTGACCTTCCTGCGCATTTCTTTGTGGAAGCAATTCACGGTAAGATTGGAATTTCGAATCAACCAGTTGCCCCACTGGATAAGAAACTTCTGAAAAGACATCGAAGTTTGCCGGCGTGATTGATTCAGTGAACGCCGCTGGTTCACGAATAACTGGTGATGTTGGATTTGAAGTTGTCGGAGGTGTTGTCGTGGTCGGAGTCTCTGTATCTTTAACAGGAGCCTTCGCCATCGCTAGACCATTAGAAGAAATCAAAGTTGTTACAAGAAGAGCTGCCAAGATGTTTGTCGTGTTATTTTGTGTTTTCATGCCTCCTAGATCGGAGTTAGGTCTTAGGACTTTAGGCTTCCTAGACCTTTTTCCCTGTAAAAACGTCTTGTTTGAAAAACTGCAAAATTACTATCCACTCACTCTCAAGACTATGGTCTAGCGTGAAACTCAAGATCTGTATTTGACTGACCGATATGTTTATCGAGTTCCAATAAATGAAAAAAAGGGAGTATCAAAATGAGTCAACAATATGATGTACCGAACCTCTACAGTTTCCTTGTGCACACTCCAGAGGGCGGTCTCAGAAAAATGCTAGTCGATAACAAGCCCTTCTCTGAAGCGCACTTCAATCTTATGATGAAGATCGTTCGCGCTTGTGATGAAGCGAAGTTTACTGAGCATTTCGATAAACAGGATTTCCCAAAAATTAAAATGGGTGCTCCTGATATCAAAATTAAAGAGAAATTTTGGGCTGAAGCGATGACAACATGGAACAACCGTGGACTTCTGACTCCGGCTGTGGCAACTAGAGCGGCGTGATTGCTTATCTAACTGCTGAAAAATTTCTTCCTGAACTGCTCAAGGAACTTAAAAACGTCCGCTCAGTTCATGGAAACCTGGTTCTAACCGATGGGCCCATTCAGAATACTGTCTGGGCCCATAATATTTGGCTCAATGCCGAAATCATTCCTTTTGAATCCATCACTCAGGCGGCAAAAGCTTTGAAAGGTCTAGGTAAACTCTGGACTCACTACTCTTTTGAAAATCATCGCCGCGCGGAATTGATCCAAGATCAACTTCCCAAACTGCGTTCCCGCGTGATGGACTTCCTTGGCGATTTGCCAAAGGATCCAATTGGGGCCTGGACCCTGATTGATAAGAACACTCTGCTAGCTTCCAGCGAAACGAACTCCCCTTTCCCGTTGGGAGAGGTGCAGTTCAATGAAAACAAAACAGTTCCTCCTTCCCGAGCTTATTTAAAACTGTGGGAGCTTTTCACTGTTTATGGCGTTCGCCCTTCCGCAGGCCAAAGAGTTGTAGACTTCGGCAGCTGCCCTGGTGGGTGGACTTGGGTTCTCCAACAAATGGGCTGCGAGGTGGTCAGTATCGACCGAGCTCCATTGGATGAAAAGATCGCCCGTCTGCCACGCATTCAGTTCATGAAGACCAATGCCTTCAATGTAAAGCCCGAGGACATCGGGGCCATTGATTGGTTTTTCTCGGATATCATTTGCTACCCTGAAAAGCTTCTTGAGCTTGTAAAAAATTGGCAAAATTCAGGACTATGCTCCAACTTTGTTTGCACGATAAAATTCCAGGGTAAGACTGATTTTGAAACCTTAGCTGCGTTTCAAGAATTAGAAAACTCACGGGTTCAGCATTTGGTTCACAATAAGCATGAGGTCACCGTATGGATAAGGAAATCTTCACCTTAATTGACAATCCAGAAGAGAAAGCACAACTCTTTCAAGATCTTGCCAATGCCCGTGGAGAACTCTTGTGCAAAGGCAACGAGGAAACCTTGGTGAAGATTCGCGCGGAATCCTACAGCGCAAAACCACAATATCTTTACTGCGCCAGTGAATCGACAAATAAATTAGCCAACGGCGAACAGTTTCTGGGATATTTTTTCCTGGGCGGAGAGAAATACTATTTCGAAGGCACGATCATCGCTTTCCAAAGTAAATACTCGATGGCCTTGCCAGCTTCTATCTATCGTTTACAACGCCGACAAAATTATCGCGCCAAAGTCCCTAATAGCTATGTGGCTATGTACAACATCGTTTCAGTCAATGGCGCCAAAGAAAACATTCACGGTAAAATTGCCGACATCAGCTCGCAAGGTTGCCGCGTGATTTACAGTATGGAAAATCCGCTAATGAAAATTGGCGACAACGTGACAGGCCAAATGACCATGGGAGCACGCAGTCCCTTTGAAATTCAAGGCATCGTTCGACACATTAAGGTCGACGAAGGCAATAACGTTATTCAAACCTTCGGTATCGAGTTCACCAAGATGCCGACAATCACTGAAAGCAAACTCTTCTCGATCACCATGGAACTTTATAAAGAGTTCTTCAAACGCTCTTAGCCCCTAGTTCCGGAAACTTTCAGAAGCGAAATATCTCACTCTGAGAAAGTGTTGAGCCTTACAGACGGTGTCTAAACATCTGGCGGTTATAAGCATCTAGCTGGCAATACGAACGGTCCTCTTTTTGCTGTGATAGTTTGTATGAAAAAACAAAACTGTCTCACGGACGCATTTCAAAAGGGCTGTAAGTTTTTATCCCAACCCTTAGTTCTATGCACTTTGATTGCGACAGCCCAAGCCGGAAGCTCTCGCAATGTTTGCAGCAGCGACGTGGCTGAATCTAGCATCTATTTCGTTCCCAATGTGAAAGATTACTGTCGCAGCTCCACACCTTGTGAAAAGTTTAAACGCCAAGTGCGTATGCAAGGTTCAGGAACTCTTCCTGGCAATAGATTACTCACTCACGCTGGTAAAATTCGCTCGATGGGCTCTTGTGATACGGCGTTCGGGGCCAGCGGCAACTGTTTGATTCCGTTTATCTCTGTGGCGGCTGATCCTAGATATTACAGCATGGGCGATATCATTCAGATGCCAAGTTTAAAAGGCAAAGTGATCACTCTTTCCAATGGGAAAACGATGATCCACCCGGGCTTCTTGATTGTTCAAGATACTGGCGGAGCTATCAAGGGACGAAACCGTTTTGATTTCTTTACCGGCTCTTACAGTATGAAAGACTCTGGTAATGCTTTCGGTTCCAAAGGTCAAAAGGAAACCCAGATGTTGGATCGCAGTGACTGCTCTAACAACAAGAGATTCACCGTGGTTCGCAGAGGGTCTTACTATTATCAAAACTCTTTGCTTGCCATTGAAGACTCTATACGAGACGCCTCTTCAAACTCACAAGTTATGGTGGCTTCTAATAACAGAGGAACAAGATAATGAGAATTTCCACTTTCGCTCTGCTTTTTGCCCTTTGTTTATTGTCTTTAGGATTTACGGCGCAAGCTTCAGGCCCCGTCGAACAGTCTGAAAGCATCGACATGTCAGAGCCACCATTTTATATGTCGTCTTATGATGAATTTCATGACCTGCAGCCCGAGCAAAAAGAGCTGTATCTTGAAAAGCTCTTGCCATTGATGACTGCGAAAATTCCCAGTCTCGAAAAGGTTTCAAAAGAGAAACTTCAAGAAGCCTCTGAATGGCACGAGACATGGAATGATCTTCGTAAAAAACTGTATGAGTCTTGTCAGGATAAAAATCTGAATGAAGCTTGCGATCAAATTGCGAATGTCCGTTTGCAAGCTTTGAATCTCTTCTCGAATCAAAAAGAGGAAAATCGCAAGGCGGATGAAGAATCCGCCCTGGCTGCGCTTGCAAAGAATTCTAAAAAATAGAATTACAGGTCGAAGCTAGGGTTATTGCTTTCGGCTCCGCTCATTTTTCGCCTTTGGCTCTGTCCATTGTTCGCCTTCGGCTCTACTCATTATTCTCCTTCAGCTCCAAGCGGAGTCGCTGGCTTTTGACGGATGGATTCGTATTCTTTATCGAGATCTTTTTGTAAGTTTTTGCGTTTTTCCTCTGCCTGTTTTTTGAGGTCGGCTTTGGCTTTTAAATTTTCTTCATAGCGTTTGGTGTAGTCGCGGTGAAGTTGATTGAACTCGTCTGTTTTGGCGCGAATATAATCATCGAAATTTTTCCTTTTATCGCGCATGTCCTCTTCGAAAGCATCGCGCTTTTCTTTTTGTCCAGAATAGAAATCTTTTCTTTTCCCCTCGAGGTCGTCATAAAAATCCGTGCGCTCTGAGGATGAGGTTCTCTTTTTAGTGAAGTCCTTGCGTTGCTCACCTTGTTCTTTTGAGAAAGCTTCACGGTCTTTACTTTGAGCTTTCGAGAAGTCTTCACGCTTTTTGGTCATGTCCTTATTAAAAGTTTCGCGCTTTTTATTTACGATGGATTGAAACTTACCGCGCACGTCCGAAGGGTTTTTAGACAGATCAGACATCATGTCGTCCATAAAGGCCTTTTCATCATTGTCTTTCTTCACTTCCGCAGGAATGTTTTTGCGCAAAGCTTCGAGGGCCTCGCGGTCCGCTTTGAGTGAGTATTTGTCGTCCACCAAGGGAGTTTCATCCTTTGCATGGGCCGTATCGACAACCAGGATGTCCAATGCGCCTGCTGCAAAAATGATGAAGGACATCAAGACCAAGGTCTTAAAAGAACTGGACATGGCGGCCTGTTTTTCACGTGCTAATCTCATTCGATGCGCTCCTTGAGGCAGAAAGATGATTTCTGTCTTTATTTGAGAATAATTGGACTCTAACGAAAACTCAACCCACCGATAAGAGGACTATGCTTTACGGACGAAGAGTTATTGAACCTCAGCGAGTACCCCATGGACAAGGTCCTAAACGGTACATATTGAATAAGGCCTTTCAGTATAAATACTGTTGGTACATGATCACCGCCGTCGCTGGTGGCGCTCTTTTGTTCCTGTTACCTGCTTATTACTTTATCGCGCAGAACTATGAGCTATTCAAAAGTATAGCTTACGACACTCATCCCCACTTTATTCAACATCTTGAACGTGAAGTGACTTGGTTGCGAGTTTTCTTAAGTGCCGCCTTCGTACTGATCACCGGCGTGACATTATTCTTAAGCATTCGCATGACCAAGAATCTATTGTCTCCGTTAGTGACCATGGAAAAGCACATGCATCAGTTGATGCTAGGTCAGTGGAATATCCCTGACTATCACATTCCTGAAGAAGACGACTTCCGTGACCTTTCAATGACCTATGATTACTTCTATCGTTCTTTGAAGGCGAATACCGAAACGGAACTACGACTGCTTGAAAAGCTCAGCATCGACCCACAAAATCGTGAGGCCTATGCCGCTTGGAAGAATTTGCTGGCGATCAAAAGATCACGTCTGGGAATTCAAGAGGAGTTTATTTCTAACGAGAGCGTCGTAATGTTGAGCGAATTTGATCGGAAACGTCACGTTTCTTAATCGCTTCACGCTTGTCGTGGGTTTGCTTACCCTTCACCAATGCGATCTCTAATTTCGCACGGCCTTCTTTAAAATAAATCTTTAAAGGCACACAGGAGTATCCTCTTTCGCGGAGGGCTCCGTAAATCTCATCCAACTCTTTACGATTCATTAAAAGTTTGCGATGACGTTCTGGCGCATGGTTGTTGTAACTTGAAGGCTTGTATTCCGCGATATGGGCGTTCTGCAAGTACGCCTCGTTGCCTTTGAAACTGATGTAAGAGTCTTTCAATTGCACGTCTTTTGCGCGCAAAGATTTCACTTCACTTCCCATAAGCATAAGGCCCGCCTCATACGTTTCAACAATCGTATAATCGAAGCGAGCTTTTTTGTTTTCCTGAATGATCAGAATATTGCCCGTGGGTTTAGTCATCGTTATTCAAATCCAAATTTCTGGTAAAGCTTCACAAATTGTACAGGACTTAGTTCTTCGGCGCGGGCAGTCTCTTTAAAGCCTAGCTCCGCAAGCCAGCCGATAAGCTGCTCTTCAGTTAACTTTTTTTGGTTTAAAAGACCAGTTAAATTCTTCTTCAAAAGCTTGCGTCTTTGTGCGAAGGCGTTTTTTACGAAGGTCAGGAAGGCTTTTCGGTTCTTAATCTCGGTCGGAATGCGGCTGAAAGCCAAAACGCGGCTTTGCACCTTCGGAGCAGGAGAAAAATCCCTCGCCCCGGCTTCCGTCACCATGGAGATCTTCCAGAAAGTCTGCGCAATAACACTAAGAAGACCGTAATGATCATCCCTAGCAATGCCGCGAATTCTTTGGGCCACCTCTTTCTGGAACATCAAAACCATGTGTGCAGAACCGACGTCTTCCAGGGATCTTTCAATCACGATGCTGGAAGAAATCTGATAGGGCAGATTGCTAACGAAGACCAATTTTTTATCAGAGTAAAACTGCGACCAATCCATTTGCAGAGCATCTTGCTCGATGACTTGCAAACCTTGATCACGCCAATAAGCCGCGATCACATGATCAAGCTCAATCAGCTGAAGGGGCACATTCATTTGCTTTAAGAAGTAAGTCAAAGCGCCAGGGCCTGGCCCCACTTCAATCAAAGCTTCAGGTTTGAAATCTTTAACCTGATCGATGATTCGTTGAATGACCACATCGCTGACAAGAAAATTTTGTCCCAGAGATTTTTTTGCCGTTACTTCTAGAATGGCTAATGCTTCTTTTAATCTCTCGCGAGCGGTACTCATTTAAAATCCGATGCTAAGGCTTGCGGTGAAGGACCTAAATCAATCGCAGACGTTTCACCACGTGCCATACGAAGAGCGCCAACATAGCCGATCATTGCTGCGTTGTCTGTGCAATAACGAATCGGTGGAACTACCAGACGAAGATTTTTTCTTTTTGCCAAGTCTTCTGCTCTTGCGCGCAAACGGGAGTTTGCACTCACTCCGCCAGTTAAAATAATGCGCTTCGCTTTATAAAACTTTGCTGCCTTATCTAACTTCGCAATCAACACGTCGACAATGGCCTCTTGGAAAGAAGCACAAATATCCGGTAGATTTTCTTTCACACGCTCTGGCCCCAATTGCTCCAGCATTCTTTGACCTGAAGACTTCAAGCCAGAAAAACTCATGTCGAAAGTATCGTCGTGGATCATGCTGCGTGGAAATTCATAGGCTTCGGGATTTCCCGTCTTTGCCAATTGATCGACCTTCACGCCACCAGGGAATCCCAAGCCTGCCATTTTGGCAAACTTATCAAAACATTCTCCGGCAGCATCGTCTTTGGTGGTCCCTAAGACGTGATATTCGCCAAGACCCGTGATGTGATAAAGGCTAGTGTGACCGCCGCTGATGGCAAGTCCCACATAAGGATAATCAAAATCCTCTGGTGGAGCATGTTGGGCATCTTTCAAAAATGGCGCCAACAAATGGCCTTCAAGATGATTGATACCTAAAAATGGAATGTGCTTGGCTTGTGATAAAGACTTCGCCGTTACCAAGCCCACGATTAAAGCACCAATCAGACCCGGCCGATTCGTCACAGCGATCCCGTGCACATCGTTCCAAGACATGTTGGCTTTTTTAAAGGCTTCCTCGATAAGTGGAATTAAAGCGACGGAGTGATTGCGGGCTGCGATTTCAGGGACAATCCCGCCATACATTTCATGTTCAAGATCTTGAGAAGCAGCCACCACAGAGTGCACGAACCCTGAGCGATCCACGATCGCTACGGAGGTATCATCACAACTTGTCTCGATGGCTAAAACTCTTTCAATCACGTTTATTTCTTAAGTCCTTTGATACGAATCTTAGCACGACGAGCCTCTTCTGACTTCGGATATTTACTAACAACTTCGTCATAGAAGGTTTTCGCTTCGTCTTTCATGCCCAATTCTTGGAAGGCGACTCCGATTTTGTAAGTCGCATCGGCAAAATGTGAGCCTTTTGGGCTTTCATCGCGATACTTTTGATACTGAAGAATTGCCTGTTTCCAGTCTTTCTTCGTGAAGTATTCTTGGCCCGCCTCGTAGCCATCTTTGCGAGATTCTTTTTTAGAAACTTGCTCAGCAGATGCACGGGCAGCAGCTGCTGCTTGGTTGGCCTTCAAAGCTTGGAGCTCGGCATTCATCGCATCCATTTGCTTATCCATTTTCACCAAAGCATCTTGCAACAAAGCGACTTTCTGGTTGGTGTCCATATTCTGTTGTTGTGAGCTTTTCAAAGCATTCTCAACACCTGAGTTGCTTTGACCCATTTTATTTTCCACAACATCCACTCGTCCCGTCAAAGAGCGCATTTGCTCTTCAAGGTCAGAGAAACGGTTGCCCACATCGGCATTCGTTTTTTGCAAAGTCGATACTTGTTGTTGCATCACGTGACGTTGTTCATTGTCTTTAACGTCATTTCTGGTTTGCAAACAGCCTGTCATAAAAAAGACCGTAATCAGCCCAACTAATGAAGTTTCCAAAAAATCCATATGCGAGGCGCGAGGAGGAAGCTGTACGCGTGTACTGCGACGACGAAGCAACGAAGTAGATAGTTTTTTTGGGAACTTCATAATACATCTCCGGTTCTTTGACGAATGAGCCTTGCTGAATTCTCTGCTTTTTCGGCAGCGAATCTTGCTCTTACAAATTGTTCTTTTGCTTTGGAATAGTCGCGGTCTTCGTAATAGAAGCGACCTTTGCGGTAAGCCTCTTCAGCTTGATGCCAGTATCCTGGAGAATGGCGAGCCGCTTGAACAGAACGGGCCGCATCGATAGCGGCCCGAGCGAGTGAGTAGTCTTCAACAGGTGCTGGGACAGTTTGACAACCAACGATCACCAAAAAAATAATTCCGATGAATAGTTTTGTCGTCGCTTTTACTTTCACTCAACACCCTTCAACTAAACTAACAGATTACTGAGCAGGAACGAAGTTCGCTCTGCGGTTTTTAGACCAAGCAGCTTCAGTATCGCCAGTTTCAACTGGTTTTTCTTTACCGTAGCTGATTGTGCTCAAACGGTCTGCAGCAACACCAAGACTTACCATGTAAGCTTTTACAGC
>CAZPYX010000008.1:0-43513 GCA_964590635.1 uncultured Bdellovibrio sp.
TGAATCTACAGGGACTAGGGATTAAGAACGCTCTTCAATAGAGCGTTCTTTTTTATTTACTTAGAAGTTCTGCAATCTGTTCTTTTTGTGCCATGCCATCTTGATATCCAATCTGGATAAGATCGGCACAAAATCCTGGTTCAAATAACAAATAACTGATGATTTCACTGGCGTCTTCGAGAGATCCCAAACCTTTCAGAAGGTAGCGGACGACTCGAGGCAGTTTATAAGATTTTTGGATCGCCATTTCTCCGATGTCAGCGGATGGAGAAATAAAAAGATAATCCAAGGGGCGTAAGGCAATTTTTTGATGTTGCTCTTGAGGAATGGCCAATGCATAGTCATTCAATCTTCTTAAGCGATCGATATCTTGCTCAATAGCATCTAACAAAACACCATTTAAAATTGTATTCATAACTCGGGAAACGCTCGGTGAAGTTTGGTTTTCCACAGCTCTTCGTTCGTAAGCGGTAGTTGCCTGTTTTCGAACGCCGATGACTAAGAGCTTTTCCGCACCCAAGTAGATTACTGGACTGCATGGAGCATGGTTTCGAACTGAACCGTCTCCTAGGAAACGATCATTGACTTGCACTGGTGGGAACAAGAGTGGAATCGCAGACGAAGCCATGATGTGTTCGGTGGCGATGGAGGTTCTTTCGCTGCGTTTTCTGCCTTTGTCCCATGAAGGGAGATTATCTCTACCTTGCACAAAGGTGACCGTGGTAGAGTTCGCATAATCCACGGAAGTGATGGCCAAAGCGGTGAGGTGTCCATCTCTGATATTGTTCTCAACTTTTTCATAATCCATGTTGCTATGGATGAGCTGACGAAGTGGAGATGTATCAAGAAGTGATCCGCCAGGAGTGGTCCCTGTAAAAGAACCAAAGGACAGATCTTTCATCCACTGAAATCCGATGCGTCCCATGGTCAAAGCATCTGTGGAGAAAACTTGGTCGATGGTGATTTCGCTCCAAAGTTTGACTAAGTTGTCGACGGAGGCATTGAAGTCATGGGCGTTGGAAGCTAAGGAGCTGGCGTTGATAGCACCCGCACTGACTCCAGAGAGATAGTCGAAGCGGGGAGGGAGTCCGGATTTTTGAGCTATGTCTTTAACCGCTGCGAGAATTCCGACTTGATAGGCTCCGCGAGCCCCACCGCCGGAAAGAACTAAACCCATTTTTTTTGCCATGAAGACTCCTGTCATCATGGTAACACCATGACAGGGCTCAACAAGTCCAGGTACAGACTTTCTTTTGGGGAGCGAGGCCTTATTCAAAATGCAAAGCCATCACCCAAAAGTAAGTTTGTACCCTTCAACAACCGTGAACTACTCGAGGTAGCTGGTTTTCAATTTCTGTTCGGCTTCATATTTTTCGAAGGCCAAAGCAATTAAGTTCGAAATCAAATCTTTATAAGAGACACCCGTTGCTTCCCACATTTTTGGATACATAGAAATTTTAGTGAAGCCAGGGATCGTGTTGATCTCATTGATATAAAGTTCGCCGTTGGGTTTTAAGAAAAAATCCACACGAGTCAGGCCATCGCAACCCATAACATGGAACGTTTGTTCCGCCATGGCTTGAAGACGTTTTGTTACGTCTGAAGCCAGCTTGGCTGGAATTTCCAGCAAAGCCCCATTGTCGTCGACATACTTTGCTTCATAAGAATAGAACTCATGTTGAGGAATCACTTCACCAGGCAAAGAAGCCTTCGGAGCATGATTATGACCCATCACTGAGCACTCAATTTCGCGGCCTTGAATGAATTCTTCTGCCAAAACTTTATTGTCGAATTGGAAAGCATCTTTCAATTTAGGACTAAAATCCGCTGCAGATTTAATCTTGTGAACGCCGACGGAAGATCCTGCATTGGCTGGTTTAATAAAGAACGGTGAACCCAATTTAGCAGTGATCTCTTCATAAGAATTTTCTTTGAACGGAGTCAGCAACATATAGCGCGCATTTGGAATTTTTGCTTCCGCCAAAAGACGTTTCATCACTTCTTTGTCCATACCGGCTGCAGACGACCAAACACCACAGCCTACGAAAGGCAATTGGACCATTTTGAAAAGACCTTGAATGGTCCCGTCTTCACCCATTGTTCCGTGCATGATCGGGAAGGCGCAATCAAGGGATGTTTTGCTTTGATCCTTCAAAGAATAAAGAACGGGCTTTCCTTGAAGAGCAATCAGCGCCACGGATTCTACTTGAGCCGGAAGAGCTTTGTCTTCAATGGCTTTATTGTTGAAAACAGTCATATCCGGAAAGCGATACCAGCTGCCTTCTTTGCTGATTCCGATCAAAACCGGAGAGTACTTGTCTTTATCAAGGGCATCGGCCACGTTTTTCGCAGAACGAAGTGACACTTCATGTTCCGCAGATTTACCACCAAAAATAAGTGCGATAACTTTTTTCATATTTATTCCTTAAGCCCACTCTACAAGTTCATGGGCAAGTCCAAAGATACCTGCGAAGACCTCGTTAGGTTTTGCATTTCCGTACATATAAGCTGGAGTTGAAACAACTTTTGTTTCGCGGTCCGTGATGTAATCATCCACCGGGCACTCTTCATGTTGGGCGCCGGTTTTCAAAATTTCTGCGATGGTTTCTTGATCTTCACCGACTGTCACAGTGACTTTGTGTTCACCAAGGACTTTGGCAATGATGACGGGAGCGATACAGATCGCACCAATCGGTTTGCTGGCTGCATGGAATTCTAGAACTACACGTTTAACATCGGGATCTACTTCGCAAGCCGCGCCTTTTTCCGCCCAGTTGCAAAGATTTTTAGCGGCACCATAGCCACCTGGGAATGCGACAGCATCAAAGTCACTGGTTTTCAAAGTGCTTAGAGCTTTGATATCACCACGAGCGATGCGCGCTGACTCAGCAAGAAGCTGACGTTTTTCAGTGACGACATTTCCATTTAAATGATTAGTGACGGCGAATTCAATATCTGGAGCGAAACAAGTGACTTGGGCGCCAGCTTGGTTCAACGCGATAAGAAGGCTCACAGATTCAGTGATTTCACTTCCATCTAGGAAGCCACAGCCAGAGAGTACAACAGCAATTTTTTTCATCGAAACCTCCTGAAGGCATTACTCTACAGGAGGGGATGTGTGCTGGCAAGAAAGGAGCAAAAAAGTGGACTGACTTAGTTTGCCGCAGCCTTGAAATTTTTCGTGCGATTGCAGATAGTCACAAGAGCTTTGTTGCCCGTGTTGCCTAGGGCATAAAGACTTCGTGAGCAATATTCGATCACGCGTGAGAGAAACGGCAAGTCGGGACTGAGCGCGATAGAGTAATTGACCTTTTGCGTATGAGTTTCGGTTCCAGTCTTAGTGACAAGTGACCAGTCAAATGAGACTCGTTTTAAATTAATTTTACAGTCTTTGAGTCCTGCGCAATTGGGCTGTTGCTTCATACCTGAAGGTGCATCCACAAGTTCGTCAGCAGTTTTTAAGTTACCGCATTTGATATCGCAGCTATCAACCTTCATTTCCTCTTTGCAATACTTGTCCAACGTATCTGTTTTCTCACAGGCATAGGCTAAGCTAATAAATTTCTCAAAGCCTAAAGACATGTGGTAGTCATCAGCCAAAGGTTTCACAGCGGCAGAATCTGTTTTTGCTTGCGCCTTTTTGTTCAAAGCCATCAGATCTTTTAGGACTGCGGGAACTGGATCGGTCGTACTGCCCGGTGTTGGTGCAGTTGTGGCGGATGGTGCACAACCGGCATCTGTCTTAGCTACGCAACGGTGATCTTCGCGAGTTGATTGTTGAGCATTGTCGCCTGTGACCACCGCAATCTGATAAAGGTAAGTGTAGTTTACTTCTTTGTCGGTTTCTTCTTTTTTAGAAACAGTAATGCCTTCTTGAAGAACAACACGGGGATCTTGCTGTTCAAGGCGTTGATCTGTTTCCGTATAAACGAAGTCATTCACTTTCATGGAAAGTGGAGAAGTCTGCCCCCAACTGGTGGCCATGGCTTTTTGAACTTCTTGAAGAGTTGCCGGAGTTAAGTCCTCGTCCATGTTCGGTTGCTTCATGCAAGAAAGCAATCCTGCTGCTAGAGCAAGAATTAAGACCCGTGATGCCCAAGACATCATATAGAGTCCCATCCCCAAATCCACAACGCCAGTGGGAAGATTTTTTCAAATTTTTGCACAGTCTCTTCTTTGAAGATTCCAATGGCACGATAATCGATGGGGCCGAACAACAAGCGAACCATATCTGTTTCATTGTTGATGGTATAAAGATCCTGACCGACACCAAAAAGGAAGTGGTTGGGATGTTTTTCCAAAACGATATCGCTGACGCCTTCCGCTCGGAAGGCGCGTTTGATTTTCGCGGCTAATTGATCGAAGTTCACTAATTTGATCATGCCCAAGAATCCTTGATTCATTGTGACGGGCTTTCTTTTCAGTTGCTCGATCAAGTTTGTCGCATGACGAGGACAAATGACCGTGTAAGGCTGATTTTTTTGTGCACGAATAAAGCTGAACAACGCCATCAACTTCGAAACAGATCCACCCCATTCATGAATGTAGCCACCTAAATCAATACCTTTGCCTTCAATCGCATAGGCCGCTAACTGGCCGTTGGATTCCCAAGCGGTGTAAACTTTGGTTTCTGGGATATTTAAGAATTTGCGAGTTTCTTCAATGGTACGAACTGAATTCACAGAATGCGAAGAGTAAAGACGGTAAATTGCATCCGGAGAAACTTTTGAATCGGTCGAGAAACGCAGATTCACCGGTGGAACTTCAAAGTTTTCTTCAATCACAAAACTGATTTCGCTGCCAGCAAGTTCGAAGCCCATGCGGCGATAGAAATCAAAAAGGTCCGTCCATAAAATAGCAATGTCACAGGACTGCTCTGTTGCAGATTTTATGCAGTCATTGATGATTTGAGTGCTAAGGCCTTGGCCTCGATGTTCGTTGTCGGTGACGACAGAACCAATGGCGCCAACTTTATAGATAACATGAGGTGATTTAATAATGAGTGGCTTCATCACCGCATGTGAAACGACGCGATCTTCATCGGCGATAATACGCATATTGTGAATATTATTGGAGGTCAGGGCCGTAGGATACTCCGCTGCAATTGACCAGGGAGCTTCAGAACGCAAATTTTTTGTCAAAAAATCAAAAATCTGGGGAAGCTCGGCTTCCCGTGGCGAACGAGGTCCTTCCATGAACCCTCCTTACAATTCCTTCTAGTTTAGCTTTAAACAGGTCTGACCCACAGCAAACAGCAAAGAGCGCCATGAAAAATGCGACCCAAGTCGGGTGTCGAGCCGTGGTTTGGGGGGCTTTCGGTTTGACTTCAGAGCAAAAAAGTCTATATTGGGCGCATATTTAGGAGATCCCATGGCCGAGAAAAGTCAGAGCTGGAAAGAGAACAAACCCGGCAAAGTATTCGTAGATCAATCATGCATTGCTTGCGATGCCTGCGTTCTGACGGCGCCTAAGAATTTCGCGATGCATGAAGAAGATGGTCATGCCTACGTTTCTCAGCAACCTTCGACTCCGGAAGAAGAAGCACTTTGTAAAGAGGCGATGGAAGGCTGTCCAGTAGAAGCTATTGGCAACGATGGCGACAGCTAAAAAAAACCTAGTTAAAAAGAAAGCAGCCTCTAAAACTCAGAAGGCTGCACCTCGAAAAAGCAGTCCATCTGCGACTGCTAAATCTTCCGCAAAAGTAACCTCTAAAGTTGCGAAAAAAGCTCCTAAAAAATCATCACTTAAGATGGCACCTATTCTGCCAACCCTTGAGCTTTTTAAAAGATATTATCCTGATGCTCATTGTGCTTTGAATTTTACCAATCCTTGGGAACTTTTGGTTGCGACGGCTTTATCCGCACAATGTACGGATGAACGTGTGAATTTGACGACGCCAGCATTGTTCAAAAGATGTCCCACCCCACAAGCCATGGTGAAAACGCCTGTGGAAGAAATTGAAAAGCTGATTCACTCCTGCGGCTTTTATAAAAATAAAGCCAAAAATTTGAAGGCCTGCGCGGCCACTTTGGTAGAAAAATATAAGGGTGAAGTTCCACAGAATCTCGAGGCTTTGGTCGAGCTTGGTGGTGTGGGAAGAAAAACGGCGAATGTGGTTCTTGGCAATGCCTTTGGAATTCCCAGCGGGGTTGTTGTTGATACCCATGTCGGTCGTTTGTCGTTCCGTTTGGGTTGGGTCGATACAGAAAATCCAGTTTTAATTGAACGCGAGTTGATGGCGGAAGTTCCTGAAGAAGATTGGATTATGCTATCGCACTATCTGATTTCCCATGGTCGAGCTATCTGTAAGGCGAGAAAACCTGATTGCAGTCATTGCTTTCTAGAGGAGACTTGCCCTAAGAAGGGTGTCTAGTTCACAATGGGCTCATGTTCATTTCATTCTTTGAGAGCGTTAAATACGTAGGCCATCTTCTTCCGATTTCTTTCTTAAGAATTTTCTTAGGTTATTACTATCTTGAGCAAGCATTGCAAAAATTCCGCGGTGATTTTTTAACTCGTCCGCGCATTGCTGATCAAATTGCAGAGTGGTTGCCGGCAAGTCATGCTCCGAACTGGTTTAAAATTTTCGCAAGTTCACAAATGATTCCAAATTGGCAAGCGGTGGCTTTCATACTTTTGGGGATCGAGTTCGCGGTTGCGATTTCCTATATCATTGGTTATGTCGTGCGCCCGGTAGCTTTGTTGGGTGTTCTTTTGTGTGTGACGATGCTCTTTATTTCGGGGCCGGGTCACGAAGACTTATACAAAACCTTTTTGGCGATTCATTTGATTTTGGCATGGGTTGGAGCAGGTCGCTGTTTGGGACTTGATTACTATTTCTTCAAACGTCGTCGCGGCATCTGGTGGTAGACATCTATGAGACATTTTATACTTTTCATCGCGGTGATCTTCTTAGGTCTTTTTCTAGCGGTTTTAAATCGCACTGAACAAGGTAAGATCGCCGGTGGTCAACCCACTCTTCGGGTATTTGGATACTCTTCGTTCACAGGACGTTGGGGGCCGGGACCTCTTTTGAAAGAGGCCTTTGAAAAAAATTGTAAATGCAAAGTGGAATTCATTGAGGGCAGTGACTCAGGCATTCTTTTGCAAAGGCTGCGTATCGAAGGTGAAAGCCTGGGTGCAGATCTCGTTGTCGGTTTGGATCAGTTCGATTTGTCAAAGGCCATGGATGAACAAAAATGGCGCAGTCTGAGCTTGGGCAAATTAGATGTCTACGACACTGTTAAACCGGCTCTGGCAAATAACTTCTTTGTTCCCTATGACTGGGGAGCTTTAACCTTTGTTGCTCGCAGAGGTGAGTTGAACCACGTCCCGGCGTCTTTGGATGATTTACTTTCTCCAGAGCTGAATAAAAAAATTGCTCTTCAGGATCCGCGCACGAGTTCTCCAGGAATGCAGTTTCTTTACTGGGTGGTTCGCTCTAAGGGCGAAGAGGAAGGTTTTAAATTCCTAGGGAAGATGATGGGACAGGTTCATAGCTTTTCGCCAACTTGGTCGACAGCCTATGGTTTATTCACGAACAAGCAGGCGAAGATCGCTTTTTCTTATGTGACATCGCCGCTATATCACGAAATCGAAGAGAAAAGGAAAGACTACTTCGCCATTCCATTCAGTGAAGCATTGCCGGTGCAGTTTGAATTTGTGGGGATTCCTGAATTCTGTCGTCATTGCGAATTAGCTGAGCAATTTGTTAATTTAATGCTTTCGAACGAAGGCCAGAAAATCATCATGGAGAAGAATTACATGCTTCCAGTGATGAAAGGTGTTCGTGAGAATTCTGCCTTTGCAAACTTGCCGCAAGTTAAAACCATGGAAAAATTTGAGATCCTTTCAACCACGGAAGTGGATCGTTTGTTAAAACGCTGGACGGATATTCGCCGAGGCGAACTCAATTGAATAGCAGAAACCTTCTTCGTATTGGGTTAGTTCTTTTTTTACTTTTCCCTTTCATCTTCCTGGTAACGCAATTTCGCTTCCATGGTATGCCTGATTGGGGGGAGTTGCGTTGGGCGTTTAAGAACAGCTTCTTGCAGGCGTTCTTTTCGGCCTTTGTCTCGATGCTTCTGGGGCTATGGGCTGCTTTAGGGTTGCTTAGTTTTAGAGACGGCAATCGCCGTCATTGGCGTATGGTCCTTGAGATCCTGTGCTTGCTACCCAATTTCTTGCCTCCTATTTTTATTCTTTTAGCGACTTTAAATGTCATTGATCCTTTTCCTATGGGAATTGTCGGTATTGTCTTTATCCACACACTTATGAACTTTGGTTTGGTGGCTGTTCTGCTTGCAGGACTTATTGAAAACAAAGTGGGTGGGGTCATTGAGTTAGCCTATGTGGAGGGCGCTTCGCGCTTTAAGTTCATCCACAAAGGTCTTTTGCCAATGATTAAAAAAGATCTTTGGCTGTTGGGTCTTTTTATTTTCGTTGTGTGCTTTGGTAGCTTCTCGGTTCCTTTGATTGTCGGTGGCGGCAAAGGCACGACGATGGAAGTTTTGATTTATGAAAAGATTCGTCTTTCCAATGATTGGGGAGACGCAGTTTTCTTGGCCTTCCTGCAATCAAGTTTCATATTTCTTTTGTCTTACGTGGCGGGTAAAGGCAAAGGTACAAATCGCACGCGTCTGGCGAATTTGAATTTGATTCGAATGCCCTCTGGTATTGGTATTATTTTAGGGATCTCGCTTTTGTATTTAGCGGGATATGTTCAGGGTTTTATTGCTGGTATTAGTATGGTCTCCACATTTTACGATGTTCAATCCGCAATTTTGTGGAACTTTTTAGGAAGCCTTGCCGTTGGTTTAAGCGTCGGTGCTCTTTGTTATGCAGGATTGATGTTGATTGCTTTTCTTTGGCCAAAACAATGGTTTGAAAAGTTCTTAAATGGCTATGTTGCTCCATCAACATCATTGGCCTGTTTCGCATTTTTGATCTTAGGCCCTAATGAAGGGGTATTCCCTTTTATAAAAATTCCGTTGGCGTTGACGATTCTTAGTTTGAACGGATTGTTTCGTATGGGATGGGACGGGGAGCTTCATTCTTTGCAGTCACAAATGACGGTGGCCTATTCTATGGGAGCATCGTCAAAACAGATCTTCAAAGAGATTTTGTTCCCTCAGCTTTCCGCCCGAGCAGGAATCCTTGCGGGCATTGCTTCGATCTGGGCGTGTGGAGATTTTGCTGTTTCAAGAATACTGGCTCATCGCGATTTAAGTATCGCGATGATGACTGAAACTTTGATGTCGAGTTATCGTTTGAATCAGGCGACGGTTCTAAGTCTCCTGATAGTTGTTGCTGGTTTGATTTGTTTTGCCGCTTGTGTGGGAGGAAGTCGTGTCCTACGTCGAAAATTTACGTCGTGATTATGGGGACTTTAAAGTTGATATTCCTCAATGGGAAATCCTGGATCAGGGTGTCACTGTATTGTGGGGGCCATCGGGTTCTGGAAAAACTTCGGTGTTTCGTGTGTTATTGGGGTTGGAAGCTTGTCCGACCATGAAGTGGTCCTTCGACGGTCTGGATCTAGCTAAGTTAAAGACTCCGCAAAAAAAACTCGGTGTAGTTTTTCAAACTTTGGATCTTTTTCCACACATGACAGCAAAAGAAAATATTCTTTTTGCGGCCCGCGCCCGTCACGTGAGTGAGGAAAAATCTCGCAACCGCTTGAAGGAACTTTCAACGATTTTGAAAATGGAATCTTTTTTGGAAAGGCCTGCGAGTGTTCTTTCTGGTGGCGAAAGACAGCGCGTTGCAATTGCCAGAGCGATCATGGGTGAGCCGAGGTTGTTACTTCTGGATGAGCCTTTTTCTGCCTTAGATCAAGAGTTGCGTGAGGAAAGTCGACGCTTGCTAAAACAAGTCATTGAAGTAGAAAAAATTCCGACGCTTTTAGTGACTCACGATCAAAAAGATGTCGATATGTTGGCCAATAAAGTGAGTATCATCCGCAATGGAAAGATCGTCGAGGAGTCTAAAATCAGTTAAGGGCTTTTCCCTTAACTGACGTAGCTTTCAACAGTGGCATATAACTTACCGGACTCGATAGGCTTGGTGAGATAATCATTACAACCAGCAGCCAAGCAGCGGTTGCGATCTTCTGACATTGCATGGGCCGTTAAGGCGATGATCGGTTTTAAGAAACCTTTATCACGTAATGTTTTAGTCGCCGTGTATCCATCCATAATAGGCATTTGCATATCCATAAGGACCAAATCATATTGATTTGCCATGGCCTTCTCAACGGCGCTGGCACCATTATCAGCGAATTCTGAAAGAACACCTTTTTTCTTTAGATAGAGGTCAATCAAAAGGCGATTGTCTCCGGAGTCATCGACGATAAGAACTTTCTTTCCAGTCAGTTGGTTCTTATCTGATTGTAGACCGGATTGGCGAACACTTTTTTGAGCGGGACGATCCGATTTTGCGATATTTGAATCGAGGGTCGCTGCAGGAATGGTCACTCTAAACACGGATCCTTTGCCGGCACTGCTTGAAAGTAAAACGACATCACCATCCAAGGATTGAGCAATCCTTTTGGAAAGGACTAAGCCCAGGCCCGTGCCTTCATACTTACGCGTGCTGGATGAGTCGATCTGAGAGAAAGTTTGGAAAAGATCTTTCTTGGATTCTTCTGGAATACCAATCCCTGAATCCACAATATCAAAATAAATAAAGCTGCCAGTTTTACCATAGCGAACTTGAATTAAGCCCTCATGGGTGAACTTGATTGCGTTGTTCACAAGATTTATCAGGATTTGCTGAAGACGACTTCTGTCGGTGAATATTTCAGAAGGTAACTCTGTCTCTTTAATGACTTCGAACCGATTTCCGTGTTTATCGGCTTTGATTTTCATCATGGATGAAACTTCACTTAGTAAAGATTCAAGATCGAACTCATTGCTTTGGATTTGTAAATGTCCCGATTCAACTTTGGTGATATCAAGAATGTCATTGATGATACGGGTTAGATTTTTGCCAGTGCTTTCGATAATGCGAATATAGTTTAAACGTTCGGCCTCAGACAGCGTCGGGTCTTTGATGATTTCCGTCAAGCCGATGATGACGCCAAGGGGAGTGCGGATTTCGTGGCTCATATTCGCCAAGAATAAGGACTTTACTTGGCTGGCATTTTCCGCGCGCATCCGTTGACCGATATTTTTTTCTAGATCCATGGTCATTTTATTCAAAGTTGTCGCAAGTTGGCCCAATTCATCGTTCGAGCGAACCGGGACGGGAAGAGATCCGGAAAGATTTCCTTCACCTAGGTTTTTCGCGGCCTGATTGATTTCGGCAAGGCTGCGACTTAAATTTCTATTGAAGGCCACTGTTAACATCAGGCCTGTGCATTCCACAGTAAGAACAGCAAAGAACAAAGTGACCATAAGAAGTTGCTCTAACCAACGCGAGCCTTCGCCCAACACTTTAGAAAAGTCGTCGGAAAGAACTGTGATTTCGCGATTGAGACTATTGGTGTCGTTGATGAAGTATTGAATCTCTTCGGTGGGAACTTTTCCAGATTGAATTTGTTTATGAATAATTTCGGCTCTTCGGATCATTTCGTCAATTTTGACGTCGGCTTCTGTCCAATAGCGAATGGCATCTCGCATATAAGGAGCATCATGAAAACGCAGCATCAGCTTGGCGCTACCTGGGATGTCACTTTCTGCAACGCCACCTTCGCGGAAGCCTTGATAAGCAATTTGCAGATCGTGATTTGGTTTCATCAACTCATGACGTGCTTTGCGATCACCCATGATGACACTGAGATAGTTCTGAAACTCGGTCCAATATTTTTCGTCTTGCGTGAAGATGTAGAGGTGAAGGCTGTGAATAGAATTCTTTTGCGCCTTAGACCAAGTCCCTTCTCCGCCGACAAAAGCACGAAGAGTAGAAAGTGTATTCATAGCAAAAAGCAAAGTTAAGAGTTCAAGTGCTACCAGAAGAGCCATGACTCCGACGACTGAATACAGCTTTTTTGCGACGGATAAATCTTTCCAGAACTTAAGCATGCAACCCTCGATGTTTACTTCATTTTAGAGATGAATTGTACTTGCATCAATAATTAGAAGTTTATTTATTTGAAATCTAGATGGTGTAGCGCTGGACCATTTCGAGAAGAGCGGTCTTCTTTACCGGTTTCGTCAGGTGTTCCGTACAACCCGCATCCAGCGATTTTTGAATATCTTCAGCCATGGCGTTGGCACTGACTGCGATAATCGGAATATTTTTGCGGTTGTTCTTCTTCTCCCAAGTACGAATCGTTTGGGTCGCAACATAACCATCCATAACAGGCATTTGGATGTCCATCAGGATCAGATCAAAGTTTTCCTTCGTAGCTTTCTCAACTGCAATCTGACCGTTTTCAGCCTGGACCACGTCGAAGGGATATTTTTTTAGATAAGTTAAAAGTAGAAAGCGATTGTCTTCGGTATCGTCAACTACAAGGATTCGTGCATTCCGGGCGATGTCTTTTTCTGAGACAGTGGGCTCAGGTAGTTCTTCATAAATTCGGGAAACCTCAGTGGCTTCAGTGGCAACATAGGGAATAGTGAAATAGAAAGTACTGCCTGTGCTTTCTTTGCAGTCGAACCAAATGCGCCCAACTGTAAGTTCCACGAGGGTTTTAGAAATCGTTAGGCCTAGGCTACTGCCGCCGAATTTGCGGGTGATCGAACTATCTGCTTGGACAAAGTTCTGGAAGAGCAGGTGCTGCTTATCTGTGGGAATCCCCGTTCCTGTATCGTGAATAGAGAAGCGAACGAATCTTTTGTCGTGGCTTTCGAAATCAACAGTGATCGTGATGCCGCCATGTTGGGTGAATTTGATCGCGTTGCCAATAAGATTAAAAAGGATCTGGCGTAGTCGTGTGGGATCTCCGATCACCATGTGGGCTGCGGTTCTATCCAACTTGACCTTGAGATTGAAATCCAGATTCTTTTCGACAGCTTTTTGTTTCAAGATATCGCAAATATTTTTTGTCGTGGCTTCCAAATCGAAAGCGATTTTTTCCAAGCGCACTTCGCGTGCTTCAATTTTTGAGATATCGAGAATATCGTTGATAAGGGAAAGAAGATTTTCACCGGCATTTGCGCAGACCTTGACCAGTTGGGCTTGTTCTTCTTTAAGGTCGGATTCACCCAGAATATCAGTGATACCAATGATAGCGTTCAAGGGGGTTCTAATTTCATGGGACATACGGGCCAGGAACTCTGATTTAGCTTGAGACGCTTTGACAGCTTGTTCGCGGGCTTCAATCAGAGCATTTTCCGCCTGGATACGATCAGTGATATCAGTGCAAACAAATACGAATGTCAGATCTTTGCTGGTGCGATTTGGAAGAGCCGCCCAATTCATAAGTATTGGAATACGACGCCCATCATGGTTGACGATTTCAGCTTCGATACTATGGCGGGTTTGCAGTAGCCAGGTGTAGTTTCTGAATTCATCTTGAGAATGAATTAAAGTTTTTAAGTCGATTTTTGCTACTTGCGAAGAAGAAAGGCCAAGCAATTTCAGCGCCGCTTCATTGGCCTGAGAAATCATGTACGAGCATTGTCTCCAATCGTCATGATGAGAGACCTTGGCGATGAATAAGAAGGCCTTGATCGACTGAATAACGCTATCCAGGAATTCTTTGGAAACGGTGGTGGTTTCAAGTCGATCTGCCAATTGATTGTATTTAGTAACCAACAAGCCAATTTCATCTTTTGAATGATAATTGATTTTTTGAGTTAAATTGCTTGTGCCTAGTTTTTCTAGACGATCCGTTAACAGCTGAATTGGCTCGACGACTTTGCCAGTCGCTGCAAAGGTCGCGAAGAAGAAGAGGATAAAGATAAGAACAGCTGCGGCACTGGAGGCAATGGCAATACGATCTAGGACTGCGAAGGCTTCGCTTTCGTCGATTTTACTTTGGATGTACCAAAGCTCTCCGTTAGGAAGGTAAATCTTGCCGATGGAACGAATGACTTTTTGCCCACGATAGTCGATTCCCAGTTCGCGAACCTCGCTGAGGTTTTCGATCTTTTTGATATCTTCATCGCCGCGATTGCTTGAAAATACTTCGGCCTCTTTTTCAGAGGCGCCATTGCTTAAACCGCTCTCAACGCGGAAGCGACCGGTATTGCGCAAGCTCCAGTCTTCGCCATAGATCAAAGTTTCGCCGGTTTGACCCATGCCATGGGTAGCCCAGGCAAAGTTATCGCTGGTAATTCGATCAATTTCCGAAATGGAAATTTTTAAGACCACGGCGCCAAGAAATTTTCCCTGACGATAGATCGGTGAGGCGACAAAACCGGTTGTGATTTTTGGATTGATGGCGTCCTTGTCGAAGTCTAGGAAAAGTGTCGATCCTTCTTGTGCCTTGTTTGCCCAAGTAAATAGATCTTTCAATTTACTTCCGGGACCCAAGCCTTTGTAGACAGAGATTCCATCTTCAATATCTTTGCGAGTTGTGTAGAGAACTTTGCCCTTCGGATTGACCAGAGCCATGTCGTAGATATTGAAGTCCAAAACGTAATTGTCTAAAAGACGTCGAAACTCAGGTTGGCTATCGGGTTTGTCAGAGCGCAGAAGATCGTCAGTCAACTCGTGGGAGGCAATCAGGTTGATGGCCATTTGCAGATCGCGGAAATAGTTTTCAATGGCGGTTGTCTTCGCAATACGGATCTGGGTTAAGCGCTCGTAAGTGCTATCAACAACAGTTGACTCAACGATCTTGAGGCCAATAATGGCAACTACGAAGGTCGCAAGAAAGACCGAGATGAGATTAAATAAGAAAATCCTAAGGCGTAAAGTCATGCTTATTGAATATTCCTGCAGTTTTATTGATATCTTACAGAGAGTCTGAGAAGCAACGAGTACTTACAAATGAACGCCAAAACAGGTCATTGTGCATGTGCTCTTAAATGGTTGTAATGAAGCTGCACCGTGTATTTTGGATTTTACACTCGAGTAACCAATGCAGATGGCCCTTGTCTTTTCGACGCTCTACCTGAAATTATCCCATTTCTTTGTTATTTCTAAATCTAAATGGGGAGGGCGAAAGAGTGGCAATTAGATCTGCATTGACGTTGATTCTTTTTGTATCGCAACTTGTGGCGTGTGCCGCTTCGAAAGCCTCCGATGGAAGCTTTTTGAATCCGACCATTTACTACAAGCCAACAATTCATCTGGATCAAAATCGATGTGATAGTTCAGAGATGACAGAGATGAAATCGCCTCAAGACAAGGTTCTTGCGGTGATGTGTATGAAGGATTTCAACAACTGTGTCATGCAAGGGTCTTGCTTTGTTGCTTCGGGTGGTGAACGTCTTCGCTCTTTCAACTATTACGCTCGTGGTGCCGACACGATTCCACGTTTTACAGAGGTAGATTTAAGACGTTGTCCTTACGGATATGGCGTACGCAACAGTTGTCTTGATCCATATTTCACGGTGGCTGCTGATTTGAAAATCTACAAGGTCGGTGATGTTATTTATGTGCCTCGTCTGGTCGGTGCGCCCATGCCTGATGGCGAAACCCATGATGGTTTTTTGATTATTCGTGATGCGGGTGGGGGGATTATCGGACCAAATCGTTTCGATTTTTTCACGGGATTTTATAATCATCTTTCAAGGGAGAATACCATGGCTCGTTTAGGCTTTGGCGATAAAACCAATGCCTTTGAGTTTCGCTTAGCCAGCGAGGAAGAAGCACAAGTCGTGCGCGAACGCCGCGGTTATCCGGGCTTGAAGAAGGTGGTGATCGTTAATCCTGGCGGCCCGACTGTTGTTTCAGCTATTCATTAATTTGGAACTTACTTAAAGGCAGTAAGGTTCAAAATTACTCCATTACTGCGTAACATAACTCCTCTTTCTTTTACTCACTTTTGCTCGATAAAAGATCGCCTTCAATTCGTTTGTCTAGCTTCACCTGGACTTTTATCTGTATTTTTTCAAAACCAAAATTTCAGTGAAATCAGGTATTAAGCTTAGTTCGCTTCCGGACTTTTAAAAAAAACTAGACGAAGGGCTAAAGTTTTCTCGACCTTGGTCCGAACAGTATCCTCGTACACGTTGGCGCAATCCGAAAGAGACCCCTTCTCAGATTTACCTTCCGACTTTGTCGGGTAGGTCTGGTCTGCACTCCGACTTCGTCGGAGTAAAAGAAATCCTCCTCGGACAAGTTCCTCGAAGATGGTGTCAGTCACCACCGTCCCGAGGAACCTGCTCCAGCCTCGTCTGCCCTCCGGCTCCCAACGGAGTGGTTAGACAAAATTATTTTTAGATTTTAAGAGTTAGTAAAATTTAAAACGCAGATCACAGGACGTTGTTGGATTCCCGGAGTTTTCTGAAGGTAAGTGGTGCGACCGCAGACTCATTCCGATTCCCTAGAAAAACAGCGAACTTGATCTCAAAAAATCCCAAGGAGGATTACTATGGGCTTAAGAATCGCAACGAACACTGCTTCGATCGCTGCACAACGTGTGCTGTCGGCTCAGCAAAAAAGAACAGAGCACTCTGCGCAGGCTCTGGCTTCTGGTAGTAGAATCGTTCATGCCGCCGACGATGCCGCGGGTTTGGCCATCTCGGAAAACTTCAAAGGACAATTAAGAGGGATCTCGCAATCGCGTAGTAATGCGAACAATGCGATTTCATTTGCGCAAGTAGGTGAGGGTGGTCTGTCAGAGATCTCCAACATCTTGGTTCGTCTCAGAGAGCTCGGTGTTCAAGCAGCATCTGACACTATTGGTGAAACAGAGCGTGGCTTCCTCGACAAAGAGACTCAACAACTTCTGCAAGAGTCGGATCGTATTGCGAAAACAACGACTTTCGGTAACCGTAAACTTCTTGATGGATCGGGCGGAGAGCTGCAGTTCCAAGTCGGGCCGAATGCCGGTGAAGATAATATGATTAAAGTGACTTTCGATGCGGATGCCTCGGCAAGTAATCTGGGTATCAAAGGTATTTCGATGGCTGACAAAGGTGATGCGCGGGATTCATTGAAAGCCGTCGACGAAGCCTTGGAAAAAGTCAGCGCTATGCGCGCAGGTTTTGGTGCGACGCAATCGCGCTTGGAATCGACAGTGAATAATCTTGACGTATCTTACGAAAATCTTTCTGCCGCGAATTCTCGTATCCGTGATACTGACATCGCGAAAGAAACTTCAGAGATGGCTTCCGCAAATATTCTTCAAAATACTGCCGTGTCAGTACTAGCACAGGCAAATCAATTGCCAAACGTAGCAATGAAACTAGTAGGCTAACAAACCAGCTTACTTAAAAAACTTCAGCTACAGATTTGGTTAGCAACTTAACTCCGGCCCCAAAGCCGGAGTTAAGTTGAATATTAAAAAAACCACAAAGTTAAAAGCTTCGAGAGGGTATCTTGGGATAGACCCCTCTCAATGAGTAGTCGCCCACAAAAACTACTCGTGTTAAGCCCACCCCAGAGGGCACCCGCCCCCTGGGGATTTTAGAGTGCCTGCCGTCTTCGCGGAAAAGGTGCCTGCCATCTTTTTGGGTCTACAGGGCGTTAGTTTCAAGGGACGAAGGCTTTTTGTTTACCTTTGCCAGAATGAATTCTTTCTTTCGAAGGGCGATTCGAACTAAGTCCCAATGCTCCGGTGGAGGAGCTGAATTCAGCCAACTCAAAGTTTGCTCCCTTTCAGTAAGACTTCCCCAGTGTTCATCTTCACTAACCGGAACATCCAGCCACGTCTCTCCAATTAATCCCTTTAGGGAACTATAAGGATAATCTTCGACTTTTTCGCAAAGGCCGGCGGAGACCGGATTCCGATACAAGTATTTATAGGCATGCAAATAGTAGAGTGGAGATGCAATTACTGTTCGGTGAAATCTACCTCCATAGGCATGATTTATTCGCTTGCTTACTTTAGCGATTTCTTTACTCGTTTGTGTCATAAAAAACCCCATAGCTTCGCTTAGATTTTCATCTGGAGTTCGCACAATCATATGAAAGTGATTGCTCATCAGTACGAATGCATGAATTCGTAGATTGAATGCATGAGAAATGAAATAAAGATTTCTGGTCATGATTTCCCATATGACGGGCATCTCGATGGAGAACCATTCTTTGTTAATGCACCTGGCAGTGATGTGATAAGGAAGTTCGGATTGATTGATAAATTTTGTTCTTGGCATGTTTGTTTGATGCAGCAAATTCCGGAGATACCTATAAGTGTAAAAGTTTTTCCCTCGCACCCTTTACGATCCGCTTTTGTCGGAAGCTAGCACGCTGTAGACCCAAAAAGATGGCAGGCACCTTTTCCGCGAAGACGGCAGGCACCCCTATGGTCGGTTGGTTGTTGGTCTTGGGCTTGGCTTTGGTCCTGAAAATTGCTGGAAAATGGGCTGGTTTTCAGGACTATGGTCCTGAAAATCCTCGATGTTGGTCTAGTTCTGCAAGACGCGACTAAAGCCTTTACGGACCTCGCCGAAAGGTATGTCAGAAGCAACGATGGATCTGAAGTCGAAAGCGCTCGAGAGACTCACAAGGTGTGACTGCCGAATGAGAATCGCTTGTAGAGAGCCAAGACCAAAGTGAAGTCCCAACGTGTACAACAGGCAAGCCTAAGTAGGTATAGGGCTGCCGCAAATAATGGGGGTCCCAGATGGGAATGAGAGTATCGACAAATATTTCAGCGGTGAATGCACAAAGAACTTTGGTGCAATCTCAACGTACAATCAGCAAATCAATGGAGCAATTGGCTTCAGGTTCGCGCATCAATAAAGCAGCCGATGACGCTGCCGGCTTGGCGATCAGTGAGGGAATGAAATCCCAAATCAGATCTCTAGGTCAAGCACAACGAAATGCGAATGACGGTATCTCAATGGTTCAAACTGCAGAGGGTGGTTTGAATGAGGTATCAAACATCCTGACTCGTATGAGAGAACTTGGTATCCAAGCTTCTTCTGACACGATCGGTGATACAGAGCGCGGTTTCTTGAATAAAGAGGTTCAAGCTCTTAAATCAGAATCACAACGTATTACTCAAACTACTAAGTTCGGTAATGCTAAATTGATCGACGGTTCTGGTGATAAGTTCGACTTCCAAGTTGGTACTGGTAACGATAATGAAGCAGATAGAATTACTTATCATGCTTCTGAAACAAATGCCTCAATCGACAACTTGGGTATCGCTGGCTTTGACTTCTCGTCAAAAGAAGGCGCTCAAGAAGCTTTGGAAAAAATCGATAAAGCGCAAACTCAAGTGAATGGTTTCCGCGCAGGTCTCGGTGCCCTTCAAAATCGTTTGACATCTACAGTTGATAACTTGGGTGTACAAAACGAGAACATCTCTGCAGCGAACTCACGTATCCGTGATACTGACATCGCAGCAGCTTCAGCGGATTCAGCTCGTAACACAGTGTTGTTACAAGCTAATACGAGTGTTCTTGCGCAAGCGAATCAAACGCCACAATTGGCTTTGAAATTGATCGGTTAATTTTGAAAAGAAAATAAAAGATTGATCTGAGAGGGCGCCTCCGTGTCCTCTCGGTACCAACCTACCCAGGAAGTTTGTTATGACCTTCCTGGGGTACTTAAGGTGTGGGCAGCAGTAGAACTTCTGTCCTTTTTCTATTTTCCCGTTTCGAGTCGCCAATTTTCATTGAGCCGTTTCCCTGGGGCCTTATCGGATTTTTGAGCAGAGTAAGATCCAAACAAAGAAATATCATGCGGTCCCGCCGCGAACTCTTCGATCATTTTTTTATTAAACGCCGGAAGATCCGCAGGCGTACGACTGGTCACCAAGCCATTATCCACAATCACTTCTGCATCCATCCAATTTGCTCCGGCATTGATCATGTCTGTTCGTAAAGAACTATAGCTCGTCATATTGCGACCTCTCAACATTCCTGTTTCGATCAACGTCTGAGGCCCATGACAAATCGCCGCTATCGGTTTTCCAGAGTCGACAAATTCTTGCACAAAGTGCACGACGGATTCTTCTTTACGAAGCTTGTCGGGATTCATCACACCTCCGGGTAACATCAAGGCATCGTAGTCTTCCGGTTTGGCGGCTTCAATCGTAAGATCCACACTGATGGTCTGCCCCCAATTCTTTTTCTCCCAACCTTTGATTTGTCCTGACTTCAAAGAGATGACATCGACCTTGGCTCCGGCATCTTCCAGGGCTTTCTTCGGTTCAAAAAGTTCGGATTGTTCGAAGCCATCTGTCGCGACAATGGCAACCCGTTTTCCTTCGAGGGATTTTTTCATAGGACCTCCTGCGAGCACGTCATTGAAATGCTCTCACTAAAATTTTCGAACAGGATCTGCCGTTCTTCAAATTCCTCGAACGTCATTGAGTAATGACAAGTTTTCCTGTGTAAGAATTCAAGCTTCGGTTTTCCCCTTGTGCGCACCACAGTGCGCTCAGAAAATGGAGGGAATGGGAGGAAACCATGCGCTTTCATCAAAACAATTTATCCTTATGGCAGGAAGATGTTATTTTGTCAGATATGCCAATGTTGACTCGATCTTTGTCGACGGAGGTTTGTATTGTCGGTGCGGGTTTCTCGGGCCTTTTGACAGCTTACCAACTTTTGAAAGATGGATTCAAAGTCGTCATCCTGGATAAGGATGATCTTGGCTATGGAGAATCCGCTTTGTCGACGGCTCATTTATCAGACGCGTTTGACGATCACTTCACAGAAATTTTAAAGAAGAACGGTCTTGATCGGACTCGCTTGGCTTATCAAAGTCACATGGAGGCTATTGATTTTATCGAGAAAATTGTTAAGGACGAAAAGATTGACTGTGACTTTCGCAGAGTCGATGGCTACTTGTTCTTAGCACCAGAACATGATCTCGTGTATCTCCAAGAAGAGCTTAAAGCCGCCGAGGAGTGTGGTGCCACCGATGTTCAACTTTTGACTCAGCCACTAGATCCTTTTTTTGAAACGGGAACGTGCTTGCGTTTTGCTCACCAAGCACAGTTCCATCCCTTAAAATTTCTCAATGGATTGTGCGAACGCATTCGAGCCATGGGAGGACAAATTTACACTCGCTCACGCGTTGAATTTGTTGAAGATGGGAATAATCCATTCGTAGAGACAACCCATGGATATCGAGTCTCCGCGGATCATGTGGTTGTGGCGACGAATGTTCCGATTAATAATTTCATGTCAGTTCATTTGAAAGAGGCCGCGTTTCGCTCTTATGTGGTTGGAATGAAAGTTCCGAGGGGAAGTGTTCCTTCCGCATTGTACTGGGATACAGGGACGCCTTACCACTACATACGTGTGGATGCGGCTCCAGAAAGGGATTTCGATGTTTTGATTGTCGGAGGAGAAGATCACCGAGTCGGTCAAGAAGAGCACCCCGAACTTATTTTTCAAAAACTCTATGATTGGACTGAAAAGCGTTTGGGTATTTTCCAGCCTGAGGTGGTGTACAACTGGTCGGGACAAATCATCGAACCGATGGATGGCTTGGGTTATATAGGCAGGAATCCGGGGCAGAAAGATGTTTACATCGTCACGGGGGATTCGGGTCAAGGTATCACTCATGGGGCCATTGCTGCAATACTACTGACGTCGCTTATTAAGGGCGAAGCTCATCGCTGGGAGACGGTTTATGATCCAGGTCGTTTCAATTGGCGCAGTCTTGGAAATTTTATGAAGGACAATGCACAGTCGGGACTGCAATACGTCGATTGGATTTATCGCGATGAAAAAGATATTTCTGATTTACTTCCAGGACAAGGCTGTGTGGTTTCGGAAGGGCTAGCGAAAGTCGCAGTCTATCGCGATGGCGATGGAGACTTGCATCGACTTTCGGCAGTCTGTCCTCACATGGGAGGCGTCGTTAAATGGAATGGTGCCGAGCAGACTTGGGATTGTCCCTGCCATGGTTCACGCTTTAGTAAAATGGGTGAGGTTTTGAATGGCCCCGCAACTCGAGATCTGTCTCTGCACGAAGAAAAAAATAAAGTAGAAGAGGCTCCTTTGCGTAAGAAGGATTCGAGCTTCGATACTTTTTATCGCGGGAGTAGATAGCAAAATCTCAAATTGAGACAGACTGTGGGGTATAGCTTTTGAATTGTGAGACTAGCTATGAAGCTAGATCTATCACAATGTATTTTGGCGATCACTCTTTGGGCAGGCATGGGCCTATTTTGTCCCTCGTTGGCAAAGGCAGCGGCACCTGAATGTTCCGGTCTGTTCTCGTCTGAATACGATCTTAAAGGGCGCATCGAAGTTCAAGCCGCTGTCGTAGGTCAACTTCCAATCACGGCCTATGCAAAGCGCTTGGCAGAGATAGATGCGTTGTTAGGAAACCTCGCGCCTGCCACTGACAGTCCTATACTTGTTGGAACAGAATTCCGTGCATCAAGCTATGCGCTGGCAACTAAGAAAATCTATTTGGGCCTTCGCACTCCGGAAATGGGAAAGAAAAATTCAGAAATTAATCTAAATGTCTTGGCCCATGAGTACGGACATGCGGTTTTCGAAAAAAATCTGCAAAAAGATTTGGAAAGCTATCAAGTTCTTATTAAGGAAATTATTAAAGTTGAATCGCAAATAGCCCAAGCCACAGAGATGAATAAAAGGCTTACGTACAGAGCGGACGTCACCTTAGATAAGTCGATGAAAGCGGACTTGCTTGCTCTTGCCAAAGATAAAGCCGATGACCTGCAAATACTTTGGAAAAGATATAAAGGCATACAAGGTTATTGGAGTGTACGTAGCGCTTTACATGAATTATTTGCGGATGCAGTGAGCTTGGCGGTGACCAAGGATCCAAAATCCATTGAGAGAGTTCTAAGTAATAAAGAAGAACGGTATAAACAGCATTCTTCCCATGACATTATTTTGCGTGACATGACCGATGGTAGGAACCATAAAAATGTACAAACTTGGAATCGCGATGCCTGGCTTCATACCAAAATAGGTGGCGATATTTATTATGCTTTCTTGCCAGCTCGTTGGGCCCTGTGGAAAGTCAGCAAGTCCCGCATCGGCGGTGAACAGTATCGAAAAGAATTTCTGACAAAAGTTTTCACAATTCTTGAAAGACATCTTTCAGAAACCTTAGCGCGCTCTGCGGACGATATTGGTTATAAAGGATTTAAGAACATCGAAAAAATGAATCAGCAAATTATCGAGGACTTTCAACGGGAGCTTTAGTTTTAAGGCTCATCATATATTATATGCTAACTTGCGATGAATTGAAGGGGCCGTCAGAAAGAAGGTTCATCTATTGATGAGCCTTCTGAGAAAGATGATCTCCATTGGGAATTTCTGCAATCGCCTGGAAAAAGAGGTCTAAGGCTGAAGGCCTCTTTCGAAGTGAGTTTCAAGAACGACAACCGTTAAAGTTCTTTCAATGCCTTCGATGCCACGAATATGATCGATCAATTTTGAAAGTTCTTGAGTCGAGCGTGCGCGCAGCTTCACCATCAGACAGTCTTCACCGGCGACGCCATGGCATTCTTCAATCTGCGGAATTTTCGTCAGGTGCTTAGCGACCTCCGCAGAGGTGCCCTTACCCTTGCCAATACGTACGAAAGCGCAGAGGTCGGCATCCAAGGCGACCGGATTTATCTCCACCGTGTAATTGCGAATAACATTATTGCTTTCCATTTTTTTGACTCGGGCATGGACCGCTGGGGCTGAGAGATTTACTTTTTTACCTATCTCTGCGTACTGCATACGTGAGTCTTCTTTCAGCAAGCTTAATATTCTTCTGTCAGTATCATCAAGACCCATAGCTCTCTCCCTGTTTTGGCTGAATGCCATTCGTATTTTATAAAAGCCGGTAATTCGCATGTAAAGACCTAATTATATTCGGTATAATGAGGCCTATGCTTTATATGATTAAGCTTCAAAAAGGTGAGTTGTGGCGTCCTGAAGATCTGTGCGAGACTTCAGAGCATGTCGCTGTGCGAGTCGCTAAGGGCAATGCGTGGGTCACCTTCAAATGCTTAGACAAAGATTTGATTTATCGATCTGGGGAACAGGTGGATTTAAATCAGCAAAATCCTTTGATCGAAGCCTTGAGTGAGGAGCTAGATCTGGAAGTAGAATTCATCAAACGCGCGAGAAGTTTCTTCGGAAAAAGGTCCTGAAATCCAGACCTAGGGCAGGTGTGCTCAAGTGCTAAGCAGAAACGCCGATAAGTATTCTGCTATGAATATCAAAGGATTGATTCCAACCATTCTGCCTTCAGAAGTGAAAACGATAGATCGCGCGGGCCGTGCGATTCAATCGGATTCAACACATGACCGTGATGGTAACGGGCAAGAATCCTACAGCCAACAGAATCAGCAAGAGAAGCCTCCGATGTCAGAGGAGCAATTGGAAAAAGCCATGGAGCACTTGCGTGCTTTGCCTTCTTTCAAAGAACATCGTTGGACCGTTGAACTTGATTCGGATGAAAGCGGCGCGCGCTTTGTTTTGGTGAAGGATAATCTTGGCACTTTGATTCGCAGGATTCCTGAGTTGGAATTGTGGACTTTACCCTCTGACAGTTCTCCTCGGGGACAACTGCTCAAGCGTTCTGCTTAGGCTAGGACTTTAGAGTTCTGCTTAAATTCTTTTTTCAAACAAGCATTTGCTTCCTATATATACGTCCTGAAAAAGCACCCCCTGTCAAAACCGCTGCGGCCTTATTCTCTTTAGAGGCGTAAAACCCTTTCTGCTGGGCCTTTCTACAGACATTTAATTGACTCACGGTCACTGTATGAATTTGAGACGATAAATTCATGGCAGGTATACGCATAACAGGCATGGCCTCTGGGCTACCACCGAATATAGTTGATCAGCTGATGGATGCTGAGCGTATTCCTG
This sequence comes from uncultured Bdellovibrio sp., assembly GCA_964590635.1. Taxonomy (GTDB): domain Bacteria; phylum Bdellovibrionota; class Bdellovibrionia; order Bdellovibrionales; family Bdellovibrionaceae; genus Bdellovibrio. Next base: position 24,813 of record CAZPYX010000008.1, read on the forward strand.
TTAAGCAAATGGAAGAGAAGCGCGGTGAAAAGGACAGCAAACTTAAACTCGTCAGCGAACTTGAGAGCAAAGTAAATGATATCACCAAAAATTTGGGTGAGCTTACAAGTAACGGCGGCTTTACGGATAAGAAGTTTGTCACCAGCGATAACACGATTGTGGACGGACAGTTGGATCCGGCTCTTGCCGTGCCAGGAAATTACTCTTTGGAAGTTGTGCAGTTGGCGGAAAAGCCTGCGGCTATTTCAAATGGGTTTCCTGATAAAAATGAAACTCAGATCGGTGTTGGTTATATCAAGTTCGAAACACCGGAAGGTACGAAAGAAGTTTATATCAACGGGAAGAATTCTACGTTGGAAGGCGTGATGAAACAAATCAACGCTGCCAATGTGGGATTGAAAGCCCAGGTGTTGGAGGACCGTAAGGACAAAGAGAATCCATTTAAGCTTTTGGTTTCGGGATTGGGAACAGGGGACGACAAACAGGTCACATTCCCCAAAATATATCTTTTGGATGGTGATCAAGACATGTACTTCGATCAGTCTCGTGCCTCCAAGAACGCGAAAGTAAAAGTCGACGGATTTGAGATTGAACTTCCGGAAAACAAATCCACGGATTTGGTTCCCGGTGTGACGTTGGATTTAAAATCCGCGGCTCCGGGAAAAGTCATCAACATGACTGTGAAAGAAAACTTGGAAGTTATCAGCGGCAAAGTGAAAAGCTTCGTCGATGCTTACAATGCGGCTTTGGGATTTATCCAGAAGCAGCATCAATTACAACCAGGACCGAACGGGAAAAATCCTTCTTTGGGTCCTTTGGGTGGTGACGGATTGCTGCGCTCGATTGAGAGCACTTTGCGCCAAACTCTTTTGAATCCAGTGAACGGAGTTCAATCTCCAGTTACTAGAATCAGTGAGTTGGGGATTACTTTTAATAGAAACGGTACTTTGGATTTCAGTCAAGACAAGTTCAATAAGGTTCTGAATGCAAATCCTCAAGGTGTGGCGGCTTTCTTTAGAGGTGATGGATTTTCGACTGGTTTTGTAGCGAGCGTGAAAAGAATGGTGGGAAATCTTACGAACGGACAGTACGGAGGGATCTCGAACCGTAAAAATGGTTTGGAAAGCCAAATCAAACAGATCAATTCACGAATTGATACAAAGGAAAGACAGCTCGAAAGAAAAGAAGACAGTTTGCGTATGAAGTTCGCAAATCTCGAGCAAAAGATGTCAGAGATGCAAGCGCAACAAGCGAAGTTTGCAGCGATGGCACGCCAAGGTTGATATAGCTGAATTTAAAAAGATGGAATTAAGGACGAAGAGGGAACAATGAACAAGAACGCATATCAGAAGTATAAGCAGACGTCAGTACAAAGCGCGAGCCGCGAAAAGATCTTGTTGATGCTCTATGAGGGAGCCATCAAGTTCACGAAGCTGGCTATCAAATCCATCGAAGAAAAGAAAATCGCTGACCGCGGTATGAATATCGGTCGTGCCTTCGATATCGTTATGGAGTTGAACAACACCCTAGATCACAAAGTGGGTGGGGATATTGCTTCTCAGTTGGAGCAACTCTATATGTTCATGATGGAGCAATATACTAAAGCAAATATCCATGGAGACGCTGCACCTCTTCAAGCCAACTTGAAGTTGTTGAATACGCTTTATGATGGATGGGTTCAAGCTGTTGAAAAAATCAAAACTGAAGATGCTGCAAAAAAGGTAGGCTAATTCTCATGGAGGGGAACATGACAAGAATCATCACGTTGTTGAACGAAAAAAATCATTATCTCGAAAAGTTCTACTCTTTGAATGAAGTGGAGTTGGCGAATTTTGCTCAAGGGCAATTCGATAACTTGCAGCATTTTTATCAAACTCGCGAAAGAATTCTAGATGTGTTGAAGTACGTTGATGCACAGATTGAAAAAGCTCACTCTGAAATGGATCAAAATACAACTTTGACCGAGACTGACCGCACACAGGTGCGCGAAGCTTTAAGCATTAAAGATGAATACGTCACTCGCATTATCGAACAAGACATCCAAGTGTTGACTTGTATCGAAACGGCGAAGAACTCAATCATCAAAGAACTTCAAGAAGTTCGTCGCAATCGCAAAGGCATCAGCGGTTATAAAGTGAATACATTCACAAACCGTTTGGATGAAGAAGCTTAGACTCATACTCCGATTTAAGCAGAACTGGTCTCGACCAGTCTGCTATGCGGTTAGACTTTTGTACTTTGGCGAAGCCGGAGTGTAGACAGGTCTGGGAAAATTTTTCCCGACAAAATTATGACGGCAAGTTTGGCGAAAGAGTCAATATTGATGACGACTCCAGGCTGAACTTGCCTCAGATTCAATAAAATCCAAGAAGAAGCATTGGCATCTGTGTTGCTCCATCAATTCGTCGGAGGAGATCCATGCAGATGTTGGAAAATCAGATTGTTCAAAAGTCCAGTGAGAAAGTTACCGGTAACCAAGGTGGCAATTCGTCTATTAATAATTCAGGCGAAAATTTCAATGAAGGCGCTGGCAGAATTTATTTTGACCCGCAACAAGCGATCGAAGACTTCGATGCGGAAAATCAGCAGGACCTTCCAACACAGGCGCGTGATGCGAAAATTCCTACCTATTTGTCGAACGCACGCGTGTTGGCAAAGCACAGAGAATATAAACTGGCTTTGAATCTTTTGCGTGAAGCCAGCAATCGCGATTCCAACAATCCTGAAACTTTAAAGCTCTTGGCGTTCTGTTTAGACAAAACATCTCGTCTGCAAGAGGCTTTGATTGCAAGAAAAACTTTGGTCACAGTTGATTATGGTTTTGAAAGTCTTTTTGGTTTGGCAACGGCGCTATATAAAGTAGGCCGCGATCAAGAAGCCTTGGATAAATATTTTGAAGCTCTTTCCGTTTTGACTGAAGAAGATGACAATCTTTTTGAGCTCTATAAAAACATGGGCAATATCTTTGTTCGCCAAGGCGATTTTGATGCAGCCGAAGAGTATTATAACAAAGCATATACAGTGAATACACAATCCGATGTGTTGTTGGTGAACTTCGGAACTTTGGAGGTACAACGCAATGACTTCGATAAATCATTGTATTGCTTCCGTAAGGCCGTGGAAATCAATCCTGAAAATGACAAAGCATGGGTTGGTCTTGCAATGGTTCACAATCAGTTTGGTGACAGTGAACTTGCTTGGGCGAATCTAGAAACAGCGTTGGATATTAAACCGCAAAACAGAACCGCTGCACATTTGGCTGCAAACTGGGGCTTGCGCGACGGAAAGACTTTAAAAGCTATCGAAGCTATTCAAAATTACCTTGGTACAGTGGAAGAGGACGAAGACATGTCTTTGGTTCTTATCAATCTGTTCTGCACTACAGGCCAAATCGACAAGGCCCTTCTAGAAATGGAAAGAGTGCTCTTGTGGAACCCCGATCATAAAGAAGTACGCGCACTCAAAAAGAAAATCACATCATCGCAAAGGGCTGCATAATTATGTCTATGATTACTTTCTCAGAGAACCATGAGTCTTCACTTATCTCTTTTGAAGAAGGCCAGGCTTTGGCTTCTTTGCGTGATCCTCGCGGTGAGGCATTGAAGTGGGTTTATTCTTTGGGTGCTTTCCCTTCGAATCACGTTGTGATCGTGGGTTTGGGTTCAGGATTTCATATCTCAGCATTGGCTGACTTGGATCCTGAAGTGCAAATCACGGTGGTGGATTCCCGTGAGTCTTTGATTCCTGTTTTTAGATCACAATTCCCGGAACTTGAAGGTCGTGTGAATATCCTGATCGCAGAAAATGTTCAAGATTTGATGAAATCGGATCTTTACGCAGATGTTGTTCGTGATCGCGCTTATGTGATTTCTTTCTGCGAATGCTGGGGAAATCAAGTGAACCTTTACTCCGAGTTCTTTGCTCATTTGACGGGCAGAACCACTGAGTCAGTAAAGTTTCACTTTGCTGAGTTTGGAATCAACATGAAAGCGTTGTACTTCCAAACAGATAATCTTGTTTCAATTAAAGATGTGCTTCCAGTTGTTGAAGCATCAGTTATGCCTGAGAACAAAAAGCAGGTTTTTAGAGCTTTGGGCGAATTGGTAAAATAGACGCCTTGGGCGTCAGGTAGGGGCGATGAAAATACTGGTCGTATCTCTTTTGCGTTTGGGCGATATCATTCAACAGGAGCCTCTGTTGCGTGGTCTTCGTGAGAAATATCCAGACGCAGAGATTCACGTTCTTTTGAATAAACAGTTCGCAAGTATTGACAGATTGCTTGCGGGCATCGTGGATCGCTATTTCACTTTTGATCGTGAGTCACTTCAGCGTGGCTTGGGTGAGGCCGAGTTCAATATTCTTTGGTCTTTTGATCAATTGAACTCTTTGGTGAACCAGCTTAGCGACGAGAAATATGATCAGATTTTAAATTTCACCCATAATAAACTCAGCGCCTATTTAATTGGCGCTATCGAAACTTCGGAAAAGGCAGAAAAACGGGGCCTTTATCAAAACGAGGGACGCTTCCAAGGATTGGAAAATCGTTGGCTTCGTTATTTTAATGATCGTTTTTCTGGAACTCAGAAGTCCTTGTTTCATTATGTGGAACTTCTAGGAAACTCTTTTGATATTCCAATGCCACATAAGACTTTGCAAAACCCTGACGGCAAAAAGAAGTCTAAGTTAGTTTTATTCCAGTGTCTTACCAGTGACATTAAGAAGAACTGGGGTTTGGATAACTTCCAACAACTCAAAAGAACCATTGAAACAGCTTTAGTCGATTATAAAGTTGGAATTTTAGGGGCGTCATTTGAGCGAGAGCAGCTGGCGAAGATTTTCCCAGAAGAAAGTCTTTTGATCTGTGATCTGGTCGAAGCTAAAGCTCATTTACAAAATGCGGCTCTTTTAGTTACTGGAGATACCAGCATAAAGCATTTGGCGGCGCAGATCGGGACGCCTGTGTTGGAAATTGCCATTGGAAGCAGTGATCCTACGAAAACATCTGCCTTCACTGAAAACAGCAGAATCTTAAGTAGCAAGGTTCCTTGTGCACCTTGCAATCATTCGCAAGCTTGCAATCAGACCTCACATCTTTGCGCCCTTGATCTCAGTGTGGATCAAGTGTTTGCGGCAGTTTGGGATCAATTGGGTGGAGAGAAGTTAAAGAAAGCTTCAGATCTTCGTGATTTTGAACGTGCAGTATGGAGTCTTTACTTAAACAGAGAGCACAAAGATCTCGAACCTTTGTATTTGCCGGCGGCTCAAAAATTTAATCAGGAAACATCTAACCTGAAAGAGATCTTGGCTGAATCTAATAAGAAGTCTCAGCAATTGAATTCATGGTTGGATCGCGCCGAACGGTCTTTACCTTCACGGGAAAGTTTGTTGGCCAAGAAGGCCGTTCATTCCAGTGAATTGGCTGAACTGATCATGGTGGGACAAGACATCTTGCGCTCAAAACAAGATGAGGCTGGTTACTTCCAGTCTTTCTTGGATAGTTTGACGGGAAGATTCTCACATCCCGTACAGATCTATGACCGTGTTCGTCAAGCCCTTGAAGAAGTTCGAGAGCTTGTCGATATCCGCAATAATTTAACTCGTTATTTAGAATTCCTCTCCACGGAAGGAGCCTACTATGCAACAGGAATTGGACAATTATCTATCGGTGGCTTTGAAGAGACTCGAACAGGCTTACAACGAACTGACGAACAGTCAGTCGTACAGCGCCGAAGCAGAGAAGTTGAAACTTTTGAGTGAACTAGCAAAGGAACAAGTTAAAGATGAAAATTCTAATACTGCAACTCGCTAGATTAGGGGATATTTACATGAGCTGGCCTGCTATCCGGGCCGTGCGTCGTATGAATCCAGATGCTGAAATCCATTTCCTAACTCGTCCACGCTTCGAAGGAGCTGTTGACGGTTTAACGGCTATTGATAAACATTTGTCTTTGCCGAGCGGAAATATTCTTGAGCCACTTGTGCAAGCAGATGCCGACATTGATCAAGCTTTGCAAAGAATGAGCGATTTCACAGCGCCCTTGAAGGCGGAAAAGTATGATTGGATTATCAATCTTACTTTCTCGCCATTCTCAAGCTATCTGACCCATGCGCTTTCTTCTGAAACGACAAGGGTGAGTGGATATACACGCTTCGACGACGGATACTTCCGTCCAGCTGATGATATGAGCGCCTACTTTTATGCGCAGGTGGGAATTAACAAACCAAATCGCGTGCACGTCGCTGATATTTTTGCGGCAATGTTAGACGTGGAATATGTCGAAGCCGACTGGGCGGCTCCAGAAATCAAAGCCCATAATTTTTCTTTGCCAGAAAATTATTTGGTTCTGCATGTCGGAGCGAGTGAAAGACACAAGGCCTTGTCGTCAACGACATGGGCGACTGCCTTGCAAAGTATCGCTAACGAACATCCCAATGCCGCGGTGGTTTTGATTGGTGCGAATCTTGAGCAGATTTACGCACGAGAAATTATTTCTCAATGTCGGGGTCTGCGCATCTTCGATTTGGTCGGCCGCACGCAAATTTCTGACTTGTTTGCCGTTATTAAAGGCGCGGATTTGTTGATTGGCTGTGACAGTGCGCCGATTCATATCGCGTCTTTAACGGATACTCCGACCATGAATATCAGCGTCGGTAACGTGAATTTTTGGGAAACAGGTCCGAAAGCAAGTTTGTCTTTCATTTTAAGAGGTGAAGATGAAACGGACCTTCCAGGTGAAAGAATCGGTTCGGCGATCAATCAGCTTCTTGCAGGATATGTCGATCAAGACTTGGTGGTTCGTACCGCGGGACTGGTCAGCTATGCCAGAGAAGACGAAACCGTCGTGGACGCTTTCCAATGGAATTTGATACAGGCCATTTACCTTGGCGGCCGTTATCCAATGGCAGAGCGCTTGGAAGTGATTCAGGCGGCAATGAAGCTTGAAGAAGTGAATAATTTTATGATTGAGCAGTTCAACCTGATCTCAGTGATTGGATTGGACAAAGTGGCTCCTTTGATTGAGCAAGGCGAAGAAATTATTAAAACGATTAGCCGAATTGTTCCAGAGATGAGTCCTCTTATTAACTGGTATCACGCAGAGAAGATCCGCGTGGCCCCGGGTACTCAAGAGGAAATTCGCACTGCAACTTTGAACGTTCACGAACGCTTTAATCAACAACTTCGAGCCTATATTCCTCAAGTAGAAGAAAAGACGGCGGAGGTTGTAGATGGAACGCTTTAAGGTTTCCGGCGAAGAGCTTAGAAATTTCTATAATGGCAATGTCGATCTTTCCCGTGTCTTTAAAGATATCGAGAATGATTTGCGGTCGACCAATCAAGTAGTTTGTCGTTACGTGATCAACGGACTTGAAATCAGCGAGTCTGATGAAAAGCGATTTGGCACAGTGACCCTGGAACAAGTGGAAACTCTTGAGTACTTGACTGAAAATAGCAACGATTTGATGAGCTCTGTTTTACGTGGGTGGATTGAAGCTTTGCCGGAGTTGATGCAAAGAACTGAGAATCTTTCTAAACGCATGCGCGCCCAAGGATTGAGTGGTCTGTTGAAGCCTATTCACGATTTGGTGCAAAACTGTGAGTTTCTGATTGATAGCGTAATGTCTTTGAAAGAGCTCATGGGCGATCAGTTCTTGGTATCGAGTCCAGTTGATTGGATGAAAGCTGAGAATGAAAGCAAGAAGACCGTTTTAGAAGCTTTGCGCGCTTTGGAAAATAAGGATTTTGTTCTTTTAGCAGATGTCCTAGAGTATGATCTAAACAACGTTCTGCAAATGTGGTTTGAGCACTTGCAGGCTTTGGAGAAATCGCTCAATGGGGAATACACAGGACCTGCTGTCCAATCCAAACAGGCTGGATCCGATACTGTGGGTCGGAAACGTTTCGCCAATTAGGCTTCCTCGCTTCTTTCCTTTTCAAAAAAGGGAAGTTGAGATCATTATCAGGGCTTCCGTTGAGGAAGCTCTGCCGCTTTTGCAAAGTCAAAAATTTTCCTCGATCTTAGTCCAGGATTCTGGAACCGGCGAAGGCCTAGGGCTTTTAGTTCAGGCGCGCTTGTATCAACCCATGGCCCCAAGATTTTATATTTCAACGGATCTTTCAGAAGTGGAAGTTCGTGAGGGGATCAATAAGGCACAAGTTTATCGTTTTATCCGTTGGCCTTTGACGGAACGAGAAGTCTGGACACAACTCGAAGATGGTTTGCAGACACACTCCATGTTTTTTTCTCGGTCTCTTTTGTTGAGAGAGTCCTCGCATCAGAATAAGCAACTTGAAGCTTTGACTCACTCTTTGGAAGCGATGGTCGAGGAAAGAACTCAATATATCGAGATGTCGCATCAAGAAGAGGGCGACAAGCTCAATCGTGAGCGGCAGCTTTTGCGTTTCATTAAAGATCTTGCGACACAGACTTCGTTCGAAGAGGTTCTGGTCATCTTAAGAAAAGAAATTCGTAAGTTTCATAAGATCGGTGATCCGATCTTGGCCTATCGCTCTGAAGATACGAAAACAGTCTTTCTGAGCTTTCAGTTGGGGAATCTCACACAGACCGAATCCACGGTCAGTTTTGACTTCCCGAAAACAGCGCAAGTTCCCACTGCGGAACTGGTTCGCTACTTTGCCAATCATTTTGGTCGTCCCTTCGTTAAGGCCTTTGTTGTTCCTTTAGAGCTGCGTCTGACGAACCATCTATTAGGTGGTAAGGGTGAAGCAATTCTTTGCATCGAAAATTCCTTGAGCGATAAAGAAATGGGACCCTTCGTCGACTTTATGACGGATCGTATGCGTCCGTTAAGTATGGCCTTGGACCGAGTTCTATTGGAAAATCAACTTTCAGGCTTCTCATATCGTTGGGAGAAGACTTTTGACGGAATGCGCGACCCTATCGCCATTGTCGATATTGACTACAGCGTCGTGCGCGCCAATCGAAAATTTAGTGATAAGTTTTTGCAAAACAAGTGTTACGAAAGTTTTGCTCACGGCAAGACGGTTTGTGAGGGATGTCCCGTGGCGCAAGCTTTGCGAGAAGGAAAACCTCAAAGCGGACAGATACAAGTTGATGGACGTCTTTTCCAAGTGCACAGCTATCCGGTACAATTTGACCAAGGAGGGAATCCTACCAACGTGGTCAATCAATACGTGGATATCACTCAGTCGCGGGAACTTTATCTGCGCATGTTGCAAAATGAAAAGATGGGGGCTATCGGTTTGTTGGCGGGGAACATCGCCCACGAACTGAATAACCCGTTGACGGGGTTGCGCTCGCTCAGTCAGGTGCTTCTGCAAGAGGCCGATAAAAAATCACATCTTTATTCTGACTTATTAGAGATTGAAAAAGCGGCGGCGCGATCGCAAAGAATTATTAAAAATCTGCTCGATTTTTCGAAGGGCGAAGATCAGCCTGCGGAGTACATCAGTGTGGATGAGATTGTGGAAAGAACTTTGCCGATGGTGAAGTCAGCTTTGCGTACTCATCGTCTTGAGGTGAACTTAACAACGTTGGATAAGACTGTGTTTGTGGAGCCTCACTTGGTGCAACAAGTTGTGTTCAACTTGATTAACAATGCTTGTCAGGCGATGCGTGATCCAGGTCGTTTGAGTGTGAGCTCTCGGCAAGATGGAAATAAGATTATTCTGGAAATTGAAGACACGGGACCCGGGATCCCGGTGGAAATTCAAAGACGTATTTTCGAGCCCTTCTTCACGACAAAAAAAGAAGGACATGGAACGGGTCTTGGGTTAAGTATGTCTAAGTCTATCATTGAGAAATTTGGTGGCGGCATCGAGGTGAGAAATGGAAAACCTCAAGGAGCCTGTTTCGTAATAACCCTGCCTTTGGTTCCCTGAATCGGGTCTTGGAGAAAACTGTGAAGTTTTTGGTGATTGATGATGAAGCTTTGGTTCGCAGATCTTTAAGTCGTGCACTGCGCGCAAAGGGTCATGAGGTTGTAGAAGCTATTGATGGCAATGAAGGGCTGGAGCAGTGGAAGAAGGTTCTTCCCGATTTAGTTTTTCTAGATGTCTTGATGCCAGGCCTCAACGGCCCTGAAGTTCTTAAAGAGATGGGAAACTTGCGCTCAGGTAAGGTTGTCCTGATGTCGGCCTTTGCTGGTGAGCACAATATGGAAACCGCTCAGCAAATGGGAGCGGACGTATTCGTTCCGAAGCCATTTGAAGATATATTCGCCATCGTCAAGATGGCTGAGGATTTGTTGTCATGAGAATTATTGCTGGAAAATATCGCGGACATCAGCTGGTGGCATTTAAGGCCGACCATATTCGCCCGACCACAGATCGTGTGAAAGAGACTTTATTCAATAAGCTTCAATTTGATATTGGCGATGCAAAGGTTGCTGATTTGTTCTGCGGAACTGGAAACTTGGGGATCGAGGCTTTATCACGAGAAGCGAGCTTTTGCACTTTTGTAGAGAAAAATCCAAAGTCCCTGACGATCACACGTCAAAACTTAGAAAAGCTAAAGGTCCCTGCGGGTTCTTATAAAATCGTGAACATGGATGTCATTTCATTTTTGAAAGCATACACCGGAGAAACTTTTGATATTATCTTCGCCGATCCGCCATTTACAGAGAAAATGGCTCACGATGTGATGGAAGCTGCAAGTATCAGTGCTGCTTTCGGACCGAACACGCAATTGGCGATTGAGTCGCAAGCTAAGGAAAGAATGGAAGATCGTTATGGGTCTTTAGTTCGTTTCAGCAAAAAAGAATACGGCGATAAACATTTGAGCATGTTCTGTCATGAAAGCGCTCTGAAGGAAGAAGACCATGAGTAATATTGCAGTCTACCCGGGAAGTTTTGATCCGATCACAATGGGGCATGTCGATATCATTAACCGCATGTCGCCTTTGTATGATCAAGTGATTGTACTGGTTGCGGAGTCTTCTCAGAAAAGCGCTTTGTTTTCTTTGGAAGAACGAAAAGTTTTGATTGAGAAATCTTTGGCGCATTTGAAAAACGTCAAAGTGGATTTTTTCAAAGGCTTGACTACGGATTACATGAAGAAACACAAAGCTCAAGTGATCGTGCGGGGCTTGCGTGCCGTGGTCGATTTCGAATACGAAATGACGATGGCGAATATGAATAAGAAGATCGCGCCCGATATTGAAACGCTTTTGGTCTTTGCAAGTCCAGAGTACTATTACATCTCTTCACGGGGTGTGAAAGAGTTGGCCTTTAACGGCGGAGCTTTGACGGATTTAGTTCCCGATGTCGTGATTGAAGCAATGGCGAAGAAGTTGACAAAATAGTTGTTGAAACAACCAGTACAAGAGGAGTCGAACGTGGTTCAACTGTCGAAAAGAGCACAAAATCTTAAAACGTCTCCGACTTTATTCTTGGTTGCAAAAGCTAAGGAGCTCGCGGCACAAGGCCATGATGTGATTTCATTGACTGTGGGGGAACCAGATTGGCCCACTTTTGAAATCCCATCAAAGGCGGGCGTTGAAGCCATCGAAAAAGGAATCACTAAATACACTCCTGCTAATGGAACTGTTGAGCTTCGTCAGGCAATTGCCACGAAGATAAAAACAGAATTGGGCCAAGCCTATTCGACAAAGGAAATCACGGTAGCATCTGGAGCGAAGTATATTGTATTTGCAGCTTTGCAAATGATTTGTTCTCCAGGAGATGAAGTCATCATTGGCACTCCTTATTGGGTGAGCTATCCGATGATGGTCGAATTGGCTGATGGAGTTCCCCATATTGTTGAATGTGGAGAATTAGAGAATTTCAAAATCACTCCAGAGAAACTAGAAAAGGCAATCAACGCCAAAACCAAGGGTTTTCTGTTCTGTTCTCCAAGCAATCCAACGGGATTACTCTATTCTGCCGAAGAGTTACAGGCCTTGGCCGACGTCTTAAGAAAGCATCCACAAGTGGTGATCATTTCCGATGATATGTACAACCGCCTGGTATTTGATGGAACGACGGTGGCTCCGCACATTTTGCAGGTGGCTCCGGATCTTCGCGAACGCACAGTGGTTGTGAATGGTGGTTCGAAGGCATATTCCATGACAGGGTGGAGAATTGGTTGGGCCGCTGGGCCGGAAAAACTCATCACCGCCATGGCTGATTATCAAAGCCAATCCACGGGTTCTCCTTCAAGTATTTCACAGCATGCGGCTTTGGCTGCTTTGAAAAATTGCGAACCTGATATAGCAGAGGTTGTAAAGAAATTGATCGCAAGAAAAGATTCAGGCTTGGCAGAGTTCGCCAACATTCCTCAGTTTAAAGTCGCAAATCCAGAGGGCGCTTTTTATTATTGGGTGGATATCAAAGCTTGCTTAGGCAAAAACTATGGTGATCGTCACATTCGCACTTCAAAAGATTTCTGTGATATTTTACTTGAGAAATTTTTTGTTGCGACGGTCCCAGGAGTTGAGTGTGGTTCCGAAGGATTTATGCGCTTAAGCTTCGCCGTTTCAGAAGAGACGATGAAGCGTGCCATTATCCGCATGAAAGAATTTATTTCTCAATTGGCTTAAGAATTCAATCCCAGCTATTTTTCAGTGGTGAACCTTGAAGCGTCGATGGCGGTCAAGGTTTTGGCCAAAGTTTTATGATCACCATCGCTCAAGTCATGCATCACTCTGTCGATGGCCTTGTAGTATTCCGGCATCACCTTATTAAGAATCTTGTCTCCTTTAGGAGTGAGATGAATTTCCTTCGCACGGCGGTCTGATTTGTTGACCGTGCGCTTGATGTAACCCTCTTCATCAAGACTGTCTAAAAGACGGCTGAGAGTGGCTCCGGTGATGCCCAAAGCTTTGGTGAGATCCGAAGGCGAAAGCATTTGATTCTCCTGTCGCATAAGAAGAACAAGAATCAGCCATCTATTAGACAGCAGGCCATGCTTCATAAGAAGCTTATCCAATCCACTCGATAACTCGGAAGCCGCGCGCAGAAGCATAAGAAATGTAATCACATTGTTAGCATTAAGATCTGGATACTTCTTTTTGATGCGTTCAAGTTGAGCTTCAGTCGGGAATATCAGGAGATTAAACATGTGAATTTTTCCTCATGATTTTTTGTATCCTGCCTAGGGCGTCCTGGCAAGAAGACAAAAAAAGAGACACCTGGTGAGGGTGTCTCGAGGTGGAGTCTAGAATTTTCTTTTCGGGAGTTTAAAACAAACCTTTGATGAAGGAAATGATACGAGCGAAGAAGCCTTCTTCGTAAACTTTTACAACGGGGCCTACAGAGCTTGGCACGCGAGAGTCGCTGCATTGATATTTCACGTCAACATTGCGACCAGCAGGAATTACTTTATCAAACACAAGATTCATACCTTGAACGGAAGCTGAAATGACACCCACAGAAGGTGTGATGATCACGCTGACTTCGCCAACCGGGGTGCATTCAAGAGGGATAGAGCTTAAAGAATCTGTGATCTTATCGATGAATAAATTCAAATTTGTCGAGAAGTCTGAATCACAAATACTTCCAATACCGCCACCTGTAAGATAGGAAAGTTCGTTGTATTTAGTGCCGTAGTGACTTTTTGTACCTTCAGCATCTTGAATTCTCATACACTCTGAATCACCGGGTCTAACGATGATAGAGTTCACAGTGAAGCGCTTGTCGTTACCAAAAGTACTTTTCACGTAAGAAATAAAGTTCCCTGGCAGATCATCGGCTTCAAGAGGTTGGTACTCGTTAGGATAATATTGCTGAGTAATATCGCCGCCAACACTTCTTTCGTCTTCATTTGAAATGATGATATAGGCAATGGCAGCGCCGTCACGATAGCAACCGCTTGCATTTGAATAATGGTAGTCGCCGTTATAGACGTGGTGATAAGCCGCTTTGATAGCACGCTCATCTTCCGTTCCTTCCCATCCTGCTCCAATGTAATTAATGGTATTAGCAAAGATGCCGCTTAGATTTGCTTGGCCCTTTTTTAACACAATGCCAAGATTCGACGAGAATTGGTTAGTGGCCTGCCAATAGAAGGACGGGCCCCATATTGAAGTATTAACGGGAACAGAGTTCGTCACTGTTAAGCAAGCTTGCCAATCTAAGTTCACATTACTCTGCAAAGTGGTCACAAAGTTAGAAAGCTTCGCCGCAAGTTTTTGGTTGTTTAAAAGCATCGACTTCGAATCATCAAGAACAATGACGATATCGAGTTTGTTGTTGGATGCCACGACTGTATTAGAATATGAGACATCTCTAAGATTTGAAGGAGTCGCAGTCGGGGATACACCTGGTGTTGGTGTTGCTGGAGTTACTGGAACTGCTCCGTCTGTGGATGTCGATGAAGAAGCCGAAAATTTCACGGGTCCGCACGAAGAAAGACCTAAAAAAAGAAGCGCAGGCAAAAGCTTCACGGTCCTCTTGGATAGCAATGTAAACATACTTCAATTCTCCCTTAGTGCAGAATAGCATATAAGAGTATTTCGTCTCAAAATTCTCCAGGTCCAGTCTGGGTTTGAGACGAAAGCCGCTCCTGGCAAGACAATTAGACCAAGGTCTCATTGTGAGACAGACCTAAGGCAGCATATTATTAAAAACAGGTCTGTACGGTTTTTCGAGGGGAGCTCAGGGTGAGTTTTTGGTTTCTACTTCAACTGCTGGTGAACGTTATTCTTTTAGCGGGAATTGTGGGAATGTGGGTGCGTCTAAATCGTCCCCCAAAAGATGATCCACGTCTTAGCAAAGGCTTGCAGCTTCTGCAAAGCAAGATCGCCGTTTTAGAAGACCTTTCGGACCGTACCGAAACCCAGGTCAATCAGTTAACGGCGTTGCTGGAACAAAAAGTAAAAGACATTCAGGCGAAAATTCAGTCTTCTGAAAAACAGCTGTCTAAGATCGACATGAGCATGCAAAAAAGCTTAGAAGTCGCAAAGATCTTCCAAGATCGTATTCCACATAATGAAATCGTTGAGCGCCAAAACACTATTAAATATGTGAAGGCGGCACGCTTGGCTCATCAAGGTTTAAGCGTTGATGAGATCGCGGAACAAGTGACAGAACTTTCTCGTGGTGAAATTGAATTCATTGCCAAGGTCAATCGCGATCAATTGCAATTCTGTGAAGACAGTCTTCCTGAATGGGCTCAGATTGGCCAAGAAGAAATGTCTTTAGATGCGGCTTCGGACTTGAGCGATGTAGATAACATGTCTTTCATGGCTCCATTGCAAAGAGAAAATAAGCAAGATATCAGTTCCGTTTTTGAAGTTCCTAAAAATGAAAGTGCTTCACTGAAAAAATTAGGTGAGGCCTTCAAAGCAGCATGTCTCGAAGTGAAAGAGCAGGAAGAAAAGCCAGTGTCTCCGACAATCTTTGGTGTGACTCAAGATATCGCTCAGAATTTCTTGGGTGAAAAACCTCAAGCTGCGGCAAAACCGCAAACAGCGAAAAATCAGCAAGCGCATGTACCGACTAAACATATTGGTGAACCTGTGATTCGCCCTGTTGAGTTTCGTCGCATAGATCTTTCCCGAGATCTTGGATAGGTTATGGCAAGTAAGGCCTTTTTGACTTCTTTAAAAAAGGGCCAAATCCTCCACGCTAAGGTGGAGGACATTTCTTCGGTCACCGGAATTCTTCTTAACTTCCAAGGTGATCTTCTGCGAATTTCAAATCTAACGGGTCAAATGATTTCCAAAGGACAAAACATTCGCTTGCAAGTGATGAGTTTGGATCCTTTGCAATTCCAAGTTTTCGATTCTCAATCTTCAAAATTCCAGCGCGTCGTTTAGTGCATCAGCACTCTTGAATATTTTTTTGGTGGCTTTTTGGTGGCGAATTGCGCCCACTGTTTCGGTTAACATAGTTTAATTTGATGACAAAATATCAACTGTCTTTAGGACCAGAACTTAGAGCGCTTGTCCTACTTTTCTTTGAACCTTGGTCTGAAAGACTGAAGACTAATTAGGTGTTTTGAACGGATTCAAAACCAGAGGGGAATAAAATGAAAGTATTGAACCATCTATTTGTTGCGGGTCTTATCGTTGCAGCGAGCGTAACTGCTCATGCGGATAAAGTTGTTGGTAAAATCGTTGGAGGCACGGAGGCTGCTATCAATGAATTTCCTTACATCGTATCTCTTCAATCATCTAGCCATTTTTGCGGCGGATCTTTGATCAAGAAGAACTGGGTATTGACTGCTGCTCACTGTGTAAAGGGCGGAACTATCAATAAAGTAGTTATCGGTCTTCACGATCTAAAAAACACGACAAATGCGGAAGTGATCGCACCTAAGCGTATTATCGCTCATCCTCAGTACAATGCTTCTGCGACTGACTATGATTTCGCATTGATTGAACTAAGCAAAGATTCTTCTTACGCTCCAGTTGCTTTGAACACGACAGAAATCGCTATCTCTGACAGCGGTGCTCCGATCATGTCAACTGTTGCTGGTTGGGGAACAACAACTGAAGGTTCTTACTCTTTGCCAAATCTTCTTCAAAGAGTTGACGTTCCATTGGTATCTCAAGCTGCTTGTAGCAAAGCTTATCCTAGCAAAATCACTGATCGCATGATCTGTGCTGGTTACACTGAAGGTGGAAAAGATTCTTGCCAAGGTGACAGCGGTGGTCCACTTGTAGCTAAAGCTGACGACGGTCAGACATACTTGATCGGTGTTGTTAGCTGGGGTCGTGGTTGCGCTCGTGCCGGTTACCCAGGTGTTTACAGCAAAGTAAACGCTGGTTATGAATGGATCATGGCTAACGCGAAGTAATTTGCATTTCACATTCTAATTAGCTTCTTCGAGGGGAAGTGGCTGATTAAGAACAAAAGCCCACGCTCAGAAATGGCGTGGGTTTTTTTATTCTCAAAGCCCTACCTCGCCGAGCTTGATTTTCCGTCAGTATCTTCTTCAAATAGGGTATGCAAAAAAAAGAAGTCGATATTTTGATCGTAGGTGCCGGAATTATTGGAACATCCATTGGAGCGGAGCTATCACGTCGCGGTGCCAGCGTCTGTGTGATTGATAAAGGCAGTGTGGGCAGAGGTTGTTCCTATGGCAATGCCGGTTGGATGACACCGTGTTTTTCAATGCCTTTGCCAATGCCGGGAATGCTAGTGAAGTCCATGAAGTGGATGATGGATCCTGCGGGGCCTCTTTATATTAAACCTTCTTTTTCTTTAGATTTAGCAGCATGGCTTTTTCATTTTATGAAAGCGATGAATGCGACTCAAGCTCGTCGGGCGGTGGATGCCCTGGTCGTTCTTTCGCAAAAAAGTTTGGCGGAATACGAAAAGCTTGGGAAGAAGTATCCCGAAATTCGCTTTGAACAAAAAGGTTTGCTGATGACAAGTCGCACGCAAGCGGGTGTTGCGGCGGCCGTCGAAGAATTAGAATACGTGCGTGATGTGGGAGTTTCTGGAACACGACTGAGCGGTGAAGAAATTCTTGAAATGGAGCCCGCTTTAAAAGGCCCTATGTTGGGTGGCGTGTATTTTTCTCAAGAAGCGATGGGCGAACCCTTCCAAGTGGTGCAGGCCATGGCCTCAGAAATTCGCAAAAACGGCGGAGAGATTTTAGAAAATTGTGAAATGTTAGATCTGGAAATGATCGGCAATAGAGTTGATAAAGTTTTAACCTCTCAAGGTGAAATCAAAGCAAAGCAGGTCATCGTTGCCACAGGCAGTTGGTCAAAATCATTGGCAAAACTTCTGCGTCTGCGCATTCCAATTTTGGGAGGCAAAGGCTATGCGATGATTGTGCCGCCATTAGAAAAACAACCCAAGTATCCCATCATGATTGTAGAAAAGAAGATCGCAGTCACTCCGCGCGAAAACTCACTCAGAATTGCCGGCACGTTGGAACTTGTGGATCAAGATTTCTCGATCACAAAAAAACGAGTCGACAATATAGAAAACGGCGCCCGAGAATTCCTGCACCTTCCAGAAAAGCTCGAAGTTCAAGAACTCTGGGCAGGCCTCCGCCCCTGCACTCCCGACGGAGTCCCTTTGGTAGGCTATCACAAGGACATCTCAAATTTAGTCCTAGCAGTCGGACACCAAATGCTCGGCCTACAAAGCGGCGCCGGCACCGGCCTCCTAGTAGCCGACCTCATAGAAAACAAATCCCCCTTCGTAGACCTCTCCGTCTTCAACGTAAATCGTTTTTAGGGTACGCCGTACCTTTTTGCCACGCTTCGCAGCAAGAAGACGAGATCAGTATTTGAACTTTAAGAACCACAGGCGACTGTGGTTTTTTTATTTGAGACGATGTAATCTTAGAGAATGAAATCCACGAGAGCTTTGCTAATTATTGATGCCCAAGTAAACATGTTTGATCCAGGAAGACCCGTTTATCAGGCGGAAGAACTTCTTGAGAAATTGATTTCTCTTTTGGCTTTGGCAAGAGCGGCTAATTCCGTCGTGGTTTTTGCGATGAATAAGGGAGTCGAGGGAGATCCAGACATTCCACACACACCGGGCTGGCTTCTGCATCCAGAATTGCCGATCGCCGAAGACGATATCATCGTTCAAAAAGATGAAATGGATGCTTTCGCAAAAACAAATCTGCATCAACAACTGCAAAGTCGCGGAGTCAAAGACGTGATCATCGCGGGCTTACAATCCGAGTATTGTATTGCGACCAACTGTCGCAAGGCTCACGCCTTAGGATAAAAAATGACCTTGGTTAATGATTTTTACAGGCCCCAACGACCACCCAAAGCCCCACCCTCCAAAAAATCCCCAACCCAAC
>CAZPYX010000009.1:0-4968 GCA_964590635.1 uncultured Bdellovibrio sp.
AACAAGACATGATGAATCTTAGTACGAAAGAGCTTTCTAAAGTGAAAGATCTTAAAGTTTCAATTCAGGATCTTTCCGTCAAAGGATTTACAGCATCGCGTGGGTTTCCAATTGAATTCACCGTTCAGGGACCCGATTGGGATGAACTTGCGGGTTACAGTAAAAAAATTATGGCAGAGTTAGATAACACAGGGCTGGTTACGGACCTAGATTCTGATTACGATGCCAACATGCCAGAGTATCAAGTGATACCCGACAGAAAACTTGCTACAGAACGAGGCGTGAGCGTTGCAAGCATTGCAGACACTGTTAACGCAATGATTGGCGGAGCTTTAGTCGGACGATATCCTAAAGGAGGGCATCGTTACGATATTCGTGTGCAACTAGATAGAACCAACCAAGATCCCATAGCAAAGATGAAAGAAATCTCTGTCAGAAATAACCGGGGCGAACTTATTCCTTTGTCTGAACTTGTACATATCGAAGAAAAAAAATCGATGCTTCAAATTTTCAGACTTGATCGCGAACGTTCGATTACACTTTACGCGAATGTAAAAACAGGAAAATCTCAACAAGATGCTCTGCAAGCGGCCCAGCAGATAGCTAAAAGAATCCTTCCGCCCGCATATCATGTGAAAATGAGCGGAAGTTCCCAAGCATTTGGTGAATCATTCCAAAGTTTGATTATCGCCCTGATATTGGGTCTTTTTGTCGCATATATGGTTTTGGCATCGCAGTTTAATAGTTTTTCGGACCCTATTGTGGTTCTGCTTGCGTTGCCTTTTAGTTTATCGGGCGCCTTTGTGGCTCTTTTGATGACTCACCAATCTTTAAATATCTATAGCATGATCGGATTGATTTTACTGATGGGGATCGTGAAAAAGAATTCTATTTTGCTGGTCGACTTCACCAACCAAGTGCGTTTGAAAAATCCGGGCAGCTCTATAATTGATTCTCTTAAAGAGGCATGTCCAGTCAGACTTCGTCCGATTTTAATGACTTCGGTTGCGTGTATAGCTGGCGCTGTTCCAGCAGCAGTGGGCATTGGTCCCGGCGCAGAAAGTCGCGTGCCGATGGCAGTTGCGATTATTGGTGGTGTTCTGGTTTCTACGATTTTAACTCTTTATGTGGTGCCGTGTGTTTATAGTTATATGAGCTCATCGAAAGCAAAGTGAGTTCGATTGCAAATGGCAAATTGTAACTAGTCAACTATCCCTAAAAGCAAGAACGTCTTTGCAATTAACTCGGGATTTTGAAGGCAGTCGTCATTCGACTGCCTTTTTTATTCTAAGTTCGCGGGCGTTCTTCGGTTTGGGCAGGCAAGTTGCAACGTGGTTCGCAAACCTACATGGCATGTTATATAGAATTTAGTGCAAATCTGCCATAGGCGATAAACGCACATAGAGCAGCCACCACAAGCCAATAAATCATTGGACCATAGTTGGCGAAGTTGCCGGAATAAATATGCACACCACAAAGAAATAGCATTTCTATGGCAATGCAGACCGCAGCAATAGGCACTAGAAAGCCAAGTGGCTTACTCAGTGCGGGGATAACCAGAGCCACGCCGGAAAGAATTTCAATCACGCTCATTGCAAGCCAAACCCCACTGGGAATTGTACTCAAAGACGGCATGGTTTGTTCGGGTGAATGAGAAAACTTCCATACTGCGCCTACAATAGTGTGGAGAGCGAGAAGAGCTTGAAGAACCCATAATAGAATGTTCATTATTTATCTCCTGTATTATCAATAATCTTGATTTCAAAATTTTCCAGTTTGTTTTTGTCCATAACGATGTCAATAGTCGAAATTTTTCCGTCAGTGACTGAGAAGCAGAACGCAACAACAGGTTTTCCTCCCGGAGCCCAAGTCGCACCAGCAAATCCGTTGATTAATGCAAGCTGAGCTGCCGCCGCTTTTCCTTTGAAAGTATCAGCCACACTCTTCGCACCGCTAATTGCAGGTTTAAATTGTGGCGCGCCTTTAGCCTTATTTGCTTCCGCAATTTTAACGGCAGTTTCATCAGCTCTAAGGACAACATCTGGATGAAGTATTCGGAGAAGGGCTTCAAAGTTTCCATCCCTTGAGGCCGCCAAGAATGCAGAAACTACTTCTTGCTTACGTGCCTCATCTTCTTGGGGCGTGTTGCCGCCTCTGATGCGTCGACGTGCTCTGCTTGCAAGCTGTCTTGTGGTTTCTTCAGTGCGATCAATAATGGGAGCTATTTCATCAAAGGATAAATCAAAAATATCGTGAAGAACGAAGGCGATTCGTTCCGCAGGTGTGAGTAAATCAAGAACTAGAAGCAAAGCGGGTCCTACTGAATCTGCTATTAAGAAGTCTGCTTCTGGATTTCCAGACCCTTCGCTGGGAATTTCAAAAATTTTATTATCGAGCGGCTCTTCACGTTTTGACTTTCGAGAGCGGAGCATATCAAGGCAAACTCTTGCAACCACAGTTGTGAGCCATCCACGAAGATTTTCGATTTCTTTTGACTCAGATCGATTCAGCCTTATCCAAGTTTCTTGAACAGCATCTTCGGCTTCACCAGTGGAACCGAGCATTTGATAGGCTACGGCTTTTAAGTGTTTTCGAGTCTCTTCAAAGTTTTTTGCAAGCCAGTCGTTCTTTTCCATTTGTCTCTCGGTTGTCTTGATCATTTTGTTTGTCACAATCGCTTTGTTCCATACGTCATAGCATTGACGAATGATTGTTAGGGAATGTGACGAGAAAACTTAATCTCGCCAAATTATATTTTAACTTATTGAAATTACATAGGAAATTATCGGGAGGAAATTATGAAATTCGTGCTTTTAATTTACCAAGGAACGACACCACTTCCTGGATCTGATCGTTGGAACGCTCTTTCCGCGGAAGATCAGAAAACTATCTACAAAGATTACGCCGAGTTCAACAAGACGCCCGGCCTTGCCGTGGGACTTCCTTTGGGACTTCCAAATGCAGCCAAGACTGTTCAGGTTCGAGACGGGAAGATCGAAGTTAAGAATGGGTTGTATCTTTCAGAAGGTGTCGGTGGTTACTGTGTGTTCGAGGCAGAGAATATGGACGCTGCAATTACGCTGGCGGCTTGTATCCCGGCGGCTCGACTTGGTGGCGCCATTGAGATTCGTCCGGCAGAACAGTACTGGTAAGGAGCTATTCAAGAGATTGCTGGAGCGGCTCATGCCGTTCTCTGTGAAGAAATTTACTCCATGCGCCTTTCCGTTGAGCCACAGTCGTAGCCAGGATAGGGGGCAAGCAATGGGGCAGGGGTAAAGTCAGCTCACTGAAGCTAATCTCGCTTGAATTTCCTTTTATATTCTACCGGGGTTAGCTGAATTGACTTTTTGAAGCTGCGTCTGAAATTCGACTCGTCAAGAAAACCAAGTTTTTCACAAATCTCAGAGATAGAAAGATCCGTCGTAGTTAGTAGCTTCCCAGCCTGATTGAGTTTGACCATGCGAATGAAAGCAGAAGGAGTCCAGTTCAGTTCCTTTTCAAAATGTCTTGATAAGGTTTTCACGGAAAGGCCGAGACTTTCAGCAACGAAAGTTGCATGGATGTCGTGAGCAGGAGTATTTTCTACCAGTTTTTTAATTTTTAGAAATTTCTTATTCGCAGAGGATGCGATTTCCAATTGATAGAAAGGATCATGCTTTTCTAGTTGCAGGGGTGTCATTAAATACCGCTGGGCCTCTGATAAAACTTTTTCGTTGGCAAAATTCTTAAGGGCATTTTCAAAGAGTGGAAAGTATCCATTGGCACCCGAAGCAGTGACATCGTTTTTGGTACTAACAATGACATTGTTCGCCTGCCAACTAACAGAAGGAAAATTTTCTTCTAAAGTCTTCATTAGCCACCAGGTTGCTGTTGCGGATTTTCCCCGAAGACGGCCCGTCTTCGCATGAAAAAGGACACCCGCGCAGTAGCTCCAGATTGTTTTTTGTTTTGGCAGCGAATTTAAATAAAGCTGAAGTTTATCGTTCTGTTTTAAGCAAGCAGAGGCATCGTCTGCCGATGTCGTCCAGAAGCCAGGAACAACAATAATATCGGGGTTGAATTCATCAATTGCCATTTCTGGTGTGAATTCTTGGTTATGGGCGCAGATGACAGTGGCCCTTTTCAAGCCTACGAGTTTAGCGGAAATGATTTTTTTTCCCATGATGAGATTAGCCGTGTTGAAAAAATCAAGTCCTGCGAAAAGACCCGACGGTAAACATTGTGGATAAATCAGTAGTCCAATTTTGATCATCATACTCTCGAAATTCAGATTGTCTAAAAATGACCTTTTTATGTCTGTTTTAGACATATTAGGGGAAGTCTTTCTGGGTGACAATGGATATATAAAACCTGGAGGTCTTATGAAGATCCGTCAAATTAGAAACGCAACAATCTTATTAGATTATGGTGATCAGAAAATCCTTGTCGATCCTATGCTGGCTCGCGCGGGAAGTATTCCAAGTTTAAAATGGGCGACAAAAACGAGAAGAAAAAATCCGTTAGTCGAGTTGCCATCTGAAACGGATCAAGCACTCGAGGCCGTGACCCATATTTTGATTACTCATTGTCAAAAAGGGCATTTCGATCATTTGGATAGGGCCGCCATTAAATGGATAAAAAATAGAAAATTGTCCGTTCTGTGTGAAACCAACGACGAAAAATTTTTAAAGCAGATGGGCCTTGATGTTCGAGTTCTCAAGGCTGATGTCAAAAATCCCTTCGAAGGTGGGGAAATTTCGCTAGTACCTTGTCGTCACGGAGAAGGATTCGTGGGATCGTTCATGGCTCACGGATATGGATATGTCTTGGATGTTCCCGGCAGCCCGCGCGTTTATGTGATTGGGGATTCGATTTTGAATGATGGAGTCCGTAGCGCTCTGAGTACTTATAAGCCTGCTCTTGTGATATAGCCGGGAGTACGAAACCAGTTTGATCTCGGCGTCAAAAATATTCGGATGTCGTATTATG
>CAZPYX010000009.1:4978-35792 GCA_964590635.1 uncultured Bdellovibrio sp.
TGATTAATGAAGTCCGTCACGTGCTGATTAATTATAAGCCTGATATTGTGATCATGCCGGCAGGAGGAGCACAATTTGATATCGGCGGAGAAATTATAATGGGCGCAGATGATGTTTTGCCAGTCCTAGAACTTTGCTCTGGAATCGTGATTGCGAATCACCTTGAGGCCTTGGATCATTGCCCTGTGACTCGCGAGCAAGTCAGGGACATTGGTCATAAACACAATTTACAGCTTAGATTGAAAGTGCCCATGGACGGAGAAGAAATGAAGTTCTGAAGTCCATAAGCAATGATCGAAGGCTTTATAAAGTTTAAAAATCCAAAACCATTATGAAGTAAGGATCAATGTACGTATCGGAATGATCATACTTTGAATATGAATAGCTTTTATAGCTAATCTGCAGGCCGATAGGAATTTTACTTGGAGTGAACTTGTACCCAAGGTCGGCTTGGAAACCGTTACCGTCTTTATAGTCCCCATAATTCGATGATATGAAGTAAGTGCCAATCACGAAGAAGCCGGAATCCCTAGGTGCCATCCAACCGCCACTCGCGCCATAGGAAGTGCGATTCACACTGGTAGTTCCGCCTTGAGAATCGTTTTGGTAGAGGGCGCCTAGCACCCAGCCTCCGCCTTGAAATTTGTAATAAGCGCCAGCGTCATAGATCATGCGCGAAGTTGTGCCTGTTGTTCCACTGTCCGTAGACGAATGACTGGTGTATGAGGCTGCCACTTTGGCTGTGATAGCCGCGACTGCGTGCCCGGGAATGAATGCCAATACAGTAAGGATCCAGCTTGCGAAGAAAAATTGAATTGATGACATGGTTTATTATGAGCGGGATCAACTTTGATGCTCAACAAAAAATATCAATGTGGATTTTATTTGGACTCTAAAAATTTACGTTAGTAGCATTAAGCTGCGGATGATTTTGAAAATCCATTCACGAGGGGCGAGAAGACATGAAAAAGAGCAATTCACCGTCTCAGTTGATAGACGCAAAGATCAAGGAGCTAGGCGATTGGCGTGGAGAGACGCTCTCTCAGGTTCGTGCGCTGATTAAGCAAGTTGAACCCGCGGTTACTGAAGAGTGGAAGTGGAGGGGTGTTCCGGTGTGGTATCACGACGGTATGATCTGCACAGGCGAGACCTACAAAGACAAGGTCAAATTGACCTTTGCCAACGGTGCTAAGTTGAAGGATCCCAAGAAACTCTTCAACTCAAGTCTTGATGGCAACGTCAGACGTGCCATCGACTTGCAAGAGGGTGATAAGATTAACGCTGCCGCATTCAAAGCCCTTGTTCGCGCAGCAGTGACATTAAACGCATCGAAATGAGTTGAACAACTTTCTACAGGTGTCCCGAGTTCAATTGCCAAGCTGGCTCACTCGATGGCACTTTGTAGGATGAATCACTGAAATAGTTTACAATTCCTACATAAATATTAGTGCCGTCATTCAATTTAATCTTAATAGTCGCATCAATATCGTTGAGGGAATTCTTTATTGAAAAGTTAGAAGTTCCAGGGAAACAGGGGGACCAAATCGTTTCACTTTTCTTGAATCATTTACCCCAAAAGTAGAGGGAAAACGGCTCTGTTTTTGCTCCTAACTCCTCATTAAGGAATTTCCATATTTGATGAGGTGTAAGATGGCTTTAAAGCACAGAGCTCTTATTAAAGGTGTCATTCTTTTAGTCACTATGATGCCTATTACGTCGTTTGGTGGGTCTTCAAGCTTGAAGCCCGAGGGCGAGCTCATCTTAAAACAGAATCTTCAAAAGAAGTCCTTTGAGTTAGGGGCGAATTGGAAAAGACGTCTTAAAAATGTGGGACCAGATCGCCTGAGTGGTGGAGGCGGTGGTGTCGACGGTGGCGGTGGCAACCTATTGCAAGGCGAGATCTTTGATTCCTACCAAAATAGCACTCTAGAGGTTGTACCAACAGAAGCATTGACTGACCTTGTGGCGAATGAATATGGTGAAAGACTGAAGAGTCTCAATAGAGATCTACCGGGATTTAACAAATGGCTTAAGACGGGTTTTGAAGTGACCTGGTTTGCGGATTTAAAACCATTCGCGGAAGACTTCTGCAAAAATGCAAGCGTGTATAAGGTCACTCAACAGGTAGTGGCCTGTCAGACTTTAACATCGGTAAAGATGCAGAAATCTTGGATCAAGACTTTCTATATTTCAGGGACCTCGTGGGGAACTGTGACTGAAGAAGAGGGCGTTTTAGGAACCCCTACTTCGACTTCGATTATTGTGCATGAGCTTGTGCGCTTTCATGTGATTCGCTTGGCAAAAGAGCGCAATTTATCACGTCTAGATCAAGATGATATTGTATCCAGAGTGACCTATGGGATCTTGAATTCTTCAGTCAGTAGCAATGATGTCTATAGTCTTTTAGTACAAACGGGCCTTCTTCCAGACTCAAATCAAATTGAGAGCGAGAGACAAAAAGAGCTCGTAAGGCTGCAACAAGAAATGAAGTCTTCGTTGATGGCAGCGAGCGATGTTGTGCAGGAATGTAAAAATAGAGGAATTGAGTTGAATGGATTCGAACTCGCTCTAAAAAGATATGTGCAGGAGGGAGAACTGTGCAACCAGGAAAGTCTTCAATCTGAAGAGCGCAGTCTTTGTGCGACGGATTCCAATGTCCGCACTTTAAAGGACCAGCACGGAAAGTATTGTCATCAATAGTTGTCAGATCCGGAGGCCCTTGTGGGTCTTTCAGAGATGGAAGGTCCTGTTTCTTAAAAAGTAATAGAAAATGCTAATCAAAAAGTTACCATTGAGGAATGAAGTCCATCTTTACTTTTTCATCCAGTCGCGATTTTTTAAGAACTTATGTCGACTCATTACCTAAAAAGGGCTGGGGTGAGATTCAACGATGGGCAGAGCACCTCAGTGTCCAATCTCCTTATATCAGTCAGGTTCTAGCTGGGAATAAGCATTTTAATATTGAGTATGCGATCAGGCTAGCGAAGCACATTGGGTTGCAGGGGCTGGAGTTAGATTACTTCATTCTTCTTATTGAGTCCGAGCGCGCTGGTTCGGTGGAAGCCAAAGAGTATTTCCAACGGAAGATTCAAAATCTAAAAAAAGAATCACGCAATATTTCCAATCGAGTGACAAAAGATAAAACATTGTCTGAGGAAGAAAAAACTATTTTTTATTCCAGCTGGATGTACTCAGCGATTCGTATGTTTTGCTCCATTGGCAGCGGTAAAACACTTCATCAAATTTCTGAGCACTTTGAAATTTCAAAAGAGACCTGTGCTTCCATGTTAGCCTTTTTGGTTCAGTCGGGCTTCGTCATTCAAAAAGGCGAGAAGTATCAGATGGGCGCTCAGAAGACTCATATCGAAAAAACATCACCCCACGTAAAACGTCATTGGCTGAACTGGCATGTGCACGCCCTCACACACTTTGAAAATGTTGATGAGTCAGAAATGGTTTATTCTGCGCCATTTTCTATTTCTAAAGAAGATTTTGAACATCTGCAGGAAGAGTTGACGGCTTTCATCAAGAAATTTGTGGAAAGAGTCCAAAACACAGAGCCTCAGGAAATTGCTTTTTTAAATATCGATCTGTTAAAGCTTAAATAAAGAAATACGCAGGTTGTAGGATGCTTCATGCTGCCCCTGGTTTTTGAGCTCTTCGTGGAGTGTCGCTAAAAAACTTTCGATGACTTCTAAAGTGGGCGCGATGCTGTTTCTGTCATAGCGTAACGTAATGGATCCCGCAGGTTCTTGCAAAATGCTGGGGTCGATTTCAGTCAAGGAAGCCAGCTTTCTAATTTTTTTCCGCGTGTCTAAAGATGTTGAATAGTATTTCAATTCATCGGGTCGGAGGGGAAGGGTGCCTGCGATTCGCAGTACAAACTTTTCTGTAAATGGGATTTTGCCATTTAAGATGCGGGAAAGAATGGAAAAGCTAACATTTAGATCGCGGCTGAATGCCCTGAGAGAATAGAGCGCATTCTTTGTTCGTCTGGTTTCGAACTCGTCCTGAAGACGCACTGAGAGAGTTTTAAATTTGATTGAGTCGTTGGGCTCCATGCCCGGAAAGTAGCTGAGGATGATAGACTCTTCATTATCTCTTTAGTTACGAATGAGGCGAAAAATTTCCCTATAAGGAACAAATAATCTCTAAATTTCCTACGGGCCAAGAATATTTAGAGCACCATGGGAGTCACTTCAGTGACCCCATGAGCGAAACCTATGTAAAACCTACTTACTTGCCTTAGTCGCGCAGTTGCCAATAAGCTTTCCTTGGTAGGTAGCATTGAATACAATCTGACCAGCCGTTTGGTGATTCACTTTTAAATTTCCTGCAACTTTGTACGAAGTTGAATTCACAGTGCCCTTCATGATTCCTTGCCCAGTTCCCTGTTCATTTTTGCAGGAAATCTTGACGACCAAATTAGGAGTGTTGAATTTCCAATCCTGAATGCTGCACCCTTGATTTTGTAAACTAGAAGTTAAACGCGACTTGATATCTTTGGCCATAGAAGGAGTAACGCAAGACTCTACAACCGCTGTCGGAAGTGGGCGTCCATTCATAACCAGAATGGCTTCATCTTTCCATTGGCCGGGTTGCACAGTTTGCGCGAGGGTCGTTGATGAAAGAAGAAGAAGGGTTAGAAAAGCGGTTTTTATCATGTCGATGCTCCATATTTTCTTTAATGTTAATTAAAGGTTGGCCTGGGATCAACTGATTGAATGTTATTTGATTCGAGAATTTTGAAACGATGAATTCAAGCTGCGGCATAGATTTGACGACCGGATTTAGTTTCCATTTTTCAATGCTGCAAAGATATCTCCACTGGCGATATGACTTAATTCCCATGGGGCCGACCCATGGGAATTAAATTTAGTGCGTGAACTTTACTTTAAAGACTCTTTGACCGTTGCAGCCATCGGAGTTGTTTTTCTGCCGATAAGCTGACTAAGTTGATGAGTTTCGTCATAGAGACCACCATCTGCCGCCGCAGCATCGGACTGGGCAAGGATCGCCGCGAAACCGTCTGGAAGACCGACTTTTACTAAGAACGCTTTGTGGTCCGTTTCCATTAAATTGTTATACTTAACAGATTTACCGGATTGTTTTTCTATCTCGGCGGCCAGTTCTGAAAGCGTGTAGCTCGTATCACCAGCTAGTTCGTAAATATTTTTTGGATTCGCTATCGTTAACACTTGGACGGCTGCTTCGGCATAATCTTGACGTGATGCTGAAGCAATACGCCCTTCTTTGACGGCTCCGAAAACAGCGCCGTGTTCGACTGCAGATTTCGCTGACATCGTGTAGTTTTCTGTGTACCAGCCATTGCGTAGGAACGAGTACGGAAGGCCGCTGTCTTGGATAAGTTTTTCTGTAGCTTTGTGTTCTTCGGCTAAGACTAACTTCGAAGTATCAGCGCGCAGAATGCTGGTGTAGGCGATGAGTTTGAGCTTGCCGTATTTTTTAGCAGCATCAATCACCACTTTGTGTTGTTTTGTGCGGGAACCAATTTCGTTTCCTGAGATCAGCAATAGTTTATCAACGCCTTCAAGCGCAGCAAGCCATCCCTCTGAGCTGTCGTAGTCAGCTTCGCGAACCTGAACGCCAAGAGCCTTAAGGTTCTGAGCCTTCTGTGAATTTCTTACTGTGGCTACAATTTGATCTGCGGGAATTTTTTTAAGCAAAGATTGAATGACCAACTGACCTAATTGCCCTGTGGCGCCTGTGACTAGAATCATAAACAACTCCTTAGTGTGTTTTTCTACGTCCTCAGTATAGTTTCTTTTAATGATCAGATAAACCCGTTTACATGGAATACACTGTTGCCTATATTGAAACAATGGATCGTCTTACTGCCATTCAGGTGTTTATAGAAGTCGCTAGAACCGGAAGCTTTACCAAGGCTGCGGATCATCTTGATATGTCTCGACCTATGGTCACACGTTATATCACAGCGTTGGAGGATTGGGTCGGTGTCAGCCTACTACAAAGATCCACGCGACATGTTTCCGTCACCCCCAGTGGCGAGGCCTATTTAGACAAATGTAAGCAGATTCAGGACATCACCTTTGATATCGAAGTCAGGTCGAAAGCCAGCGCCGCTACTCCACGAGGAACGATTCGTGTGGCGGCGAGTGTATCCTTCGCGCTGTCGCGTTTTAAACTTCTGTTTGCAGATTTCTTAGAAAAGTATCCAGAGATCTCGTTGGATCTTGTGGTGACGGATCGTCATGTGAATTTGATCGAGTCCCACGTCGATTTCGCAATAAGGATCAGTAATAATTTGGATCCTAGTATTGTTTCAAAAAAAATTGGCATGTGCAGATCCTGCTTGGTTGCTTCGCCTGAATACCTTAAAGCGCGGGGGCAGATTAAAAAAATCGAGGATCTTAAAAAGCACACTCTTATTGGTCACGATCACTTCAAGAACTCAAGACTGGTGCTGCAAAAGGATGATCGGTCTGAAGAGTTTTCTTTTAATAGCCAATTCAGTTCCAATGAAACCATGTTGATTCAAGAAGCGGCTATGGAGGGACTGGGAGTCGCAATGCTCCCGTGGGCTTTGGTGCAGACGCCAATTCGACAAAAGACCCTTGTGCAAGTTCTGCCAGATTGGAATCTGCCGAAGATCGGGTTACATATCGTCTTTACCAACCGCAAATTCATCGCACCTCAAGTACGATTGTTCATAGATTATCTGACCGAGAAAGCCCGCAAAGAGAGCTGGTAGCTGAGTAAAGTATTCGGCGGGCTTGGGGCTGATTAGTTTTACAATTTACATTTTTGCTTCGCTGGATTCCATTAGATCATCCTTTCAGAGGAGAAATTTCATTTAAGCAGGCAAGGGCGTTGAGCGTTCTTGGATAGCCAACCCATGGCAAGAGCTGGGTCATAAGGCCCATGAGAATCGAGCGATCATTTCCCATGTTTAAATTGCCACGGACATGCCCTTTGATTTGAGACTCTGTGCCACCCATGGAAATTAATATCGCTAGTGTCAGAAGTTCCCGCAGTTTAAGATCCAGACCTGTTCTGGTGTAGAAGTCGCCAAAGCAATTTGAAGAAAGGAATTCTTGAATATGCATTTGATCTTTAGGTGATTGCTGATACATCTGATCAATGACGTCGCCGAAGATCTTTTTTTGCGCCGCAAGACCGTGTTCTTGTCTGTTTTCACGACTCGTCGTCGACTGACCTTCGAGTGGAAGTGAAAATCCGCGACTTGTTAGGACTTCATTTGTTGCGTGAATAAATTCGAAAGATTTTGCCATTCCCACGTAGGGCACGGCCTGGTAAAGAATTTCTTTAATCGCAATCGGTGTCAGCCCTACATTCAGTGCGGCCCCAACCATGACTTTGTATTCAGCAAGGGCCTGGCTTCCAATGATTGAAGCCAAGGTGATCATGAGCCTGGTTTTTGTGTCGAACTTGCTTAATGCAAGGACTTCATCAAAGGCCCAGTTGTCGAATATCTCAATCAGTTCGGGATCAGTTTGTTTCAGTACGGATTTGTGATTTGGAAAGAGTTCTTCGTGATTCCTGTGCGCGGCTTCGGTAAGCCGCGCAGTTGGAATTTTTTTGTCAGTGGAGGTTGAATTTCCCATCTTAAATCTCGCGATCAATTCGCTTTTGCAGATTCTCTGGGTAGCGTTCACCTTTGGCGTGGATTTTTGAAGCTGCTTCCGTAATCTGTTTTAAGTCTTCAGCCAACAACTGAATATCAGCACCTCCGGCGTTTTCTTTCAAACGATCCACCTTAGTAGTTCCTGGAATAGGGACGATCCAAGGCTTCTGCGCCAAAATCCATGCAAGAGCAACCTGGGCATTTGTTGCGTTTTTTTCTTTTGCCACGCGAGTTAGCAGATCCACGAAAGCTTGATTGGCTTTCAGGTTTTCTTCTTGGAAGCGCGGTACGATATTGCGGAAGTCACCTTGAGCAAATTTTTCATCTGCGGAAATTTTTCCTGTCAGAAACCCTTTTCCTAGGGGGCTGAAGGGTACGAAACCGATTCCAAGTTCTTCAAGTACTGGAAAGATTTGTTCTTCGGGCTCTCTCCACCAAAGTGAATACTCACTTTGCAGTGCGGTCACCGGTTGAACTGCGTGAGCTTTGCGAATATTTTTGATTCCCGCTTCCGACAAACCGAAGTGCTTTACTTTTCCTTCTTTGATCAAGTCTTTGACTGTTCCAGCAACATCTTCGATTGGCACTTGCGGATCAACTCTGTGCTGATAGAAGAGGTCGATGTGATCTGTCTTTAAACGTTTCAAGGAAGCTTCACATACTTCGCGAATATGTTCAGGTCGACTGTCTAGCTCTGTCCATGCATTGTGTTTGAATCCGAACTTTGTTGCGATGACTACTTTGTCTCGGTAAGGAGCTAAAGCCTCGCCAACAATTTCTTCATTGGTAAAAGGCCCATAAACTTCTGCCGTATCAAAGAATGTATACCCGCTCTCAAAAGCTGCGCGAATGACTTTGATAGCTTCATTGCGATCAAGCTTATTTGCGTAACCAAAATTAAGACCCATGCAGCCGAAGCCGAGGGCTGATACTTCTAAATTGCTTTTTCCAAGTTTTCTTTTTTGCATTTGAAACCTTCTTAAAGTTTTGCCATATCAATGACAAAACGATAGCGAACGTCGCTCTTTGTGACGCGTTCATAAGCTTGATTAATTTGTTCAGGGGCGATGACTTCGATGTCTGCAGTGATGTTGTGCTTCGCGCAGAAGTCCAGCATCTCTTGAGTTTCAAGAATGGAACCGATACTTGATCCCGCATAACTGCGGCGCATAGCCACGAGTGGGAAGGGATGAATGCTTAAAGCTGCATCAGGAATTCCCACGGCGACAAGCGCACAATCGAGTTTTAATAAGCTAAAGTAGTCAGCCATATTAATTCCCGCGGAAACAGTATTAATAATCAGATCGAAATGTGATGCATATTGTTTGAAAACATCTTTGTCTTTCGTGCTGACAAAGTGATGGGCACCAAGTTTTAGCGCATCGTCACGTTTATTTTCGCTATGGCTTAGAACAGTGACTTCAGCGCCAAGAGCTCGGGCGATCTTTACGCCAACATGACCAAGACCACCAAGTCCAACGATGGCCACTTTCTTTCCTGGCCCCGCTTGCCAATGCATAAGAGGTGAATAGAGAGTGATGCCTGCACAAAGAAGTGGTGCTGCTTTATCAAGAGGAATTGATTCAGGAATGCGAACGATGAAGTCTTCGTTGCAAACCATGATATTGGAGTATCCGCCTTGGGTGACGGCGCCGTCATCGCGTTCGCGAGAGTTGTATGTATAAGTAGCGCCTTCAAGGCAATATTGTTCTAAGTCCTGTTCGCAGTGGGCGCATTGTCGGCAGGAGTCCACCATGCAACCGACGCCAACGCGATCACCAATTTTGAACTTTGTAACTTTCGATCCTACTTTCGTGACAATGCCGACAATTTCATGGCCTGGCACCATAGGAAAAAGTGATCCACCCCATTCTTCACGGGCTTGGTGAATGTCAGAATGGCAAATGCCACAGTACTTGATGTCGAAAACAATATCATGTTCTTTGGGCTCGCGACGTTCAAATGAGAACGGAACAAGAGGTGCTTTGGCGGTCAGAGCGGCGTATCCTTTTACCTGAATCATGGGGTTCCTCCACGGGTGAATTTTTTATGGGCCTTATACCAATCAGATTACTCTCGACCGTCATTAAGAAAAATGGCATATTCCTTCATGTGCTTTGAAGGAGTACTTCACAATGAATAACTCACAACTGGACGGCCTCTTGGCCCTTAAGATCGTTGCAGAAAAGAGTAACTTCACGGCCGCGGCCGATCACCTTGGGATTTCTCCATCTGCAATAAGTCAAATTATTCGACAGCTTGAGAAACGCTTAGGGGTGGCCTTGCTGAACCGCACGACTCGCAGTACAAGTCTAACAGAGGCGGGGCAAAGGTTCTTGAATCAAGCAGGCCCAGCGATAGATCAAATCTTGTTAGCGCTTGATGATGTTGGAACCTATGCGGAAAAACCCACGGGGTTACTTCGCCTCAATATGCCGCGTATCGTTTATCCAACATATCTTGCGCCCATTGTGGCAAGCTTCACAAAAAAATATCCCGACATTTGCGTTGAGGTGTTTTTCGAAGATCAGGCCTCTGACGTTGTCGAGAGTGGATTTGATGCAGGAATTCGTCTGTCTGATATTTTAGCAAAGGATATGGTTGCGATTAAGCTTTATGGCCCTGTTCGTTTTGTTATCGCCGGGGCGCCAAAGTATCTTAATAAAGCGGGAAGGCCAAAGCACCCCAAGGAACTCTTGTCACACAATTGCCTTCGTGCCCGACTGGGGCCATCGTATATTTACGAGCGCTGGGAGTTTGAAAACAAAGGCAAAGAGTTTCAAGTGCAGGTTAAGGGATCATTGATTTTCAATGATTCGCTGATAATGCATCATGCGGCCATCGAAGGTGCGGGACTTATTTATACGACTGAAGATGCTATCGCTGAGAAAGTAAAGTCAGGCAAGCTTGAGGTTGTTCTTGAACAGTATGCAGCTTCCAGTGCGGGATTTTATCTTTATTACCCGCGAAGATCTCAAGTCCTTCCGAAATTGAGAGTGTTCATTGATCATATCCGTGAACATCTCGAGAGATAATTGGATTGATGACGGAAATTTATTTTTCCTAGTTTGAACTTGAACATTATAGTCAGAAATTTTTAAGATTTTTAAGAAGGTGAAGTAATGTCAAAAGATAAGCTAGCACGGGCCATTGAGCTTCGAAGAGTCTGTCAGTCAGCTCTTGCCCCAACTTCTTGATACAACAACAGAGAGCTCGATCAAATCTTATGAGCGAGCTCTTAGATTTTATTCGGATAAACTCAATCAAAAGTGGAATTAAGGATCCTGATTACTTTCCTAATCCAATCTGATTCATGTATGTCTGGTTGTCCCAGAACAAGTATTCTTCGTCCATGGGTCCTTCTTTTGTCCAATGGCAGATGGTCGCCATGGGAAGTTTAAATGATTTTCCTGTTGGTTGAATCACTTTTCCATCGGGTGTCGTCATGGGCTTAGTAAATGTTCCTTCCATGATGCCATAGACCGCTGTCCACTCGCCTTGGCCCACCTTGACTGGATGCTCTTTGATTCTAGTATCTGGAGCATAAGTGAACATGTACTTAAGATCTGCAATGTGTCTGTCGATGCCTACCGTAATGTGACCATCTGGCCAATGAACTTTGACGTCTTTTGAATGGCTGCGACTTAACTCATTCCACTTTTGGTTTGAGAAAACATTGAAGTCGAGATCGTCGAAGTTCTTTAAATTTTTTTCAACCTGCTTTTGCAGTGCTTCGAAGTCAGCTTGCTTTTTATCTTTTGCTTGGGCTACGGAAATGGATAGACAGACGGCAATTGCCATTATCGTTTTAAAAAATGCGGTTTTCATAGGTATCTCCTTTGTTCGTGTTAGCGGATGTACTTAAAAAGAAACATCTGCATGAACCCATCAAGGGCATGAAGACTCCATTTTCAATTTCAGGTTTTTCGTTATTAAAAACAAGCCGTGAGCGCATCCTTGCGTAACTGTCAGATTCTTAGAGGAAATTTGCTCTATGACCAAGTTCAATACCTGCTAGCGCGCAGAGTTGGAACCAGTAAATATGAACTCTTTTTGGTTGGAGAATATCAAGTTAAAGGGCCTGGGTATCTTGATTTCATCTGCAATAAGTTCGAACATAATAGGATCATAAAAGGGGAGCCCGGTGCCGACTCAGATAAATAATTTTCTAACGGAAAATGTCTTTTCAATCAGTTCTGAAGAAGAGTTTGTTGGAGCGTTTAGGATCAGAGATCAAAAGAAGTTGATTCTGCCAGAGAATCTCAGATTCCCTCTTAATATTCGTTCCTATTTCACATGGAGAGAACCCTCTGGCGTCTATACCTACCTTGTATTTAAAATGCCGAATTGGGATATGCCTCGAGGAGTTGCTTTTAAGCGAACTTCACCAAGCGGCGAGCAGACAGGTGGATTGTGTAACTGGTGTCATGCCTATGGACCGTCGGATGGGTTTGGATTGGATTGCTTTCACTAACTTTGAATACAAATACAAGTTTGTCTTATTTTCTTTGTCAGGATTTAAGCTGCATCGAAAAAATTGAAGATGCATCCACGCTATCGGGCAAGAATCCCGAAAAAGCTATTTCTGACTTGTACTATCGCATGGGAAAACTTTTTGAGAATCTAAGTAGTTATCAATTGGATTAAACAGTTGGAATGTGCATTGGATCAGGCAACGTGATTGAGCATTCGCAGAGAATAAAAAGAAAATAGATCTAATCTAGAAGACTGCCTGCATAAGTTCGATCTCAAGCAGGCCGCGACTTTTAGGTTATTTTTTCAACGTCAAGCGCACAGGGCAATGATCAGAACCCATAACGTCAGGGCAATGAGCGGCTGCCTTTAAGCGGTCCGAGGCTTCTTTATTCACCAGGAAGTAATCCAAGCGCCAACCCACGTTCTTTTCGCGAACTCCAGGGCGGTAGCTCCACCAAGTATAGTGGCCAGGGCCTTGTTCAAACTTACGGAAGCTGTCCACCCATTCAAGTTTTTCCAAAAACCGGGTCATCCAGGCGCGTTCTTCAGGTAAGAAGCCGGCATTTTTCGTATTCGTTTTTGGATTCTTTAAATCAATCTCTTTGTGGGCGATATTGAGGTCGCCGCAGATAACTACTTCACGACCCTTTTTGCGTAAGGCCTCGAGTCGTTTTTCGGCAGCTGCGCAGAACTCAAGTTTAAAGGGCAGTCGTGCTGCGTCTCGTTGGCTGTTCGGGAAATAACTGTTCACAATAGTGATGGGACCAAAATCAGCTTCAAGCCAGCGGCCTTCGCAATCGAATTTCTTGATGCCCAAACCGATGCGCACATCATCAGGTTCTTTGCGCGAGTAA
Organism: uncultured Bdellovibrio sp.; assembly: GCA_964590635.1. Lineage (GTDB taxonomy): Bacteria > Bdellovibrionota > Bdellovibrionia > Bdellovibrionales > Bdellovibrionaceae > Bdellovibrio. Next base: position 17,936 of record CAZPYX010000009.1, read on the forward strand.
AGAGCCAAGCCCGAATAACCAGCTTTTTCGGCAAAAGCCCAAGAAGAATGATAGCGGGCCGGGTGATAAAAGGTCTCATCCTTTTGAATGGCTTCATCAGTGATTTTAATTTCTTGCAGACAAACGACATCTGCTTTTTCTTTTTCAAACCACTCACGAAAATTTTTCCGATGTACCGAGCGCAGACCATTAACATTCCAAGAGATAAGTTTCATGCTCTTACAATAAGGCGTTCTGGCAAAAGAGGTCAAGGCCAGCTAGAGATCGGCCATGTCATTGCGATGATAGAGCCATGTGTGCAAAGTTCGGATGACGCTGATAATTTTAGTTTGGGATGTGATTTCAATGGCTTGGGATTTGTTGGATTGAAGGTCTCCGGCAACCAAGTAAATACAATGTGAGGACCCGTGGTTGTTCTCAATAATCGAGACTTGAACCAATCCCTCCCAGCAAGTTTTTTTGGATCCAACATTTGATTTTCATAAAGTAGATCAAATGGGAGCTGCTTTGGTTGGATTCAATTAAAATCCAACCAACTTGTGGAATCGTTGAGGCAGTCTAGAACCTCAAGTTAACTTGAGGTCAAGAGGTTTATGAAAGATACTTGTGTTGAATCGTCCTCTCTTAAAAGATTCATTTCCGTCGGGGAACTTGCAACAAGAAGTGGAGTGGCGATTTCGGCGATTCACTTTTATGAATCTAAGGGTTTGATTATGAGCTTCAGAAATTCTGGCAATCAGCGACGCTATCCACGAGGAGTGCTTCGTCTGGTTTCCATAATTAAAGTGGCCCAGCGTTTAGGTTTTTCTTTAGAGCAAATCAAAGAAAACTTCAGTTCTTTTCCTACGGACCATCCCCCGACTTCAACTGACTGGAGCAAGCTTGCAAAAAATTGGGAAAAGCATCTTAATGATCAGATACAGCTATTGATGAGTCTAAAGAGTCAACTCAACAGCTGCATTGGATGCGGATGTTTGTCTTTGAAAGACTGCCCATTGCGAAATCCTAAGGACAAACTTGCAAAAAAGGGACCGGGTGCACATTTCTTATGAGTGCTTTATCAGTGAGTTCATTTAAAAATGCCTGGGATGTTTTCTTGTTATTCACGATTCCAATTGGAGGAGGCATTCCCGCAGGTGTCGTGCTTGCACAAAGCCGAGGTATTGGCTGGATGGCAATGACCGTTCTTTATTTAGTTTCAGATGTGTTATTGGCATTTCTTTTTGAGCCATTGATGATGTTGGTACTTTTAGCGGCAAAGCGCTTTCATTTCTTGGGGCGAGTGCAAGTCGCGATGAAAGACGCAACCGATAAAACCATAGCTAGATATGGTGCTAAGCCTGGTCCATTTATGTTAATCCTCATCGCCTTCGGTGTAGACCCTATGACGGGAAGGGCCGCGGCTCTCGCGCGAGGTCACGGCTTTCTTGCGGGATGGGCAATCGCAATTATTGGTGACATGCTTTTCTTTGGTGTTGTGATGGTATCGACAATTTGGCTGAACAACATTTTAGGTGACGGTACTTGGACTGCAGTGATCATTATGGTTTTGATGATGGCAGTGCCTGCGATTGTTCGTCGTCTAAGAAAAAGCTCATCGACCTAATTTTAAAAGACCTTAAGAGGGCTGGTTGCAAGCCATTTTGAAATCAACGAAAACACGACTAACAAAGCCACAAGAAAAAATCGATGCATGGCTTGGGTATTTGGATAAGGTCGCCGCTCACACAAATACAAACTCTTCTGCCATTGGTAAAGTTGAAGAATTTTACTTCAAATAAAATATCGTAAAGAAAGAAGAAATTCCTGAAAGCTTTTACGAACTTCAAGTTCGTATTGCTAGAGAGCAAGGCCGTGGAGATCTCGCTCTTACGAAAGAACAAAGAGACGAACTCGCAGAAATTGCGATTAAGGATCAGCGCGAGTCTTTAGATATTTGGCTACGTTATATGCTTTCGGCGGATTCTGCTGTCTATCCGATGTGGCTAAAGTATTGGTCATTTAACGGTCTTTTAAAACTTGGCAAGTTTGATCCAGAGACAGGTTCATTTGGCAATCGTAGCCGGGGACAGGTCGCTTCCTATCCAGATTTAAATTTGGAAGCTTTGTCTTATGTCGTTGAGTCCGTAATTAAAAAAGTTCAGGGTAAAACTCTTGAGGATTCTGCTCACGGATTGATTTTCCCTGAAAATTTATCGGGTCTTTATCTAAATGGTTTAACTTCAGCGCAGGGTTTAATTTTACCCAAGGTGTTGGTCGATAATCTTGAACTTAATGGTCTGACCTCAGCTCAAGGCTTGGTTCTTCCAGACGTAAGAGGAAGCATATATCTGCGTCGTCTTACATCGGGCCAAGGCTTATTTTTTCCGGAAACTCTTAACGGAGGGATAGAACTCAGTGCCCTAGTGTCAGCGCAGGGTTTGATCTTGCCTAAAACTCTTAACGGACGCCTTGACCTCAATGCTCTTGCTTCTTTGCAAGGCTTGCATTTGCCGGAGACTTTAAACGGAAGACTTCTTCTTCCTAAAATTACCTCTGCAGAGGGTTTGATCATTCCCGCTGGTGTACATGGGTTTATTGATCTACGAGATTTGCAATCAGCGAAAGGCTTAGTTTTACCAAAGAACTTTGACGGACAACTTCTTCTGAATAGTCTTACATCAGCGCAGGGTTTACGTTTGCCGGAAACGATCGGTGACAGTCTTGATCTTCGCAGTCTTACTTCTGCAGAAGGTTTAATCTTACCCAAAGAGGTAAAAAAAAATCTTAACTTGAGTGGTCTGAAGACATTGGAAGGACTAGATGCTCCTACGGAAGTGTTAAACAATATCCAGGTGCCCGCGCATCTTTTGCAATAATCTAGGATTAATTTTCTAATTAGCATTGGCCGCTCTTATGCAGCGGCCAATGCTTTCAATTTCCGTTAAGTGCTTTTTTTGCTCATCGATAATTGAGCTGTCCTCATGTGATTTCAGAGGACTTGAATAGCCACTTCGCCGATACCCTTATCTTTAAGATCTAATTTTTTTGCGGCTGCAAGTGACAGATCTAGGATACGGTCTCCATGATAGGGGCCGCGGTCGTTGACTCTGACTATGACCTCTTTGCCTGTGGAAAGACTTGTTACTTTAATGAGGGTGCCTAGAGGAAGTGTGCGATGGGCAGCTGTTAATGTGAACATGTTATAGCGCTCGCCATTGGCAGTTTTTCGACCATGAAAAGGTTTTCCGTACCAAGAAGCGATTCCTTGTTGGAATCCACTGGCCGAAACTGCGCGAAGGGTTTTCTGAGTAAACTCACTGACCGTTGCAGTGACCTTTGAGGTGACTACCGAAGTGTCAGTGCAAGAATTAAAAATAAGAGACGCAAATAAAATTGATGAGATTTTTAAATATCGCATGGACTCATTTTTAAAAATTCACATCATCATTGCGAGTCTAGAGTTCCTTAAAACCCACACTAGGACTAAGTTTCATGGAATTTCTAGACTGAATTTCTGGTCTTTCGGAGAACTGCTTTTGTAGAGTCCCAATTTTCATTTTGCTTTGTGACATACAATTTTGCTGCAGAACTTGTTTTGAATTTAGATATCATGTTGAAATTAAAAACTGAAAGAACCACCCCAAGGCTTCAAGCTTAATAATCCGGTGTTTTGATCTTTCAGTTTCAATGGGTCTGGTGAATCCTTGCTGTACGTTTTTCCTGGAGGGCGTGTGAAGAGTCGGATCTTCTTATTTATTTTTGCCACATCTATCGCGCAAGCTGAAGTTCCCGATTTGTTAGCTGGCAAGGAATTGGTTCTAAAAGGAAATTCACGGGGCGCCGTCGCTTGTATGGCCTGTCATAAAGAAAATGGCGAAGGTATGAGTGCCTCAGGTTTTCCGCAACTTGCAGGTTTAAAGGAAGCTTATCTTAAGAAGCAGTTGGAAGACTATCAGAATCTTCAGCGAGTTAATCCTGTTATGCAGCCGATTGCCAAGGGCCTAAATGCACAAGAGATCAGAAATCTTGCTGCTTACTTTGCAAGTATGCCTTCTGTTCCACAGGTAGAAAAATATGAAAAAGCTGATGTGATTGAACTGGGCAAGCAAATTGCAGAAAGAGGCATGTGGAGTAAAGCTGTTCCGGCATGTTTTGCTTGTCATGGGCCCAACGCTGAGGGCGTTGGAGAAAGCTTTCTACGTTGTTATATCAGGGAAAAATATATTTGCTTCAACAGCTTCAGACGTGGAAAAGTGGTGCGCGGAAAAATGACCCGAACAATTTAATGAAATCCATCGCAACTAAATTAAATAATAAAGAGATGGAGGCCGTTACAGAGTATCTGGCCACATTGAATCCCTCGCAAAATGCTGTATCGAAGTCTTTGGCTCTGCTGACCTTAGTATCGCCGTCTTCTAACTTAAACAAAGAAAAATACTTTCGGCCGCCAAGTGAAAAAGAAATCCCCGACAATGAGTTCGGTCGTGTTGTGCGGGAAGGACGAGATATCTTTATAGATACTCAAACCCATGCAAAGGAATATGTTGGCAATTCGTTGAATTGCGTGAACTGCCATTTAGATGCTGGAAGACTGGCAAATTCTTCGCCTCTTTGGGGAGCCTATGTTTTGTATCCGGCATATTTCCATGAAGAGAACTGTCTTTATGACAAAGAGGTGCGTGGGCACAAACTAGGTCAGGGCGAATAGCGGTCGAAAAAGTTCATTGTCCTTTGCAAAATTCTTCACATCATTTTTCCGAAAGTGATTTCGTTTTTTATTGGTAGAAAAATTTATTTCTCCATCCCTTTGTTCAGCTCACGTACGTTCATGGACAATTAAAGAAGTGAAATCAATCCAAAGTTCAATCCATGGGCGTTCGTGGAGCACGCGACTTTAAAATAGATTTCGTACTATCTTGAACCATTCATAAACTTCAACAGGTATATCGCGATAATAATTGAAATAATGGATTCGTGGTTGAACTCCAGAACTTGCGGAGGATTCGTGAAGCACGTAGGTACTAAAGAAATGGTATGTTCTGTTCGTTGGGTAATCGCAGCGTTATTGTCGACGCTGTTCTTTCTAGGTTCGAACGCTCATGCGCAGTTCCGAGAAGAGAGCTCAGCTCTCGAGCGTCTTTATGAAGCACGCGCCCATTCAGCTTTGGATACAATTTTACTTCCTCGAGAGTATTCCATTGTAGTTGGTGTGGATATTGATCAAGACGAACAAAGGCTTGCAGATTTAGAACAGGAAGTTGAAAAAAACAATCTTCCTGGAATGCCTGGTGCAATGAGCCTGGATACGATGCCCATCACCAACAAGCTGTATAATCTGAAACAAAAAGTAAATATACACGTCATCCTTGGCGATACTGTTGGTAAAGAGAAGGAAGCGACAGTCAAATCCTTGCTTAAGTTGAAGCTTCACCTGGATGAAGCTGCCGGTGATCACATTGAATTAACTCGTTCAACTTTGCCATTAGATAGCAACGAATCCCCGGTTAAGAAAATGCCAGAGCTTTCATGGAAGATGTGGATGCTCGTATTGATTCTTTCTTTGGTTGCCTTGGCAGGTATCGTCTTCTTCGTGAATCGTCGTCGTGAAAGCCAGCAGAATTTGGATGATCAAAAAGCTGCTCAAGATCCGAAGGACAATGAGAAGTCAGCTGAAGATGATAAGGAAACGGTTACTTCAGAAGTTCAAGCCAAAGAAGAGTCATCATTAAAAAATGATGAGGATTTAGAAGTCTTTGAAATGAAGCAAAAGATCCTTACGATTGCTCATCAGTTCCCAGAAGCTTCGACGCGTGCATTGTCTGACTATTTTAGTGCAGGCCATGAAGAGCAAGTCTTGTTATTCATGGAAGATTTTGGTTGGGAGCTTTCTAAGAAGCTTTTTGCAGGATTGTCGCCACGTATTTGGGGACGCTTGGGCTACGTTTTTAAGAACAGAACAAAACCAGCTTCTCCGAAACAGTACCGCGCTTCAGTTGAAGAGGTATTCCGTCATTTGATGGCGCGTTTCTTAGAGTTGGGCAGCGAGGATGCAAAAAATCCGTTCGCCTTTATCTTCAAACTTAACGAGCAAGAAAAACAGCGTCTTTTGAATAACGAGTCTGCGGCGCATTTGGCATTAATCTGCTTGCATGCCGAAGGTGATCAATTAGGCGAAATATATGATCTTCTAGATCGTAATACTCAAGAAGCCGTTACTCTGCACTTGGCTAAACTTGAAAGCCTGCCTTCCGAGTTGATTGCCGCGGCTGTGGATTCATTAAGAAATAAACTTAAAGCTATTCAAGACAGCCCAGAAGTCAGAGCAGACGGTCCTCTGTTTGTAGCTCAGCTTCTGAGAAAACTAGATGCAGAGAAAGAGTTTGTGATTTTTGAGAACATGGTGGCGGAGCATCCTCAAGAAGCGGAAAAGATCCGCGCGATGCAGCTTATGTATATGGATGTTGAGAAGATTCCCCTTGATATCGTTGGGGAAGCAGCAACTTTCCTTGAGATGAGCATGCTGGTGGAAGGACTTTTCCATGGCTATCCAGAAATTCGCGCCCATGTCCTGAAGTCACTACCAGTAAAAAAAGCTCGCATGGTGGAAAAAGACTTGGAACTTCCGGGCTTTGATGTTTCGGCTTCTCAAGGTGCGCAGGCGAAACGTCAGTTGGTGCAAGCCATTGAAAAAGTGATGAAAGCAAGAAATCTGACGGTTCAGAGTTTCTTTAATCAAAGTACTAATGAGCAACGATTGGTTTCATAGATATGAAAAACTTTGTGGTTCGTTTCGGATTTATTCTGACTTGCATGTCCTTGATATCCTGCTCTCAATCGGGAGTTCAGGGAACGTCTTTGTATTCAAGCTTCATCGGCTTGGAGACTGCCAAGGTTTTAAGTCCTACAACCATTCAGCTTTCTTGGACCTTAGACAAAAACTATTCTGAATACAGAGTTTATCAAAATGGTGGAACTAGCCCGATTAAAACGGAGCAGTTTTCGCTGGCGCAAATTCAAAACTTAACTCCTAATACCAGCTATACTTTTTTGGTCTCCGGTTTTTCGAGTACTACAAATCAGGAAACTGTTACGGGCGGATCTAATACCGTAAAAACTTTCAAAAGTTTCGTTGGCTTGACTTCCGGTGGAGTGACATTGAAATCAGCAAGTCAGATCAATCTGACTTGGGATATGAATGATCCCTCAGTGAACTATAATATTTTTCAAATCGAACAAGGTGGGACTTGGGATTTCAATCGTCCGATCAAGTCTGTTCAAGGTGATAACCAGTATGTGGTATCAAATCTTGCGAGCGGGCATACATACTGTTTCTATATCGTAGCAAATTACTTGGATCAAACAAGTGAGCCTGTTGCCAATGCAGCGACGGCGGCATCAAAGGCGATCTGTCTGACTGTGACATCGCCTATGGATCAGTTGCCTTCTGTTTCAGTCAGCGCCGTCAGTCCCGGACAGTTTCCTTGGTTCTGGACATCGAACGGAAATCCATCTTATAAAACTGAAATTCATGAACTTGATACTGATATTGTAGTGGCATCGCGTACGGGTAATGGTGTTTTCCGTGCGTTCCGCCAAGAGCCTATTGGCGAGAAGAATTATTATGCGTTAATTTCTTCGTCGTCTAATATTTCCAAAGTGGCCGTGAACATTTCAGGTGGCATCAGTCGTAAAGCTACAAATATTCGTGCGCTGAATCCTAGCACTCCAATATTTCCTCCTCTGATGGCTGGAGGCAAAGGTCTTCAGAATATGGGAGGACAGATCGTTACCGGTGACTTTAACTGTGACGGTTTGATGGATGTGGCGGTTAGTCTGCATACTTCGGTTATTTCAGATACGAATCAGCATTATACAAGTAACGGTGCTGTGGTTATCTATTATCAATATGCGCCTGCACCGTATATCGATGCGAATGGCAATATTATCACGACGCCTCCGTATCTAAAAATGGATGTGGCGCCGTCGGTTTCTGCTGTGTACCCGAATCCTCTGATTGTCACTTATCCTGTCACATCCAATGGCACGAGCTTGGGTAAAGTTTTGGCAGTTGGAAATATCAATAATGATTGTTTCCTTCAAGATGATACCAACTCTTATGGTGGCAATTGCGACGTCATTTATGGCAAAGAGACTTCGCAAGATCGCTTGGGCAAAATTCATCAATGCCAAGATCTTGTTATAGGTGCAAACGACGGCAGCTTCTATACTGTCTTCGGTGATCACCTACAAGGTTTGGTGGCGGGCTCGGGTGCTAGCACTTACGGCGTAAATGAACCAACTTGTGATCCTGTTTCAACGACGTGCCGACCTGTTCGTATGTTGAAGCCCATCAAGGATAACTGTGTCATTGGTAACTGCGACATCTATGACTCCAATAGCTTCGGCCAATCTATTGCGGTCGGTGACTTTAATAATGACGGGTATGATGATGTTGCCGTGTCTGGAAGAGACATGACCACAAATTTGACCGACATTATTATTTATCGTGGTTCTGCTCAGGGACTATTGCCATCAACAAGTGCCTCATCCCATTTGAAAATTCAATCATCTACGATCCCACTGGGTAATACTATGGGGAGCGTAATTACATATAATGATAAGTTTGGTTATTCATTGGCAGCCGCATACAACTCAAGAAGTTGTATTGATGGCGTACCGGCGGGTTTTGTGTTCAGGCCTACTGCACCAGCTCGTAAGAAAGGCTATGATTTTACGAAGTGTGACGATCTTGTGATTGGGATGCCGGGGCGGTCTAATAGTCGTGGATCTATTGTGACTTGTAAGGCGGGCATTAGCTTAGCGACAGCTTCTGATCCTCAGAAAATTGTCAGTTGGACTTGCCAAGAACATTACCCGACAGAACTGGTTGGCGATCAAGCGAACTATGGCTGGTCTCTTCTAGGAGTTCCAAATCAGATTGGGTATCCTCACTATGCGATCAACGCTATCAGCCCATCAAACGCTATTCCTAATGATTCCGGTGCTTTGTTTGTGGGTGCACCTACGGCGACGGTCAGCTCAGTTTCTAATGCGGGTAAAGTATTCGGTTACTATGTCACTCCATATGCGACAGATTATTATATCGGTGGGATTCAGGGAATTTTAGGAAACTCAAGTTCTGGTCACACTGTGAATGCAATTAACACTGTTCCTTGTGATAAATTGAACGGCAATGTTACAAATGGTTCTTTGCGATATTGTGATCATCAGGAAATTTATAGCACCCCAGCTCAATCAGGTGCGCAGTTTGGTTACTCATTATCTTCATTGCCATCGAAAACGACGGATGTAGAAACATCCATGCCCTATCTTGCAGTGGGAGCGCCATTTAAGAGTGCGACCACAGCGACGTCAACTGGGGCTATCTATCTGTATCGCGGTGACGTTTCAAACTTTGGCACAGAGACGGGATCTGGAACTCCGGTTCTAATCACATCCAATGTTTATAATTACGACAACCGCTTCAATTATGGATGTACGACAAATTGTACGTGGCTATCGGGCGGCATCGCTCCGTTTGGTCCGTCGATTGTTTATCCTCAGGATCTACAGGCAAATGCTCACTTCGGTATTGGTGGCGCTGCTGGTGGCAGCTTCAATGGTGATGGTGAAGGTGATATCTTATCAACAGCGCCAGACAACAGTGATCCTGTCAGCGGTAACGGTGCCTTCTATGGCTTCTATAGTTCCGGCGGATTCTCTCCAAGCGTCGTCGTGCCAAATATTTCTATCAAAGACAATTTCAGCGTTGAGGGTGGCTATCACTTTGAACAGGCTAAAGTTGTCGGTGACATTAATGGTGACGGTTACGACGATGTTGCAGCTCACATTTATACAAATGGTAAATGGAAATTGGTGATCTACTACGGTTCAGTGACAGGTCTATTGACGACATTGCCGCCTTCTAAAAATGCGGTGGGAACGGAACCTCTTTTAGTTGATTCATCTGTGGATCCGTTGATTGCGACTTACTTCTTCCGCGCGGGCGACCTCAACGGAGATGGCTTTGATGACATCATCATGATGGGCTCAAAGGGAACTTATATTTATTATGGATCTTCTTCAGGACTGGTCGCTCAGGCTGAGCCTTCGATCTCACCAGTTGGAAAAAATCCTTTGCGATTTGCAATTGCAAGATCTAGTCAGTCTCTGACTTTCCATAGGGATTTAGATCTCAATAACTCGACCTATCAACTTTCGCAAAGTTATGATGTATCTACATTCGGTGTTGTCGTGGGTGACTTTAATAAGGACGGATACAGTGACATTGCTATTCGCTTGCCCGATTCAAAGAAAGCCCCTGCAGTTTCCTCTCAAGGAAGTTTAGATTTTACTACAAGCAACGTTGGCCGAGTTGCGATTATTTATGGATCAAGCTCAGGTCCTGAGACGAATCGTCTGACCGGCGAAATTCTATTGGCCAATGCCGATGGTTCCGAGGCAGATGTTGTCGTCGATGATCCATGCAAACCGAATTCCACACCTCATTGTAAAGTTCAGTTGTTATCAAGCCCGGTATTTGGCGGAGTCTATGGTAAAAAATTCGGTTTTGGATTAGGTGCGATTATCGGGAATGGTTCGGCAACGTCAGATTTGTATGACAATCTTGTTGTAGGCGATCCTGAGTATAATAACAAAGATGGAATCGCATTTTACTACAAAGGTGGCTCGACAGGTTTGAAGAGTTCACCTGCACAAACCTTGGTGCCGCGAGACTCTGGATCGAATTTTGGTTTTGATATTACGTCCATGGGTGACGTCAACGGTGATCGTTATGATGACATCGCGATTAGTGCTCCTTATGGAGCGAACAAAGCCCTGTATGCATTCTATGGAGCTCAAGTCGGTGCGCAAATTGGATTCTATGGTGCGAGTTCCATATCGGCTACTGATTATTGGAGAGCTCCGACGATTGCTACCAATGACGAATTTGCAAACGCGGGTCAACCACGTCCACAGGTTATAGTTCCTTCAACGGTGGGAGCTTCAGATCAATTCCCAATGGGCATGGTCAGTGTGGGAGACTTCAATCTTGACGGATATGCTGATTTTATCATGGCGTCTCCGAATGCGGATTATACAGTGAACGGACTTATTCCTAAGGCAGGATATGCAACGGTGCTGTTTGGTGGGCCGAATGGTTTGCAAACTCAAAACAAGGTCGTTAGTGTAAATCCAAAATGTTATGGCGGAAATGGTGCTGTGTGTGAGCCATATCAAATTTTCTTACCGAATGTAACTGCGTATGAATCATTGAATATTAGCAATCAGTCGTCAGGCGATATCAACGGGGACGGCCTTGTTGATGTGGTGTTCGGAGGCTTTGGTCGAAGCTTGCCTTCAGGTAAGACCTTCGCCACGGGAGTTATCTATGTTCTTTACTAGAGATTTCCAAAAATATTTCTATCAAGTGGTTTTTATAGTTTTGGGACTTGCACTTACTGCCTGTTCTGGAGGTATTCAGTCAGGTAGCACGAGTGTTTCATTTTCAGGAGTTCAATCTGTTAGTGCGTTGTCTCCAACGTCAGTGAAGCTGTCTTGGAATGCCGATGCTCAAGTTCAGGAATATCAAATTTTTAGTTCTACTTCGTCGACGCCATTAAAAACCACACCGTTTAACTCCATTGTCTTGGAAGGTTTGCAGCCTGATACAAAATATGTATTTAAGGTTGTTGGAAAAATTAATGGTGCACAGTTGGGTGCTGAAAAAGAAGTTTCTGTGACGACATGGTCACGCTTTGACGGGATCGTTTCGGCAAATACAGATTCAGCGGGCAATATCACAGTTGCTTGGAATTATGGTTTTACTCCAGCTGCCTATGAAATTTTTTGGATGGCTGATAGTGCTCCAACGGCGACTAACACTTCGAACTGGGCTATGCCGAATTTGCGTACGACGGATAAGTCGGTTGTCGTACAGGGACTTCAACCTTCAAAAAAATATTATTTCGCAGTTCACGCCCAATACCGGGAAAGTGAATATGAATTCACGAGTCGCACGATTGCGGTGACAACAAAGTCAGGATTTGCGACTCCTGATTATAAATTGGTTCCGATCTCTGTGGGTGCATTGCCGTATATGACAGTGACCCCTAAAGAAGATGCTCAACATACAAAAAACTTTTTCAAGTTTCAGGTTTACTGGAATGGTGTACCCATTTCAGACCCTCTCGTGGGACAAGGGACTATTGTATTTTCATCCGTGGCAAATTTGCCGATCGGAAAAATTGATAACATCAGTTTAATGATCACGTATAATGATGGCAAAGTTTCCGAGACCATGGAGATTGGTGGCTTGGCGACCTATCATAAAGGTATTGGTCCTCAAATTGAAATTCCTGCGGTTCCAGCTTTAGGCTTGGGGCCTGCTTACATGGGTCGCTCAATTATCACGGGAGACTTTAACTGCGATGGAGCAGATGACGTCGCAATTGGTTTGCCGAACGCGAGTTATGCAGGAATTGGACAATCTCAATCTGGTGCCGGTGCAGTCTACGTTTATTATTCAAAAAAAGTTGGCGACAGTTATGTCCTGCAGACTTCAGGCACTCCTACTTTGACTCCAGTTCATCCAGGTGTGGATCCGCAAATGATTGCATTTGATGATATGACCATGAGTGCAGGTTTTGGTGGTGCTTTAAGTTCAGGAAATCTGAACAATGATAAAAATGGTCAGTATCCTTGCCAAGACTTAGTGGTTGGAGCCAGTGGCGCTACAACCCCAATTGGACCTCGTGATGGAGCCGCATTTATTTTCTTTGGCTCTGCCAAGGGATTGCAATCTCCTGCTCATATGCGTGACCTTCAAGAAAATGTGGCGACTTGCGATGGAAAAAGTGAAGGTGCGACTTGCACGGCTGTGAAGATTTGGGCGAATCATGCGCTTTGGCCGTCGTCTAAATTTGGTGGCGCATTTATTCCGACGGCCGCTGTTTCAGGTTCTTCTGCCAGCACTAGCTACAATAATTTTGGATCAAGTGTGGCATTCATCGGTGACTTCAATGGCGATGGCTATGAAGACATTGCCATTGGCGTACCTAATGCGGCCTGGGATGGAGTTGCAATTCCTTCGGCTTCGGGAAGTTCTCGTTACTTGCCTCAAGTGGGGTATGTTGCGGTTTTCTTCGGAAGTAAATTTGGGTTAGGGTATGATGTTCCTGATGCAACGGATGCTTCTTTAACAGGCGCAAAATTTCCGTTCTTAAAAATATACCCGCCTATTCCTGATCCTTACATGCACTTCGGGACATCTATTGCAGGTGGAGCAGATGTCGATGGAAAGTTTAAGGTCCGTCTTAGTGATGGAAGTTTAGCTGGTGGGGCCGATATGGTTGTCGGTGCTCCAGGTTTTACTTATCCCGACTATGTGAATAATAGCGTATTAAAAAACTTTATTGGATCGACTCCGGCAAGTGCTGCCATTCTTAATTTCTCCGGCGGAGGCTGGCAGGCTAACGGCGTTCCTCTTGGGAATACAACCTCCTATTATGGAGTTTCTCAAAATGCGGGAGTGGCAACGGGTGCTGCCTTCCTATATTTTGGAAGAGGTCGTACCACAGCACCAGGCACCACCGATATAGAAAACCCTTCGCGTGCAAATTTCTGGCAGTGTGGACAGCGTGCCATGGCTCTTAATCAGCACTATTCGTGTCTAGTGACTCCCTCAAGTTTCAAAATGTTGAGTCCCCGAAATAATCACTCAAGAGGTTTTGGTAATGCGGTGGCGATGCTGGGAGATCCATCACGCTATGATAGCAGTAATAATTTACTGACGGCGGTGAATCCCGATCCCAATGTGCCAAGAAGATATTTTTCTGATAGCAATCAAGATGGCTATGCGGATGTTATTGTGTTTGCCTCAAGTGGATCATCAGGCACTAACAGCTCTACAGGAAATATTTGGGAGTATTTTGGCAATCCTAATGGTCTTTTTGAATCTGCGGATTTGTTTAACGTCTTTGGCGATGGAACTCCAGTCGCAAGCAAAGACTTTACTGTAAATAGTCCTAATTGCGCTTCCTTTGCTACAAACGGTGCGGCGGCAAAGCAGCAGTGTGTGCCGTCAACCATTGAGTCTCCGTCGATTAGTGCGGGAGTTCAAATGGGTCTGGCGCAAAGAACAGTCTCTGTTGGAGACGTTACCGGTGATGGAATTAAGGATTTGGCAGTGGGACTTCCCTTGGACTCTGTCACAGGAACCAACTCCGGTTCAGTTTTGATTTTTACATCTTTGGCTGCGAAGGGCCTTACTTCAAATTATAAGAAAATATATTCTAGCAATTCAGTTGCTGGGACGAACTTTGGTTTCAGTGCAGCCCTAGGAAATTTGGACGGAGACTTCAGAGTCATCCCACCTCCAGATTCAAATACGGTAGTGAACACTAATATGCCTTATTATGATTTGGTGGCGGGTGCTCCGAATGATATGCGTTCACGTCCTGGTGCGGGCGGAATTTATGGATTTTTCAGTAATGGCGCTTCTTTGCCTGCGACTCGCAGTAATGAAGATGTCTTTTTGACTGACAATCAAGCCTCGTTTCAATTGTATGGATTTAGCAGTACGCGACTTGTCGGTGATATCAATGGAGATGGATACGAAGATGCTGTCGCGAAGACCACTTATTATAGCAGCACAGGTGGCATCGTTAATGATGCAGTGATTTTCTTTGGATCTCCGCAGGGCTTGGTGACTACGAGTTTCTGTCTGGCGCACATGTCCGATATTTTCATCAGCGGCGGTTCTAATTCTGATTGCTATCCTCAAGTGACGCCAGCAGTTGGTACTACTAAACCAGGGATTAGCTTACCGCAGCTGATTGTACGTCCAAACAATCTGGATGGTCCTTGGGCACAATCGGCCTGGGGCGTGGGTGACGTTAATAATGATGGATTTGATGATGTTGCATTCATGCAAAACGGCGGAAGCTTGGTTGTGTATTATGGTGCTCGTGGCGGACTTCAAAACGTTGTGAATCCATCTTGGGTACCATCGGTCAACGATCCTCAGATTGTGACAGGGCCAGGGAATACTCCTTCTTATAATCAAGATATGGAGACTTACCTGAATTCCTTCGACATGACTTACATTGTTCATGGTGATTTCAATGGTGATGGCTATTCTGACTTTGCCTTGGCAGATCCGCGCAAGCAGGGTCCCACTATGAATAAGAATTTGAGCAACTCGACGCAGTTGCCTCGTCCAGAATATAATACCAGCGTTAACTTAGGTGATGGTTGGTACTGTTCAGGGACCAATTTGGAATCCGACTGCAAAGGCGGGACGGGTCCGACCGATCATGGACGAGTTCTTGTGTTCTATGGATCGAATCGTGGCATTCAAACTCCAAGCTTGAATAGCTTGGTTGCTCCGGGAGTTGATATTGGTACGGGCGTGAATGGCTTCATGTCTATTTACGGTACCGAAACTGGAGCTAAACCTTGTGAATCGGTTCAAGATCCAATTTGCTCTGTGGTTGAAATTAAGAATCCAGTCTTGGAAAACATCGATCGCGGCTATGCGAAGTTTGGGCATCTGTTTGGCGCAAGCTTCACAGTTGTAGACTATAACAAAGACGGCGTTGATGACTTGGCTATCGGCGCTCCTTATTATCAAGATATTTCTTGCACCACTGGAGCTGGAGGCCTCGCTCAACATTTCGGACGAGTTTATTTATTCCAAGGATCAAGCCGAGGACTCTTAGCTGGGGCCAATGATGAATATTATAATCATGGCTATGCAGAGTCTTGTCCTGTGGACCCTGGCAATGACCCAGGCTTGGGCTTGGCGCCGGGATCAAAACTACGGGCATTAGCTCCATCTTTGGTAACGTATGGACTTAGTCAAAATTCCTTGGGCAGTATGGGGCAAGGGCGACAGTTTGGAGCTCGTCTTTCTGTGGCTGGTGATTTGAATGGTGATGGCTACGAGGATTTAGTTGTCGCAGCACCGCCAGAAAGTTTGCCGGGTGTCGCTAACGTTGGTGGCTTGTACACTTATTATGGACCTCTTTGTCCGATGGACAATGATTTGAATGTCACCCAAACCATTCAAGAGTGGGACAACAACGGAGTACACGTTAACAAGCAAATGTATTTCAGCGGAGCTCAACCCGCAGGAACATCTACGGACCTGATTTACACCGGCGCCTTAGGTTCATCAGCTGCTGCTTGTTATCGTGGTGCAAGTGGTGCATTGAAGCCTCTTCCGCAAAAGTTTTATGTCGCTGATGCTGCGAATATCGGGCTTCGATATGGCTCAAGTTTAGCGGGTCAGAGAAAACAAAAAGGCGATTTTAACGGCGACGGATTTGATGACATCTTAATCGGCTCTTATGCAGATACTCCAGATACATCAGGTGTCATCACTTTTGTGGGCCGCGGTGTGGTTTATTTCGGTCACACCAATGGTCTTTATGCTGCGGACTATCCAGCGAACTCGGTGGTGGCAAATTCACAAAATCAGATTCGTCCTTATATTATCAGTC
Source organism: uncultured Bdellovibrio sp. (assembly GCA_964590635.1). Lineage (GTDB taxonomy): Bacteria > Bdellovibrionota > Bdellovibrionia > Bdellovibrionales > Bdellovibrionaceae > Bdellovibrio. The sequence goes on from CAZPYX010000009.1 coordinate 34,423, forward strand.
CCCCTTTCTGGAATACGAACGATAGATTCTTCGAAGGAAACCTTTCGGCCGGGGATGTAAATAAAGACGGAACGGTAGATTATTTAATTCCTTCTTATAACTATAACGGTTCTGGAAATTTCCGAGGAATTGGCATCGGAACTTTCTTCTTGTTCTATTAATTCAGTGGCGGGGGAGCTATGAAAGAAATCTCAAAAAGATTTATTCAAAAATATATTTCCCTCGCTGGGTTTTTGCTTTTGGCTTTGACGTTTTCGGCTTGCACCAAAAAAGATGCGACTCCGATTGTGATTCCACCAGGGCAAAATATCCAATTTACTAATGCAGCTTTCGTGAATGACTCTACAGAGTTCTATTCTATTCAGCTCAACACCATGGATCCTGCCAGCAATCAAAATTTTCAGATCGATGATCTGACTCCTAAATCAAATAAAGGCCAGGTTGGAACTTTTAGCTATTTGATTCCCAAGGATAAAACGGCTCTGGTATCCCAGGGGACTTCTGCTGGAAGCTTCTTTGCAATCAGCGTGGATCTTACGCGCTTGGGTTTTACCTTAAGATCTTTAGTTGTGCCGGGCGAACTGGTCACTCCAAGTATTGAAAGCACTTTGGTTTATGATTTTTTGACTCATTATCCGCACAAGCCTCTTTCTAGTTTTGGTGTAGATCAAGTCAAAGAGGTGTCAGCGAAAGTTCAGGCCTATGTTGCAAAGAAGAAGGAACAAAGTCCTTTCCTTGTGGGCGTTGCTGTCTCTGACGTCTATAAGTTTATGAAGAATGGTCTATCCAGCGATAAAGACTTTTTGGATTATGCAAAGAGTTCTTTGGACATGCCCTTTAACTATGACTCTCAAGGCCTAGTGACCGCGGAACCCTTTCCTTTTGGTGCGAAGAATAATTTGCCAGTGATGGACTCTGCAAACTCAACACCTCAAACTGCGATTGTTTACGGTGTTGAGATGACAGAACTTGTGGTTAGAGGAAAAGCCCTTGATCCTGACGGCGATGTTCTTTTCTTTAGATGGTATAAAGAAGATCAGTTTTTCAGTTCGAAACCAAATGAATTGCATTGGATTCCCGATTTCACAGAGGGACGCGATGAAAACTACAAGATCCGCCTAGAGGTCACTGATGGTGGGCCTGCTGCAGTTTTCAATTGGCAGGTTCATGTTGCCGACAAGGATCGTCCACCTGTAGTCACTTGGAATTGCGATAAAATTGTTACCGAGGCCCAATCTTGGAAATGTCATATTTCAGCTGTCGATTATGATGGTGATGCCATGTCGTTTACTTTGCATGACAAATTCAATCACGCTCGTGCAACCATTAACGGTCAGGTTGCGGAACCGTCCGGCGCATCGATTCCGAGC
>CAZPYX010000009.1:35802-43217 GCA_964590635.1 uncultured Bdellovibrio sp.
TGCGCAGCCTAGGCGCTTAAGTAGCTCCGACAATCCACCACATGCCGACATTCGCCGGGGGACCAACCCTCAATTACAGTCTGAGGGCTCAAGATTTTGAAGCAAACATCCCTTACTGTAAGCGGCGTGTCCGCATGGCCAGACCGGCGCGCCGCACGAAATAACCGACATCCGACAGAGCCATGAGACACTCTCGCAAAAAGATATAAAACCAACTTTCAAATATCCCAGAGGAAGATTTTGTTTTTACTCCAGACAATGCTGATGCAAAGAATAGATCCGCTTATTTGGAAGTAGCCGTGGATGACGGAAAGCTTGGTGGATTGACAATGGTTCCAATCAATCTAACCGTTGTGGATATCAATTCGCCGCCGATACTTTTGAGTGGTCCTCAAGCTATGCCAGATATTAATGCTCAGGCCCATGAATGGGATTTCTGCGCGAATGCCGATCCTGATACGGGTGGATCAACACCTTATCAGTTTAAAATTGAAGTTGTAGATCCTGACAATCTAGATAGCGCTGCTCCAAGAAATGCGATTCCCGATCAGGTATCGGTGACTTTCGGTGGTTCTTTGAAAGATGTGGTTTCACCGCTGTCAGTCGCGGATGGTTGTCCCGCGTCGACTCCTCAAAAAAGTACTTTTTGCTTTAGTTGGAAGCCAGAGCAAAATCGCAAGACTGGAACATTAACTGTGCAGATGAAAGACGATCACGGCGGCATGTCGGATCTGCAAACTTTTAATTTGACGGCGGAAGATCGAAACGAAAAGCCGTGCCTAGTGGGAAATCTATTTACCACTGTTTTGTCTGAACTGAATCTTACAAAACAGGCCACTTATACAGGTCAAGATTTTGATGGTGATACTCCATACATGAATGCCTTCAATATCCCATTGCAGATCGTACCATTCTTATTTTCTTGCGGTAGTACTTCGTCGTTATCGTTGATACAAACAACTACGGACAAAGGATTGATGTATCGTACAAGAAGCGGAAGTGCGGGTGTTGCTTCTTTGTGTATTGAAACTCATTTCTGGAGTAGCGGCAGTGGTGTCGTTCAGTTGGAACGAGCTGCCCCTTACTCGAGCGATATCACGATTCCCGCTGGTTATACGTTTGAGACAAATATGCTTGCAGCCGGAAAACGCATGAAGTTTCAGACGACTACTCCGATCGTAGTTCCGAAGGATGCACTAAAAATGGTGATTCCAGTCTCGGGAACAGATCGAAGTGTTGCCGTTGGAAAACTGAATCGATTCATGGGAACTCCTCCACAGTCGGGAATGACAGTTACAAATCCCACGGTTCTTTTAACTGGAGGAAATGCGACCTTTACCAGACCGACAACAACAGCGGCTCTTACAATTCCGGTGGGCACCCTTGTGGGCACATCAGAGCTTGCTGACGGTACTAGTACGATTCGCTATCAAACAACGACTTTAACTAGTATGGCCATTGGAGTCAGTTCGGTTTCTACTCAAGTCACGCGGGTGATTCAGTATGCAAATGCCAACGAAGTTACGGTCCTTTCTGGAGGAGCTCTAGCTGGGGCGTGGACAGTCACAAATCCAGTTCAATTGACTGAGCAGATAGCTTATTCGTTGGCACAATATAAAGGAACGGGAGTTAGCACAGGGGTTGATCGCTTTTGTTGGGAGAACCAAGCAGAGGATGGATCCACTATTGATGTTAACGGAGTTAAAACGATCAAGGCATCCCCGGATCAAGGCTTAACAGTCACCAATTCGCTTCCTTTAAGTCTTACGGGGTTTGTTCAATTTAAAAGAACCAATGTTGCGGCGTCGTTGACGATTCCTGCAGGCATGCAAGTATTAGCTCCAGATATGACTACATTTGAAACTGTCAGTGCCGTCATAATGACTGCAGGGGTGGATACGGTTACAGCCTTAGTCCGTCGTATCAATGATACGTCTCCAAACCCTCCGGTTCCACAAGTACAAACTCAAATTGCCTGCGCTGGTTTTGCAGATACTAACTATCCTCCGATGTTTATTTCTGCATCGGCGGTGAATGTGAATCAAGGTGACGCGCTGGTGGGGTTTCCGATCACGGTTACTGACAACATGAGCGATCCGACGACTCCACATAATCCCAACGACCGTTATACATTTTCTTTAAGTGTGATGGGAACATTGCCCGAAGGCAGTTACAGCCTTTGTCGTGAACCGGCGTCAAGTGCTGCAGATATTACTTCTCCGTCTTGTACTCCGTGTACGAATACCAACATTTCGTACTTTGATTCGGCAACTTGCTTTTTACGATTCAAACCCACTATCAATGACGTTTCCGCGTCTTTTACTTTCCAAATTACGGTTAACGACAACGGTGGTCTGATCCCGGCGGGAACGAATGTTCGTTCTCAATATCTGACAGTCAATGTTATTGAAAATAATGATCCTCCGGTATTTACGGATGCGAACTGGATTGCATTGAGTGGAAATACTCAAACGAATCCAAGCTTCCTGGGCGACTTTGTTGAGGGTGTGAATTCCACATATCGAATTTACGTAACTGACACGAACAAGGGATTGAACTTAAAACAGGATTCATTTTCAATCGGCAGTCAGGTTTTCGACTTACATACAAGTACATGGGTGGCGGCTCCTACAGGAATGACGGCATCGGTGGTGACCTTTACTCAAAATGCTAATGGTTGGGGATCGAAAACGGTCGGACAGCTTTCTTGGACTCCAAATGACAAAGATGCGAAGTTGTTGGCGTCACCTGAAGGATTCGTTGTCCCGATTAATGCTTATGATTCGATCTCCGATGCTAGTATAAGAAAAACCACGATTGGCTATTTCAAGGTTCATGTTACCAATATCAATAATACTCCTTCGCTTATTCCCCTGACTGGCTCTGGAAATATCATCAATGTATCTGCGAATACCTATTTGAATTACACAAATATCTGGCTGCAAGATGCTGACTATTACTCGATGACGTCGCCAAGTTTTACAACTTCATTGGGACTTTGCAAATCTACCAGCGTAGTTAGTTGCCAGATCCCCACTGATAATTGGCCGGATGAACTTCTTGCCTATGACAACCCTTACGATGGAAATTCTGCTGTAGCGAGTTGCCGTCAAACATCTTCGCCTTATGGAGTTCTGCCTGCAGTGGCTCTGCCGCGACTGACTCGCATAGCAGGTCCCACGGTTTCTGGAAACTTAGTAAAATATCAATATCGTATGGAGTGGTGTCCACAGAAACGTCATATTGGGAAGTTCACGACTTTGTTATATCTGAATGACAACGGTGATAAAGATAGAATGTCGACGACTCTTCCTTCGGCGACGGCCAGTGCTCCGCTGATTTTGAATGTGACGGCGCCGGTTTTCTTCTTAAGCCCTCAGATGGGAACTGGCTATACATCTGTCTTTGCAATGAAGCAAACTGCGGCAGGGATGGCTTCGTATCCATTTACGTATAAAACCATTGTCAATAACTCCAAGGGCAATACTTTACAGTATTCAATCTTGCAAGCGCCACGAGCTTGCAGTGACGCTTCTGGAAATGGGGTTTGCATTAACGCCTCGACGGGAGTCATCACTTGGACACCGAAACGTCCTGACGATCTGACGGATCCCAATAATCCAGCAACTTGGAAGAAAATTGAAATTCAAGTGAAGGATGCATCGACAGGCGAAATCGATAAGGCATACTTTTTACTTCAAGTAAAAGATCCTTTAACTCCTGTTGAGCAAGCTCCAGTGATCGGATCGGTGACTCCGGCCAGCAGTGTGATCTCGATGAAAGAGCGCACGCACCAAATATTTTCAGTCAATGCGACCGATCCAAATGCAACGGATGTTTTATTCTATCGTTGGTATGTGGATGGAAAATTAGTTTATGATGCGAGTTCGTCGTTCGACTATTTCCCAAGCTATGATGCCGGTTATAAACCAAGTCAGCATACTATTTTGGCAGAAGTGACGGATGGAAATTATCAGGTTACGAAAACTTGGACTGTGAATGTAATTAATAATATTCCGGCCCCGGTTTCGATGTTCCAGCTTACTTCGAATGTCAGCGGTCTTAGTAATTTGAATTGGGCTTATGAAGTTCCAGCACAAACCACAGTGGGAACTAATTCTATCAATTATCTGATAATGTCAGGAAACTATACCCGTGCCTCTGTGGTGCGCAACTTTGTTTGGGCTTTGCAGTTTACCAATGGAAATATCAACAGTCCGAATTATTCTCCAATGTCGAAGCCGCCATGGAATTACTTTGAGTCTTTGCCATGGGATGCGGGTAAGACAACTCAGCGTATTGCGGTAAAATCGACTAGCGCTTCTGCGTTTTCGATCTTATTGACTCCGCAAGTAAGTCGTTTGGGGCCCTTTTCTAATTCAACCCAAGGGGTACAGTTGTCAGGCGATCTATCAGCTTTGACCAGCGTATCTACGTCACAGGCGTGTACTGGATCTTGCGCGCAAAGCTTCTATTCGGGAACCAGCACATATGGCAGCAGACCTGTGGCGTCTTGGAGTCTTGATGGAAACAATGTTTTCTCTGCAGGCGACGATGGATCTTCTTTGGTTTGGGATCGTGATGGATCTAACAGTACGACTTTTTATACTCTTCCGGGGAATTTGAAGGTTGGCGACATTGTCTTTAATGGAACTAAGAAACGTCTTTATGTTTCAGGCAGGGATGTGGGCTCTAAGCTTTATCGACTTTATATCTTTGACCTGACTCCAGTGGCTTCAAATTTGCCACCAACCTATATCACTAATTTACAAGTGAATGATGGTGTCGACCCAGATAACAGACTTCTAGATCTGATTGTTATTGAAAGTAAGAATACAGTCTATGGCTTGCTTCCCGGAACCGGAGGTGTCGTGAAGTTATTTGATGATGCTTCCCATACTCCCTCATCGTCAGAGCTTCAGTATGTCGGGGTTGCTGAGATTTCTTCGTCATATTCTGACGCCGTCGGCGGAGGCAGAAAGCTCGCATACAATCCTACCAATGGAATGATTTACGGCGTGAGTAAGGACTCAAGTCAAATTTTCACCGTGGATTCGACGACCAATGCGGTGTCGGTTTTCGCAGCGGACGTTGGCTTTGATGCAATCGCTGTATTTTCTAATGATGGCCTTGTGGTGGTTTTGAATCGTGCGCTGGGTAAGGTCTATATTGTGAGATAACTTTCATGCACGACCAACGTGTATGTGTTCAAGTAAGGGTTTGCCTCCGATGAGGAGGCGAGTATCAATAGAGAAGTGAAATTATTCTTTCTGATTTTTTATTTTTTAGTCTTTTCAGCTTCCACCAAAGCGCAAGACATTTCGGGAACTTTGACAAAGGGAGGATTTCCTATCTTGTCAGAGAAAAATCAGAGCTATTTCATCAAGGCTCCAGCGACCCTTTCAACGGACAGTCGTTTCTTAATCGTAAGAGTCAAAGACGACAAGAATGATTTCGAAGTGATTGCTGATGGGAAAGTGCACTCTGTAGATAAGGATGGCTTCTGGTTGTCCGTAAATACAAGTGACATGAAGAAGATCCCAGTTAAGGGGGATTTTGCAGTCTCTCTCGGTGATCCCAAAGTTTTTGAAAAGAAAGATCAGCTCAAGCCGACTTTAGACTTCAAATTAAAAAACGGCGTCGTTGAGCCACTGGAGCCTGGCTATCTGCAGCTCGGGTACACTTTTTATCAAGGAAGTTTTTCATCGAACTCTTCTACTCGCGCAAATTCTTTTAAAAATATCAATCAATATAAGTTTCAAGGATTTCAGTTAGAATGGTTTTTGGACTTCCTACCTAACTATGGTATTACACTGAAGTCCTTTGGGGGCAATGTCCCGGTTACATCGTATTATCTTACGGACATCCCGTCTTCGTACAGTCGACTTAATCTTCGTCTGAACTATCGAACCAATAGATCGAAAAGTAATCTGCGTTGGACATTCTTCATTGATTCTTTGTATGAGGAATTTAAGACAGACAATCCCGATGAATATCTTCTATCTACAAAAGAAACCTCCCTGGGGGCTGGGGCCATGTTCGCGTGGGAGCCTAGGCCTTCGTTGCTTACGTTTAGCGGGAAATCCGAATTCGTTTTTCAAAGACTTTTTTTAACAGGTATCTATTATCCAAAGGTACAAGTTCAAGACTCAATCGTCAGCCGAGGAACTGATTCAAACGGATCTTCGCGATGGGACCTTGGCGTCGGTTCGACTTTTCTATTCAACCTTTCTTGGGTCCCTTGGGTGAAGAGATATTATCTGGAAGCTGGATACAACGTCTCTGAAACATCTTTGAAGTTCAGTGGTGCAACGACCAGTGAGTCAGGTGGAGTCTACGTCGTTCCGCAAGGGGGAAGTGGCAGTGAAAAAGATCAATACTTATATATTCAAGTCGGAGTTCGTTTCGATGACTTTATCGGCCATATCTTTAGCCCTCGCAATTAATCTTTTCGCGTCTATTGGTTGGGCCGCTCCCGCGAAGCACGTCGGTTCCGTGGAGCCTCAAGATGAAAAGGTTTTCTTTGACGTCTCTACTCTTAAAGAGGCAGCGAATGCCAAGGTCGAAGAGGAGGGCTTGCCGGATGAAAAGGTTCCTCCGAAAGTTGAGATCATTGTTGATAGCTCTGGATCTATGGGGCAAGTGCTGTCTGAAAATAAAACTAAGATGTACTTTCTTAAAAAGATTGTGGGCGACTATCTTAAGGTGCAATGGAAGAAGAAGGGTGATTTTGGTTTGCGCGTCTATGGCGCCAAGGATCGAAGAAGCTGTGATGATACTCAGCTGGCGATCCCTTTCAATGCTTCAAGTCTGGGAAAGATTGAAAAAACTATCGAAGGTTTGTCGCCATTAGGAATGACCCCTTTGCATAAAAGCCTGCTTCATTCTTTTGATGACCTGAAATCTTATCAGGGACCCAAACGTGTGGTTATTGTGACGGATGGTGAGGATACCTGCGGTGGAGATCCTTGTAAAACAGTCGACGAATTAAAAAAGAAAGCTCTGGATATAAAATTTTATGTGGTGGCCTTAGGCTTTAAAGGTCAGTCTGACGCTTTGAAGAAGATCAAATGTATCGGTGACACCCATATGGCCAATGATGAACAACAGTTCCAAGATGCCATGTCGCAGGTGGATTCAAAACTAAAATCCAAAGACAATTTGCAAGTGATTAGCCCGAACCCTGATTCGACGGTGTATCTGTATAAAGTTGAAAATGGAAATAGAAACTTAGTAAGAACGTTCTATGCATCAAGTTCAGTTCAAGTTCCCCCTGGGGACTATGAAGCAGTGGTAGGACTTACTCCGCTCTATAAATTCGGAACGTTCACAATTCCTCCAAATAAAAAAATAACTTTAAGAGTCGTCGTTAATGGTGAAGTTCATGTTAATTTTTTTAATTAGATACTGAATGT
>CAZPYX010000010.1:0-42544 GCA_964590635.1 uncultured Bdellovibrio sp.
GCGTTTCACATCGATGTTGATCGGCTTATAACGAAGGGGCTCGAGCTTCGTAAAAGTGATTTGATCCGAGGACATTTCGCCCAGATCCCCCTCAACGCGGAAATTCTTCACTTCCAAAGGAGCTTCTTTAATTTTTCGAACGTCGGCGGTCATGCGACTGTTTGCAGAAATCCAAACTTGCTTCCCGTTTAAATCTTTTGAAGCCAAGTCATACTTTTGCATCAAAGAAAGAACCTGACTTAAAGGAATATGCTTCAAGTCCGTTTCGACATTCAAAAGATGATCGGCAATGGTGTAGTTGCCAATCATGCTATAATGACCTTCACGCCAATTTCCGAAGAAATGAGCTTGCACCTGTGGTTCTGGTGATTCTTTGTATTCGATAAAAAGATTCGCATGAGAAAGATAATCGCCGTATTGCTCATCACGCAAAAGATGCGTCTGCGCGGTGACTTCGATCACCTTCGGCTCAAAGGATTTTACTTTGATGGCGAAGTTCAAAAACTCCGAAGGATACTGAGGATATTCATTCAAAAGAATTTTAAAGTTCTGAATGGTCAACTCACTGACGGCATTGCGATATTTTTGCGCTTGCTCATTCGGAGATAAACTCACCAACGGTGCGGATTTTTGCGCGGTTTCAAGTTTTTCTACTTCCGCTTTTTTTTCGCAGTCTTTTAAGTTTCCACGCAAAGTCAGAACAACATTGTCAGTCTCGACTTTTTTAATCAAAGAAGTGCCGGTGATGATTCCCCAGAATGAAACCGGCAAACGCAACTCATCGATTTGCAATACGGGTGACATCCAACAAGCTTCGTTGGACTCTAACTGCGCCTTTGTGATCACCACGGAAAAGCGCGGCAAGATGCCATTACTCAAACTGACTTGAGCGCTCTCAAAAGTGACCTTGATATCTTTATGAATGTGGCTAGCAGCTTTTTCAATTTGGGCGGCAACTCGCGCCGGAGACAACATGGATTTGGTGATATAACCTAGAAAAAATGCGACAGCGAGACCGATAATGAGGACGCGCATGCCTGGTTGTTCTGTGACTAGATTTTTATCAGAGAGTTTTCGACGATCCATAACTTATTTTGCCTCAACTCATTATGGTTGGGAAGTTATGGACCGACAATGCCTTTTAGAAGGATTTTACTTATATTTGCCGAGAGGAACTATTTGTATTCGAAGGCTAGAATTTCGAACTCTTTGTCGCCTTTTGGGCTCAAGACTGTGACTGTATCACCGACTTTTTTACCGATCATGGCGCGAGCCAATGGCGAAAGAACAGAGATCATGCCTTTTTTTACGTCAGACTCGTCAACGCCAACGATTTGGTAAGTCACCTTCTCGTCTGAATCTGTATCAACAGCAGTGACGTGTGCACCAAAGACAACACGGTCCGCTTTAATAGAAGCCACATCAATCACTTCTGCTCCAGCCAGCTTGCCTTGAATTTCAGCAATGCGACCTTCGATCATGCCTTGACGCTCTTTAGCGGCTTCATACTCAGCATTTTCAGAGATATCACCATGGGCGCGAGCCTCTTCAATGGCCAAGATAACTGATGGTCTCTCCTCCAACAAAAGCTTCTTAAGCTCTGCATCAAGCAGAGCTTTTCCGCGAACTGTCATAGGAAGGATATCATTTGGACCGGCCATGTTTAACTCCACTGTTAGAAGGACAATTCTTTTACCGGATTCCCCCCACTTTATCAACTTGGGAGGCCTCCCGGACCATTCGCCCTGCGTCATCATGCGACGCATTGCACTCTAAATAGGTAGGGCGTATCATCTAACCCATGGGCCAGAAGAAGAAGTCCGAAATCGTATGCCGCTGTAACAATATCTCCAGGGAGACTATTGAAAAGGCCATATTGAACGGAGCCCATACCTTAAATCAAATCTTCGATGACACCTGCGCCGGAGTTGGCCCTTGTGGAGGCACATGCCGACGCAAACTGGGTCCTATGTTGGATCATTATCTTAAAAATGGCAAATTCCCTGAAAAGCTCACAGAGGATTTAACGGGTAAAGAGATTGTTAAGGATTCCAACAATGACCCTGACAAAAAATCAGGCTGATATTTTACTCGCGGTTTTGCCCAGACGATAATCAATAATTTTTTGCACTTCAGGACGACACGTTCCGCAGGCTGTGCTTGCAGATGTTTGTCGTGTTACGATTTCAGGAGTATGAGCCCCTGCAATCACCGCCTGATCAACGGTGTGAGTCGCCACCGTTCTGCAATGACAAACCTCAGCTTCCTCATAGGGAAACTTCCACTCACCACGCAATTTCAATATCATTTCACGCAACAACATACTTGAGTGATCATTGGATTCTGGCAAAGGCCATTTAGATATATCGGCACCAAAGTGACGTTTCATTTTCTGCATCATTTCCATAAACTCTACACAGCCCCTCATATCCACTTTCAGCACACGACCTGGAGCCTGAAGATCTTCACCTTCACATTCCACTTGCAAAAAATCTCGCCCCTCAAGTTCGACTTTGATCTTCATATAGGCTAGAATTCTAAATCACATTTCCTTTACGACAAAGGCCAGAATGAACATACTCATATTGAGTCGGAAATTCGAAATTCACAGCACCCGTCGTTTGGTCGAGGAAATTCAGTCACGAGGTCACACCCCCTTACTCTGGGATCCCGGCTGGCCTGTCTCAAAATGTGTCGCTAAATTTGATGCTCTCATTCCTCGCCTGGGAAGCTTTCGTTTTTCTGAAGCCTGCTTGTCATTGGAAAACCTTTCACTCCGTGGCGGCCTGATTCTGAATGATAGCGAGACCTACAAGAGGGCCCGAAACAAGTGGCGCTCCTACGTCTGCTTTCTTGAGAATCAGATTCCCACCCCTTACTCGCAACTTGTCTCAAATGAAGAAAATGCTGACTGGAATCGAGGCTTCCCTTGCATCATGAAGAAACTGGAATCCAGCAAGGGGGAAGGGGTTTCCCTCGTTAATTCGGCCTCTGAGCTTTCGCGAATGACCAGAGTCCTTGCTGAGGATCTGTTAATTCAAGAAGCCTTCCCAGAATCCTTTGGCGAAGACATTCGTGTTTTCGTTATTGGGGGCAAGATTGTTGCGTCGATGAAACGAAAATCTAACCAAGACTTCCGCAGCAATTTAGCTTTAGGTGGAATTGGAGAACCTTGCACACTCACCTCCACCGAAGAAGAGATTGTATTAAAAACCACCTCGGCCTTAAATCTTCAAATTGCTGGCGTGGATCTTCTGCGCACACACAAAGGCTCTCTTATTTTGGAAGCCAATCCCTGCCCGGGTCTTGAAGGTATTGAAAAATACACTCACATCAACGTGGCCCGTGCTATCATTACTTACATAGAGGAACTCCATGACTTCCACTCGTCCTCGGGTAGAGTTACTGCCCATTTTTGAAGATAACTATGTCTTTCTTCTGATTGATGAAAACAAGCAGGAGGCCATTGTTGTCGACCCGGGCGAGGCACGCAAGGTTTCTAACTTTCTAACTGAGCACCGACTTAAGTTGACTGGCGTCTTACTGACCCATCATCACCGCGATCACATCGGCGGAGTGAAAGATCTCATCGCAAAACATCCTGCCCCTGTTTACGCTCCAATGAAAAATAAGGCACAAATTCCTGATGGAGAAATCTGGGTTCAAGAGGGCGATGAAGTCAATATTGGCTCTGTTCATTTTTCAGTGATGGAGTTGCCAGGACATACACTGGGACATGTCGCTTTTTGGAATGATGAGTTTAAATGGCTCTTTTCCGGCGATGTTCTTTTTGGCCTTGGCTGCGGGCGTCTGTTTGAAGGAACTTATGAGCAAATGTATGACAGCCTTCAGCGCATCAAAAATTTGCCTGCGGAAACTTTGATTTACTGCACCCATGAATACACTGAGACCAATCTTCAGTTTTGTAAAATGCTTTGCAGCTTAGACAACTCTCCGATCACTGGGGATGATGAAGATCTTGAGATGTATGAGAACGAACTTCTCAACCGCAGAGGCATTGGCATCCCTTCAGTTCCTTTGAAACTTTCCATCGAGACGAAGGTCAATCCCTTTTTACTAGCCCACTCTGTGGAGCAATTCACTTATCTTCGCGATCTGCGCAACAAGCAATAGTCTAAGCCATTTCTTTTAATGTTGGTGATCACGAAGATGCGGATTCATTTTTGAAATGTATTCGCGACGATACTTAAATATTTGTTCAACGTCTTTCTTTACAATGGAGCTGCCCATCAACCATCCGACGTACCCCAAAGGCAAGCGATAGCGCACGCGATCCACCATTAAGGTTCCCCCGCAGAACGGACGGAACTCGTGGGTATGATGCCACAACTGATATGGCCCTTTGAGTTGATTGTCGACGAACTTATAAGGCGGTTGCCATTCATCAATTTCTGTTTTCCACTTAGCCGGAACGCCGTGAATTTTTAAATTATAGTCAATCAATGTCCCCGCTTGAATCTGCGGGGTCGACACGGCTTGAATTTGAAATTGCAAACTGGGCGGAGTGATCTGCTCTAGGTTTTGAGGTTCTCGGAAAAATGTGAATAGCTCCTCCGGAGGAAGCGAGACAAATTGTTCCGCATAAAAAATCTCTTCGCCTTCTTTATAGGGCGCGCAGATTTCTTTCAGCGTCGACTTGAGATCACGATATTGAAAATCATAGCCAAGGTCTTCTGCTCTTTCAGCTGCACCACGAATTGAGCAAACTATTGTTTCCGCAGCTTCTCCGTACAAAGCTTTGATCGCAACCTTTGGAACTGGAAGCCCTAAGGGTTTCCCGAGACTCTCTGCCAAGGTTTTAGAGAACTCTCGATTTATCACTGGATTTGGAGCCACTCCATTGAGCGGCCCTTGGACATTATCATTCTCTAAAGCAAACATAAAAAGCCCCACGATGTCGTTGATATGAATCCAGCTCATCCGCTGCTTGCCATCACCTAAAATTCCACCGACGCCCGCTTTGAAAGGGAAAAGCATCTGATCCATGGCTCCGCCATGACTAGAAAGAACCACACCTGTTCTGATGTAGGCTTTTCTTCCCGGAGCCTTCGCTGATTCTTTTTCCCAATCCACTGTGAGACTCGCCAAGAAATCGTGACCTGGAGGATGGTCCTCATGGCAGATTTGATCTGCACAATCTCCGTAAATTCCAATGGCTGAACCTGCAACAAAAGTTTTTAAAGTCCGTGGCAAACTTTCTACCAGATGGCGAGTTCCAACAACTCGAGAATCATAAATTTTCTTCTTAAGCTCTGGCGACCATCGAGGCCCAACCACCGGCTCCCCCATGAGATTGATGACGGCATCTATCTTTTGCAAGCGCTCATCTTTCAAGGGGGCCTTCACTAAATCACCTTGAATAATTTCACAGGGAAACGGCAAAGTATTACGAGCCTTCTGCTCACTTCTTGTTACTGCGAATATTTGATGACCTTTTTCTGCCAAAGCTTTTCCCAGCTCTTTGCCAATAAGTCCGGTTGCACCCGTGATCAAAATATTCATAAACTCTCCGTCATTCGATTTTCTATTTCTTTAAGACCTTCGTAAAAGCTTGCAAGCAACGACCCCGCGCTTCGGCGTGCTCAATCATAGGCTCAGGATACTTATCTGTGTCAATCTCGGGTATCCATTTCTCTATGTACTTACGATCTGGATCGAACTTTTCTTCCTGGGTCGTGGGGTTAAAAATCCTGAAGTATGGAGCCGCATCACAGCCCGATCCCGCAGCCCATTGCCAGTTTCCATTGTTGGCTGACAAATCGAAATCTAAAAGCTTCTTGGCAAAGTATCTTTCGCCCTCGTACCAATGAATAAGCAAATGTTTGCAAAGAAAACTTGCGACGACCATGCGGACGCGGTTGTGCATATAACCTGTGGTATTTAGTTCGCGCATCCCCGCATCAACAATGGGATATCCGGTCATACCTTCAGACCATCGGGCAAAATCTTTTTTTGAGTTTCGCCAGGCGATTTTGTCATACTCGGGCCGGAAGCTAGTGGTTTCGACTTGCGGAAAGTGCCAAAGAATTTGCATAAAGAAATCACGCCAAATCAACTCGCTCAACCAGACATCAGAATATTTCTGACCTTCTCTTGCAAGCTCTCTAACACTTAAGGTTCCAAAGCGAAGATGCAATCCTAAATGTGACGTTCCCGACTCCATGGCCGGAATATTTCTTGTCTTCTCATAGTTCTTCAACATCTTGGTTGAAAGAGTTAAAGGAGGAAACTCAATTGATGACAACTCAAAACCCAAATCCTTGAGGCTGATCATCTTTTCAGGCTTCATCACTTTTGCATACGAGCCTTCATACAAATCGTTGGGATAGGACTTCAAATAGAAAGGCGATAGATTTTCTAAAACTTTGTTTTTATAGGGCGTGTATACCGTATAGGGCTTACGCATTCCTGTTAAAATCTCTTCTTTTTCGAATAGAGTTTGATCTTTGAAGGTTTTAAATTCGATCCCTTTAGAGTGAGCCAGCTTCGCGATTTTTTCATCTCGAGTTCGGGCATAAGGCTCGTAGTCATGATTCGTGTATATCGCCTCGATGTTGTGTTTTTCTATTAACTCTTTGAAGACTTCTAAAGGCTTCCCATGACGCACCCACAAATCAGACTTTCGCTTTTGAAACATTTCCTTGAGGTCAGAAATCGTTTCATGGATAAAGCTAACCCGCGCGTCAGACTTATCTTCCAACTTGTCAAGAATGTCTGAATCGAAAATAAAAAGGGGCAGAACATTTGAATGCTCTTTCAGGGCGTGAAACAGCCCCGCGTTATCATCAAGACGCAAGTCACGCCGAAACCAAAACAAAGTTATCTTTGTCATCTTCTAAGTCCAGTTGCAGTTAGCTTAAAGGGCGAGTACTTTACTTTAGTTGTATATCATTGCCTAAACTTAAGGTACCTTATCTCTCTATGGACGACAAAAAGTCTGTTAAAAAGCAAAGTCCGCCCAAAGGCCTTGATAAAATCAAGTCGTCCGTTTTTTCGCGCAGCCTTTCCATTGCTAAACTAACTATTCAAACCGGCGCTTCCGTTGCTCAGCATGGAGTCACCTCTGTTCTAAAAAGCAAGGAAGACAAAGAAGCCACCTGGAAAAAGCTTTTGCTAAACCAAGCCTCTTTGATTAGTTCCGAACTGGGAGAACTTAAAGGCAGCTTGATGAAAGCCGGACAGATGCTTTCGATGTACGGCGAACACTTCTTGCCTCGTGAAGCCAACGAACTTTTGAAGTCATTGCAATCTGACTCTCCACCACTGACTTGGGCTGCTATTGAGCCCACATTGAAGAAAAATTTACCCCAAGAAAAGCTCGACCTGTTAGAGATCGAAAAGGAAGCCCTGGCTTCAGCATCCATGGGCCAGGTTCACCGCGCGCGCATTAAAGCCACTGGCGAAAGCATTGTTTTAAAAATTCAATATCCAAATGTCGACAGAGCCATCGATAGCGACTTGAAAGCGATTCGCACACTCTTGAGCACGATGAAGCTTCTTCCAAAAGATTTCAACATGAACCCCTTATTCGAGGAAGTTCGTGAGATGCTTGTTCAAGAAACTAATTATGAGCTGGAAGCAACCTTAACAGAAGATTATTTTGAACGCCTGAATGGCGATTCTCGTTTCGTCGTACCTAAAGTTTACCGCGAGTTTTCTGGACCAAAAATTTTAGCGACATCCTTTGAGCGTGGCCTGCGCGTCGATGATCCATTAATTCAAAGCCTTGCACCAGAACGTCGCAATAAACTGGCTTTAAATTTCCTGGATCTTTATTTCAAAGAGGTTTTCCAGTGGGGTGTCGTTCAAACCGATCCACATAGCGGCAACTATCGTATTCGCATCGATCCCCAAGGCCGCGATCAGCTGGTGCTCTTTGACTTTGGCGCGACTCGTACCTATCCAGATAGCTTCTTGAATCCTTATCGTCGCATGATCAAAGGAGCGCTTCACAACGACCGCGACCTCTTCACCCAGGCGGCTACGGATTTGAAATTCATTGAAAATCAGGACAATAACGAACTTCGCAAGTTGTTCGAGGATTTTTGTTTTGAAAGTGTTGAGCCTTTTATTGAGGCCAATGATCCCCGTAATATTTTTCAGCAGATTGATTCCGATGGAAATTACGACTGGAAGAACACCGATCTTCCGCAAAGACTTTCTCGCAAGGTCCTGCAAATGATCCGTCAGTTTCAATGGCGAACACCACCGCGAGAGATCATCTTCCTTGATCGCAAAACCGGCGGTGTTTTTATTTTCCTTTCGATCTTAAAAGCCAAAATTCGTGGACGCGATATCTTGTTAAAGTACTTAGAAAAAATTTAGAGGCCTTATGTTACGTTTTATTTTACCACTTCTTCTTTGCTCTTCTTTATCCTTGGCCGCTTCGAATCCGCCAAAGGTGGAGTTTAAAGCTTTATCCGCAGAGCCTATTTCTAAAAACAGCGTGAAGTTTTCTGATCTTAAGGGAAAAGTTGTCATCGTGGACTTTTGGGCTTCGTGGTGTGAGCCCTGCAAAGAAGCTCTGCCCCACTACAATAAGCTCTATCAAAAATATAAGGATCAAGGGGTCGTTTTTCTAGGCATTAACGAAGACGATGACAGCAAAGAGCGCGACGCTTTCCTCAAGGATCACTCAGTTTCATTTCCAGTTTTATTTGATAAAGACAAGAAGATGGCCAAAGAGTTTCAAGTGGTGGCCTTACCTACATTATTTGTCTTCGACAAAAATTTAAAACCTGTGACTCTTTATCGTGGGTTTGACGAAAAGAAGCCACAGGTTTTGGAGAAGGGAATTCAGGATCTTTTAAAGGCGCAGAAGTAGGGTTACTTCTGCGTGATTTTCGCTGGTGGAGTTGGTTTTCCTGGAGCCAACCACACGTCTACAATATCGCCTTTTTTTACTTTACCTTTACTGTCTTTATACCAGAAATTCGATCTTTGTCGTTCTTCCGCGTAAAGGCCAAGGGGTCTGACTCGGTCATTTTTGTATTTCAACGAAATTTTCACAACTCTTTTGGAAAGCTTTTCTAATTCCTCAGGTTGTGAAATACCGTCTCCATTTTTATCTTGCCACAGAACGAGTTTATCAAAATCCTTATCGCGTTTATCAATAACGCCGTCATGGTTCGTATCTAGTTTTTTCAAAACATCAAAACCATTTTTTTCTGTTCCGTTGTCACCGAACAGTTGATCTTTTTTAGTAATTTTCCCGGAGCCATCTCTGTCAATGGCCAAAAAATATCCTGGGTGATTTGCTTCCGGCCAAGATGTATTCGTCACCGCATTCAATGGAAAATCACTCGTATTCGCAAATGTAGGTCGAGCACCATCAAAGAACACCATCAGAGGAGAATAATAGCCACCGCAGAATCCTGTCTGCCCCGGGAAGGCGACGCTGATATCTACATTTGATTTATCTGACGATACTGAGATCCCTGCTAAGCTGGCACTCAAAGGACCATTTTGTCCCATGTAGCTACTACATGCTTTAGCAGGAATGTATGAAGAAACACCATAAGCTCCAAAAGCACTTCCCGAACAGTCTGTCACTGTTTGAGTAAAACCAACACTCTCCGGGACGATGTAAACAGGCCCTGGATCAGAATCAATGATATTACCTGAAGAATCTACCTTCACGTTCGTTGGGAATGCGGTGTTTAGAATCACAGAATTACCATAAACACCCGCCGTGCTACCAGCAGCCATTGAATACTGAGACGGATCAATCGGCTTGATCGGACCACCCACTACACCTGTTGCAGTTACCAACATCGCCGGATAGTTAACGCTGATTGGATATTTTGTCGTACCGATGACCAGTGTGAATGCCGCAGTGACAATTGAACTCGGTGCAATTGGATTTGTCACTCCACGCAAATTCGTTCCGAAGCAAGAGTTGTGAATTTTCACTATAACTTTCGAGTTCCCCGAGCGAGTCACCATGCCTGAAGCTGGGGCCGAACTTACGGACTCCCCCGATGTCGCTGTATTCACAGACATCGGAAAGCTCCGCGTCTGCGCATAACTTGCACTTCCTGATAGAACAATTGCCAAAACAATTGTTTTCTGAAAAAGAGCTATCCCCATAATTCCCCCTCTAATTAACTTAACGTCCTAAAGCCCCGCGGTCTGAGTATCCGCTTTAAGGTCTTGAATCTTATTAATTTTAAAATAGATCATACGCTTCAAAACTGACTCCCGCGTCACTACGAAATTACAAACCTTATCAGCTAGCAAGAGCTTGTTAGTTGCGGTTGTCCCCTTGTACATCACCTTATAGAAGTTCGAATGATAGTATGGAGCTTTTGTTTTATCTCCATTGGGATAACAATCGGCTGCGACATCTTTTTGAGGCTCCATGACATATTGAATGACCTTCACCGCACGCAATCTAAGAATAGATTGTCCTCCCCCCACGGAAGGCACGTTTCTTAGGAAGGTGTCTGCATCTGGAATTGCAGCACCGGTGTCAGGTTGAGTTTTTAATAGCATTGAAGAAAATGGTTCCCCCACAGGCTCCAAGACCGCTCCATTCACTGCGCCCACAAATATTGGACTGCGTGGTGGAACTTGCATATTTAAAGAGCCATCGGCAAGAAGAGGACGCATTTTTGCTAAGGTATCTAACATCAAAGTCATGCCGTTGATCCAAAAACCCGGCCTAACGTTTGTAACCCAATTATTGCGATTCACAGAGACGAAGCTTAAAGTTGCCGCTGTATTAAAATCCGTTGGTGCCGGACCAATAGAATAGGCCGCCGTGGGATCATAATTCATCGATGCGCCAGCTGACAAATCTTGAGATACGATATTCATACTCTTAGTCACTGTCGTCGCGGACATAGTAATAGTTCGGCTCAACGTATTTTTTATCGCATTTGCAGGAACATCCGGAAAGTAATCAAAGAAGTTATTTCCCGCATCATCGTTAACAACGATGTTGTTATAAGACGGTTCAACGGCATTGAAGTCATTGAACAGAATTCTTTCCGCCAACATCTGATCGATTGATTGCTCCAACTGATTTTTTAAATCCACCTGATCTTTTGAAACCATGATTTGAGTGGCAACGACAGCAACAGTAACAACGGCTACGAGTCCAACCCCAACCATCACTTCAATAAGCGAAAAACCTTTATTGTTTTTTACTATGTTCTTCATTTTGCACTCACCACGAAAGAGTAATCACGAAATGGTTCGCCCGCTTGAATCCATGATTTATGTGTCATTCGCAAGGTCACTCGATACAATCCACGGAATTGTTCCAAGGGTTGAATCACAAATCCATAGGTCCCTGCACAGTTCGGACATTGAGCTCTGGGAACGATGATTCCGTTATCCCAAGCCATTGGCAATGTCGCGACATTTAAAGCCGTATTCGGTCCTGACGCATAGTCAAAATTGACTTGATAATTTTCAACACCCGCTTTGATATTTTCAGCAATGTCGTTAATTTGACGTTCTGTTGACGAAAGAACCACACTTCCTTTCGTCGTATTTCTTAATGCAACCATACCACCTGTAAAAGCAAATCCCACGATAGCTAACAGGCCAAGGCCCACTAAGCTTTCAACGATAGTTTGCCCTCGATTATTTTTTAAGCGGCTCATAGTTAAATGATTGTTTAATTTCATTTTCATATACCACTCTCTCTTGACTGCTCGACCACATAGAACCTAATCAAACGCTTCTTACACGTCGTATTCGATTGCCCACTAGAACCAGTAACCATTCCGCAATCTGGATCCACTGCGGTCCACTGGAACGGATCTGCCTTAGCGCGCAAACTAATTGTGTTACAAGACCTGATAGTCGAAAGATCTTGCACCGACGGAATTGGATGCCAAATAGGAGATGCCAATGGTGTATCGCAAGAGCCGCCTGAAAGTGGCGCAAGAATTCCAACCTTGCGCAGCTCGCGCGTGGCCTGTGGATAATAGATCGAACTCCAGTTGATCCCAGCTTTATAAGCAGTGGGCTCAATAAACAACTTACCGACAATAAAGGTCGCAATAATTCTTAACGGAGTCGTGCGCCCATTGATTGTCAATTTATCACAGGCAAAAAACCCAGTTACCAGAGTGGTCTCAGCCGGAATAACACAATTTCCAACTATCGAAGCCACTTTAAAGCCATTGACTCCTGGACCAAATATTAAATCCTGACTATATGCCGGATCTTGCCCCGCAACCGCTCCCGCACTTCCTGCAAAGTTCCATGAATGTCGAGTCGAAGGAGCAAAGTTCACAGACCAATCCGCTCCGCCAAATGACTGCGAAGTCATTGAGCTACGTGCGTCCTGACATTGTTGTTCAAGATCGTCTAAATTATCCGCAGGCTCTGAAACATTCAACGCAGCACTTGTGCTGGTTGCAGAAACATTCGATGGAGGGTTCCACAATGTGTTCTTAGGGGCATTCAAAGAGTAATTCAAATATCCTTGAAGTTTTGTATTCGCAGTTGGGAATAAGTCATTCAAGATTGGCTGACCTTTATAATAAGTATTGTCATAACCTAATATTCCAATACTCGGAGCTTCTGTAAGCCCTTTTGAGTTGATTAGATTCTTAACATTATTCCCAGTAACAGCAACTTCAACTTTATCATCATAATAGTAAGTTACGCCACGTTTCGTATTTTTAAAGTAACCATTCACGTTGATTGTGATCACTGGAGGATCAGAAGTTATAGACGTGTAGTCATCTAACTGCTGCTTCGCCGTCGTCAATGCATTCGTAGCTGTTGTAATCGCAGTATTCTGATTTGGAATTACGTTATTATTCAAATCCTTAATCGTAGCCTTCAACCCTGTGATTTTTGTTTGCAAATCAGAAATGACCTTAGGATCTTGATAAGCTGTCGTATCAACCGGAGTCGCAGACGGTGATGCTGTTGGACTTGGAGATGGCGACTCCGCCGGTGTCGCAGTTGGATCTGGGCTTGGACTAGGGCTAGGTGTTGGAGTAGGAGTAGGAGTAGGAGTTGGCGTAGGAGCAGGAGCAACAGGCTTTGCCTGTTCAGCGGCTAGGTCACTTTGCGCTTTAGACAGATCATTTTTAGCAGTCTGAAGCTGAGTATTCATATCAGCCAAATTGCTATTTGCGTTCGTTAAATTCGTTTGCGCGGCATCAACATTGGATTGAAGTTTAGCTTTTTGAGCAGCAGAACCAACTTCTGGAGTGATCGTAAGAGATGAATTGAGAGGCATCGGTTGCTGAACAACCTTTCCATCAAATGAAAAACTCACATAGACAACCGCACCAGTATTATTACCATTATACTTAGCTTTTCCCGAACCCCAATTACCGCTTGTAGCTGGGCCACCAATCGCATTGGTCTGTGCGGAAAATTTACTTCCCGTTGCAAAGAACACTTTATAAGTAGATTTACTGACTGTATCGGATGTGGATCCCCCAGTAATCATGGCACCTAACGCTGTATTCGAAGCTGCAGTACGACTTGCCTGTGAAGCAGAAAGATCCGCACACTTCGCAAGCAAGCTTAGATCAGGCACCACTCCAGCAGCAATTTTTCCAAAATACCTGAGGCCATCATCAATACCCCCGTCGTTTTCAATACCTTTAAGGAAGCCACCAAAGCTCGTAGCGTCCGCCCAGTAACGATCCGTCAATCCACCGGAAGATCTAGGGACATATTGATCATCTGCAGAAGCCCCTAAAGATTTAACCCAACCACTGCCCAAAAAAACTCTATCTGCAAAAGTAACTGCTGCATACGGAGAGTCATCGGCTGTCGCAGTGGTGCTGCCTGGAATCTGAGGCAAATAGATATCTCGATTTACAAACACTGGGCTGAGGAATACAAGACCGCTTCCAGTCCCTAACTCTTTTCTATTATTGAACTGATGTAAACCGACATCCCCAGTTGCCATAGATGTATTCCACGGGACATCTAAATGCAGATCTTGCGGCATCAATAATGCGAAGGAACCCACTTCGCGGGGATAAATTGCAACAGAGGACTTCAAAGTCAGCTCGTTGTTTGCAAGTGTAATAACGCTTGCTCCCGCATCTAGCAGGCTGACCTTAATCGAAAGATAAACTTCTTTACCAGCGCGAGGAAGATAGGCACTGGAATCTTTCGTCAACTCAACAGAAACACCAGACACAGGAATAATTCTTCCTGTCACCTCATCTTTGACGGTTTTCAATTTTTGCATAACATCGAATAACGGATGACTTGGCGTTAACATATCCGGTTTTAATGTCATCGTGAATGTTTTCAAACTCAGGTTATTAATATCCACCGGACCTACAGACACTCCACCCGCAATCATTTGACGAATGTAGTTTTCTTGGTCCCCCGACATAATCAACCGCTCAACGCTTGCTGGAGTTGTTAGGGTACAAGTAGGATTTTGCAAAAGAGTGCTATCCAAAAAACAGTACTTCTGACGTACACCGAAAATGACGTAGTCCATCGTGCTATTCAAAGCAAAACGAAGGTTCACCGCATTTACTGTTTTAGTGATTTGTTTCTTTTGCCCGATCACGTAATTCGTTAAGAAGTAAAATGAAATACTCATGACCGCCGTGGCCGCAAGAATCTGCATCATCACGTTACCGCGCTGATTTTTTACAAGACTACGTACAGTGGTTCTCATAAGTGCCTCGTCTCCAGTGCTTATAGGAAGATATCGGCAGAACTTGACGAAAACTTTCGGAAAACCGAGTCTTTTTACTAAGTTAAAATGTTCTATGTACAAAATGTAGTATGGATTCTCAGCCCGAGACAGGGTCCCTCTCAAAGAGGAACATCGGGTTTTCTACTTATGTTCCGGATCGAGACAGCTGACTCCGACAATTTCTGTCTCAATAGTCGCCTCAATGATACCGAATTTCTTTACGAGATCTTTGATTTTCATTTTCACAATTTGCATATCTTCAATGCGAGCTGTGCTCTTAAGTACAACATGAACACTCATCACATGATTTTCGCCGTCTAAAGACCACAAGTGAGAATGATGGACATCTTCGACAAGATCCAATGTTTTAATTTCAGCATTGATTTCTTCAACTGAAGCTCCCGTCGGCGTTGCCATCAAGAAAACTCTCATCGCCTCTTTTAAATTTCTGAAGACATTATAAAGAATCCACAATGACAAGGCGATCGCGAGCCCCGCATCGACCTGGGGAACATCAAAAAACTTCATCACGATGGCACCGATCAACACCAACACCCAACCGGCAACGTCTTCGATCATATGCCACATCAGCATTCTTTCATTCAAAGACGTGCCCTTAGAAACCCGAAGAGCTGCATACCCGTTCACTGCTACACCCAACACAGCTAGAATCAACATGCCATCAGTATGGGGTTGCTGAGGATGAATCAAGCGCGGAGCCGCCTCGATCAAAATAAATACAGAACCCAATATTAAAACCACTCCAGTGATCACAGCCCCTAGGGTGGAGAAACGACGATACCCATACGAAAAATGTTCGTCACTGTTCTTGTGAGAGACCTTTTCCATTGTTATGGCAATCACCATCGCAAGGGCATCTCCAAAATCATGAAGCGCATCACTTAGAATCGCCACACTGTTTGTCATGAGTCCGCCGACCAGCTCGATCACCGCAAAACTAATATTCAGAATAAAGGCAAATCTCATCCTGCCGATGATAGCACCATGGCCATGGTGATGACTGTGCGAATGGCTGTGTGATTTGTTACCCGAATGACTATGGTGGTGATTGGCGTGTTTTTCAGACATAACTCAGTAAGACATTGCCCAGGCTTTTCTGTCAATAACTGCGCGGCTTGATTGACCCCTTTTTAGGCCCGTGATACCTCGATAAGTGCTATGACAAAATCTGGATACAAGAAACTTGCATTTGGCCTTTTAATTTACACCCTTCTCGTAATTTTATGGGGCGCGTGGGTGCGCATCTCACATTCCGGCGATGGCTGCGGTGATACCTGGCCACTGTGTCACGGACAACTCATTCCCGAAGCTCAACGTGGCAAAACCTGGGTGGAATACGCGCATCGCCTGATGTCGGGAATCTATGGCTTCGTGGTAATTTATTTCTGGTGGGTGGCGCGCAAACTTTATCCAAAAGGACATTTCGCTCGCAAAGCAGCTTTGGCCACTTTGATTTTTATGATCACCGAAGCTCTTCTTGGAGCAAAGCTTGTATTGTTCAAACTGGTCACCACCAACGACACTCCTTACCGCGCGTTTGTCATGGCCCTTCACCAAATGAACTCTTTCATGCTGACAGGAGCCGTTGCTTTAACCTACGCCTCTGCCACTTTAACTGCAGACCTCCCCGCGCCGTCATCGCAAGATCGTAAGTATAAATTTCTTCCATGGGTGATTGTTGTTTTGGGAGTCACGGGCGCTTGGGCTTCGCTTTCAAACTCACTCTTCCCGAGCGAAAATTTATTTGACGGATTCCTTGCTGACTTTTCCACTCAATCCCACTTCCTCGTTCGACTCCGAGGACTTCACCCTTTACTCGCAGTAACCGGTGCTGGCTCTTTGGCTTTCTTCTTTTGGATGAAAGCGCAAGTTGCAGAGCAAGCTCTGTTGCAAAAAAAATCTTTGCAAATGAGTTTGTTGTTAATCGTGGGAATTCTTTTTGGAATGGCGACTTTGTTCCTACATGCACCAGTCTGGATGAAGATAGGTCACTTGACCTTGGCTCACACAATCTGGGTCGTGCTACTTCAGTGGGTCTTCTTTGTTCGTGCCTCTAAACTGTCAGTTCGTTAGACTCCATCAGTCTGTGCAGAAAAAGAACTTTCTCGTTGATGTCATTATACTCCAACACCATCTGCTGAAGGTCGTAGTCTCGCACTAAGTAGGAAGCAAAAGCTCCGACCACTTCCTCAGGCTGCACAAGATTTTTCATGAATAGATCTTGCTGATGGGGATCTGAAATGTGCGTATGAATCCAACGAGTCAAAATTCGCTGCAACGAACTGAGCTTGAGTTTCTGCGGAGGCTCAAGAATTGTTTTCTCTGGAATGATCGAGCCCTCACAAACGATGTAAGGTGTACCGCGATCCAAAACGTTTCCCAGTCGTAACTTGCCTTGCCCTTGCAAAAAGACCAAAAGAGTTCCATTAACTCGCTCTTCGACAATCTGTGCGTAGCCATACCCCGCGATCTCTCGCACAAAGGGAACCGGCTCACCAGGTTTCACGGGAGTCACTTTAGCAGGGTCTTCGATATACCCAAGTGCAATAGGTGTTTGAGTGGCAACAGCCTCTTTAATCATAGAAAGATAACGAGGCTCAAAGATATTCAAGGGCTTTATAGTTCTCGGAAATAAAGTCACGTTAACTAGAGGAAACAGAAAGACTTCCATGATGCTGGACTCCTCGCACTTGAATGTCCATTATAAAGACTGTAAGCTAATATAGCTATGGAAAAGGTAGACGTAAAAATGAGAAATGTAGTCTTTTTTGACGGTATCTGTCACCTTTGTAACGGGTTCGTAGATGCTGTTATTACAAGGGATACAGCCCACGCTTATCTGTTTGCGCCTCTTCAGGGTTCCACCGCTGAAGAAGTTCTCCCCCTTAAGGATCGCGAGGATTTGGATTCTGTTGTCTATTATGAGTCAGGTAAGCTTTACTATCGCTCAGCAGCCATACTAAAAATTCTTACGGGGCTAGGTGGAGTTTATAAGTTCGCTGGACTCGCCTGGATCATCCCAGGACCTTTGCGTGATGTCCTTTACAAACTCATAGCTAAAAACCGCTATGCTTGGTTTGGACAAAGGGATTTCTGCCGCCTTCCTACTCCAGAAGAGCGCGGCTATTTACTTCCTTAGCTGTATCATATCGACAAAGGGACGATCCGCTGCGGACAATTCATCTTTGTCGATTTCATGGATGGCGCTCCATTTTAAAGCATCGTGTTCGCGCAACTCCACATCGTCGTGCTCGCTCAAAGCCCAATAAACTCTTAAACGTATGACCTTCGAAGGGTATGCAAAACCTTGCTCGCCAACGAGGGCGCCAACTCGGATATTCATACCGAGCTCTTCATCAATCTCGCGCACCAAAGCGGCCTCTGGAATTTCTCCTGCCTCCACTTTGCCTCCAGGAAACTCCCAGAAACCGGCTCCACTTTGCCCGGGTCCACGGCGCACGATAAGAATCTTTTTTTCAGGATCAGAGTCTCTGCGAATCAAAGCCGCAACAACCAAAACAGGCTCTGAGTTTTGCTTCATTTATGCCTCCACAAGGCTCTCTATTACACCGCCTATTACACAGTGCTTTCAGAGCTTTTGAAAGGATTGTTTTAATCAGCCTCAAGATCCTTCGAGAAAACGTATTTAGGCTTGATATCGATTTCAGAATTGTTATGATTCTTCTTTTGATCATCCCCTTTCGTTGGGACCGGGCACTAAGGACATGACGTCATGATAGATACACAGAACTCATTTTTCATCATCCTCATCAGTGGGGTGGCACTATTTCTTTACGGCATGGGATTGGCCAGTTCTTCTCTTGAAAAAATCATGGCGGGAAAGATCACAAATCTTTTAAATCGTCTATCTCAAAGTAAATTCCTTGCGATTCTAACGGGTGTTGTCCTAACCACTTTAATGCAAAGTTCTGGCGCAGTGACGTCGATGCTAGTTGGCTTGGGTTCCGCACGCGTGGTGAATCTTCGTCAGGTCATGGGCGTTATCATTGGAACGGCCATTGGTACAACATTGACCGTTCAGTTGATTTCTTTCGACCTCGCACAATATGCCTTGCCGGTTTTTGCGATCGCTTTTGCGTTTTATTTCAAAGCAAAGAAAACTATTTTCAAAAATATCTCTGTAGCCTTCATGGGCTTCGCCTTACTATTCCTTGGCTTGAAGTTCGTTTCAGTGTCGTCAAATCACTTTGCGGAAAATCCAATGCTGACGGAGTTTTTCCAAAGTGTTCGGGATAACCCCGGGTATTCTCTTTTAATCTCCATCGTATTTTGCGCCATCGTACAAAGCAGTGCGATCACCATCGGTCTTGCGATGAGCCTGGCGGCCGTTAAGGCCATCTCATTCTACGATGCGATGATTTGGGTTTATGGCGCCAACATCGGCACGACCTCTGTCGCTTTGATCGCAGCTGCGGGTGGAAACTATATCGGTCGCCAAGTTGCATGGGCGCATTTTTTCTATAAGACGATCAGCGTAGTGATCTTCTATCCTTTCACACAGCTGTTCATTGATTTCTTGCTTACATTCGACACGACGACAGCACGTTCTATTGCCAATGCTCACTTAATCTTCAATATCGTATCTGCGGTTATGTTCTATCCATTCATCAACAAAGGTGCGGCTTTGATTGAGAAAATGTTCCCGAAAGCGGCCTCAGAAGAGTTCGGGACTGAGTTTGTGAACATGGATAACTATCAAAGCTCTGCCTTGGCTATATCCTATGCCAATCGCGAAATCATGCGCACTGCCGACATCGTGATCGGCATGATTAAGGATTCTATTCGTCTTTTTGAAACAAATGATCCTAAGGATTTTGACTCCATTAAAGATCGCGACAACAAGGTCGACTTCCTTTATCGCGAAACTAAAATGTTTCTTCTGGACCATGCCAACAAATCTGCAACTGTCGTACATCAGAACGTCATGAACATGATTATGTTCCTGAGTGACCTTGAGCGTGCTGCGGATGCCATCGACATCAACATCCTGGCCTTGGCAATTAAGAAGAATGCATTAAAACTTGAGTTCTCAGAGCAAGGTTGGTCAGAGATTCGCTCTATGCATGAACAGGTCGTGAAAGTTGCCGCAATGGCGGTGAACTCTTATCAAAATCGCGAGCTTTGCGAAGCGGTGATTCAGTTAAAACGCGATCTTGCTAAACTTGAAATCACGTTGCGCGAGAATCACATCAGTCGTCTCAATCGCGGTCTTGCGACTTCGATCAATACCAGCTCGATCCACTTAGATCTCTTAAGTGAATACCGCCGTATTGCGAGTCTTTTAGTTAACCACGCTTACAACCAAAGAACGAACGTATGATAAATGCCGCCTGGACGCCGATTGCTTTGCTGTTTCTTTCTAACATCTTCATGACCTTTGCCTGGTATGGACATTTAAAAAGTTTGCGCGAAACGGCTCTCTGGGTGGCCATCCTGGTCAGCTGGGGCATCGCCTTTTTTGAGTATGCCCTTCAAGTCCCTGCCAATCGCATCGGCTATGGCCAGTACACCCTTCCCCAGCTTAAAATCATTCAAGAAGTCATCACCATGGTGGTCTTTGCAGGCTTTTCGGTTCTCTATATGAAACAGTCCCTGAAGCTAGATTTCCTCTGGGCTGGCCTCTGCTTGATTGGCGCGGTTTATTTCATCTTTAGAACTCCCTAAAGAACTATCTTCCTTTTCTGTGTCATTTCAAGATACAATGGGGTCATGAAGTTCATTTACGTACTTGAAGATGATGTGCGTATCCAGAAGGATCTTTTTGAGACCCTCAAATTGATAGATCCGAAGCTTCATATTCGCTTTTTCACTAATCTTGCTGAATTCCACGAATGGCTCAAACTTGCAGTTCACGACGGCCCCAAAGCTTTGGCCGTTGGAGGCCAGCGCCATTCACTGGATGACTTAGATCCCCTTGAGCCCGCTACCACCCATGAGCTGCGCTTAGTGATCGCTAAGAATGAATTCCTGGGCACCCAAAACATGGGCCTAATTCGTCGTGCCCGTGAATTTTTCTTTCGCAAAAAGATGTGTTCAGAACAAGAGCCCACTGCTTGTATTTTAACAGCTTTCGATAGCCCTAATTTTGATATTAAACTTGCCGAAGATCGCATCATCAACAATGTGATCTTTAAACCCTTTGATAAGCTGATTTTAAAACAAGACCTTGAGTTTGCATTGATCGGTCATCAACCCATTGGTAGCTCTGCCACTGTGACGTCTATTAAGATTAACTCGACAATCGAGATGCTCAAGGAAGTCGCGACCCATTCGCTAACTGAAGTGGGTTTCACCACTATCAATAACCATGAAATCCAGATTGGCGCACTTACAAAGTACTACGCAAAGCCGTTCCAAACAGACGGCAAGAAGTCAGTCTATGCCTACTGCAAATCCTGCAAGGAAATTTCTGAAAAAGAATTCCTTTGCGACTTCCACTTCTTCGCAGCCGACAATCAACAAATCAGCGTGGTCAGAAAACACATTCTGCAAGCTCCAACCCACGACAATGAGGGCGCGCAAAATACACACGGCGCCCAGGCGCGAATTCTTATTTTAGATGAAGATGTTTCTTTGAGTATGGATCTTAAAATATTTTTGACAGACCGTTTTTCAAATAGCGAAGTTTTTGTCTATAACAACCTTGCTCAATTTCTTTCAGATCTTGGCGACAAGGACACTCCTCATCGACAACAATTGCCTGTCGGCTTTGACTTTGTCTTTTCTAATTATGAATTTTTTGAATTTGAAAAACAGCCGCGTTGGGAACAAATTTGCCAGAACTTAAAAGATCGCGCAAAACGCCTGGGACAACCTGAGCTCCCCATGCCGTCTCTTTTTATGATTTCTCGAAAGAAAGTTCCTTTAGATGAGATTCGCGAAATGGGCTCATGGACTAAAGATATTTTCTTCACGCCTTTAGATAAAGGCTATATGGCAAAAAAACTAGTCTCAGAACAAAGTGGCCTTGCTAATAAAACACCTGTGACCATTGCCTCTTTAAAAGAAAGTCAAACCTTGAAAGTTGCCAACCCTGTTGAGATCACACAAATTTCTGAGGCTGGCCTTGTGATGAAATATTACCGCGCGATCAGTACTGGGGCCTTCCGTGAGTTTATTCTGTGGCGACCTGAAGAAACCGAAACCCCAGAAATCATCGGCACGGTGAACTTTCATGAAGAAGACAAAACGACTCAAGAATTTTTCTATAATCACTTCATTTTCTTTGGCATGAAAGATCACTACTTAAAACACATTCGCCTCTGGCTTCGCGAAGCTTACATCAAACAAAAAGAAAAAGAATAGCCCGACGCTTATCGAGCCTCGCTCTAAAGAACTTTTTTTCTCTTCAACAACAAAGAGTTACTTACTACGGAAACAGAACTCATTGCCATGGCCGCCCCTGCAATAACGGGATTGAGCAAGCCAAAGGCTGCCAAAGGGATACCTAAAACATTGTAAATAAAGGCAAAGAAAAGATTTTGGCGGATCTTTTTCAAAGTAATCTGTGAAAGCGATATCGCATGCACCACAGATTGCAAGTCGTTCTTCATCAAAGTGATATCCGCCGTCTCAATCGCGATATCAGTCCCCGATGACATAGAGAAACTAACATCGGCCATAGCCAAAGCCGGAGCATCATTAATACCGTCGCCCACCATAGCCACTCTTTGCTTCTTCCTCTTAAGAGTCACAATTATATTGGCCTTATCCACGGGACGAACACCGCTTTTAAAATCCTGCAAGCCCGCTTGTTTTGCGATCTCTCGCGCGGTGCCTTCGTTATCTCCAGTTAGCATCATAACTTTGATGCCCTTACTTTGAATCTCCGCAATTGCTCTTTTAGAACTTTCGCGAATACGATCTGCGACGGCAATATATCCTAGAACTCTGTCTTCGCGAGCTAGCACCATCACACTGTGCCCTTTGGACTCTAGAGCAGACAAGAAATCTTTTTCTAAAAACGCTCCTGCCGCGCTCCAGTCGCCCTTACCCAATTTATAGTGCACATTTTGAACTCGCCCTTCAATGCCCGCTCCCATCACTGATTTGAAATCTTGAGTTGGCAATAACTCTAAGCCCATCTTGCGCGCCTCCTCGACGATGGCATGAGCCAAAGGGTGCGACGAGCCTTTTTCTAAGCTAGCGGCGATCTGTAAAACTTCTTCGCGGGAAAATCCCTGACTAGGATGAACCTCCGTCACGACCGGCTTCCCTTCTGTGATAGTGCCCGTTTTATCTAAAACTAGAACATCAATTTTTTCAGCCAACTCTAGTGCCTTGGCATCGCGGAATAAAATTCCCGTCTGCGCTCCTTTACCAATGCCGACAACAACCGCAGTCGGAGTTGCAAGACCTAAAGCACATGGACAAGCAATAACAAGAACAGAAACCGCCGACACAAATGCGGATTGAAGATTTCCTGTTAAGAACCAAGTCAGAAAGAACGTCGCCACACTGATCGCTAAAACCACGGGAACAAAAATTCCCGAAATACGATCTGCCAATCTTTGAATTGGAGCTTTTGATCCCTGCGCCGTGGTTACAATTTTAATAATTTGCGCAAGCTGAGTTCGACTGCCAACGCTGGTAGCTTTCACTTTTAAAGAACCATCCTGATTTAAAGTAGCAGCATAAACATGGTCGTCCACAACTTTTGCAACCGGCAAACTCTCCCCAGTCAGCATGGATTCATCAATAGTAGAGCTTCCTTCAATAACCAATCCATCAACAGGCACTGCCTCGCCATTTTTAACGATGACAATGTCACCAAGTTTAAGCTCATCAATGGAAACTTCAATGATATGACCGTCTTTTTCTATAAATGCTTTTTTTGGCTGTAACTTGATAAGACTTTCCACTGCTTCAGAAGTTTTGCCTTTAGCTCTGGACTCCATCAACTTACCTAACAAGATCAACGTAATGACCGCGGTACTCGCCTCGAAATAGACATGCTGATGATGCCAATTCATCAAAGTCACGATGGCACTTAAAAGATAAGCCATACTTGTACCGAGGGCGATCAAGACATCCATATTGGCGCTTTTTGCTTTAAGAGCATAAAAAGAACCACGGTAAAATCTCCATCCAATCCAAAACTGAACAGGGGTCGCCAAAATCAGCTGCAACCAGCGCGGCATGATTTCATGCTGGTCACTGACAAACATAGCAATCATTTCAATTATAAATGGCGCAGTTAGAACTACTGAAATAATAAAATGGCGAAGATCCTTGTGATACTCTTCTTGAGCCTTCATTTTCACAACATTTGAATCCACGGCAGAGTTGATCTCAAAAGCTTGATACCCCAAATCCTGAATGACCTTAAGCAGACTTTCAGGTGAAATCGCCGAAGAGAACTCCACGTGAGCCTGTTCAGTCGCAAAGTTTACGCTGGCTTTAACATCAGGAAGAGTGTTTAATGTCTTCTCAATTTTCGCCGCACAATTCACACAAGACATTCCAATAAGTTGTAGATCCGTACTTTGTGCTGTCATTGCCTTCTCCATAGGTCACCTCATCTATGGGTATACTCCAAAAAAATATCTCCACCCAAGAAGTATATTTTTTCTTGGTTTGTCACAAATTGAAAACCCCACTCCTAGTAGAAGACGAGAGTATTGCGAAGGAGTGTCCATGCAACTAAAATATCTATTTTCAACTCTTACATTCCTTGTCGTCACAAGCGCGGGCGCACATGGTGAAGAAAAACCCGGCCCCAATGGTGGACATATTAAAATGCCAGGCGGATTTCATACCGAGTTGGAAATCGATCCAGTCCAAGGCGCCCACATCTTTTTGCTCGACATGAATTTCAAAAATCCCACTGTAAAAGATTCATCGGTCAGCGCCTTCTTTGAAACAGAGAGTGACCAGATCTCCTATAACTGCGGAATCATGGGCAACAACCATTTTCACTGTGTACCTTCGAAGAAGCTGCCAACAAAGGGCGAACTTCACATAAAAGCGACTAGAGAGAAAGCGATCGGCAACGAGGTCGTTTATTCGATTCCGCTTCAAGAATTTGATATCAAAACAAAACCAGCCCCGGTGGATCATAGCGGGCATTAACAAATATTAAGTTTTATTTTACGGCTTATTTAATTGCCGCTAGATTTTAAATAAGCCATAAGAGCCCTCATACAACCGGTGAGGGACTCGTGAAATTATTTGTCTTATTAGCTATTTCTTTCTTCTTCTCATTCTCTGCCTTTGCAACTTTTCAAGATGATGTGATTGCATTAAAAAACTCAGCCCGGGATTATTTCGATACGGGCACTATCTGCGAAGAGGTCGCACGTCTTGAGATTCAGAATGAATTTCCCGCACCTCAATACAAAGTACTTACAGGTATTTCCTATGATAACGGCGATGGCACCGCTGGCGAACTCGACGTTATTGTTTTTGATACAAACATCAACAAGGTAATTAAGATCGCTGAAGTGAAGTGCTGGAAAAAGCTCGATCAAGCTTTGCAAAAAGCTAAAAAGCAAAGAGAGCGCTTCATGGGTTACAGAGAAAATGCAGCCAACATCTCTTACAAAAAAACTCACAGCAAAGAAACTTTCACGAAGGAACAATTTGCCTATGTGAATGACTTCATCACCATTGGCCAGCAAGGCGCTAAAGCTTTCGGCTTCGACCGCGAATTGAAATATTCTTTACGAGATTTCATGGAGCTTCGCGATCTGATGATGAAGTGCCAACACGAAGGAAAATGTGCACCGCCGGCCAAATAAAGCCAGTGCATGACGCCTAGTGTGGCAAAAAGGTACGGCGTACCTTTAGGTTACTGGGCGGACTTTTTGGGTGGCTATTAGGATGTCTTGGTATTCGGTTTTGAAGAGATGCATGAGGTCTTCGGCGACCTTGGCTGGATCTAGTTTTAGATCTGAGAGGCTTAGTGTTTTTACTGGGGTGCCTTCGTTTGTTACGTTCATGGCGAAGTGAACCATGACAGACACAGGCGACTTGGTTGCGATGCTGATGCTTAGCTTGCGATCGTTCCAGTAAATGTCGTCGCCTTCTCTGACTAGGGATTGACCATTCAACGTTGCGGCTGCGTGTTTTTGTAGGTAGTCCCGTGTAATCGATGCGAACATTCTTTGCAACGCCACTCCGGCAAAAAGATCACGATCAAAAACTTCGATGATGAAATGAAGCATTTCATCACTTTCAATCACGGCCTTTGCCAGTAAGTCTTCACCGTCAACCATATGAGTGAAGGGAATATCGCAGGCGCCCTGCCAGGAAATAATAGAAGGTCCTAGAACTCCGTGTTCAAGATAAGCAAAGAGCGAATGAAGTTGGCTGCCATCATAGGCAAATTTCTTTTCTATGAAAAGTGATTCCACGATTACTCCTTAAACAAATGACTAACATTGATGTTAGCCGACGCGAAAGCACGCTTCGCTCTTTGGCAAGACTCACACTGCCCGCACCATTGATCGCCAGAGAAATAACATGGCCAAATAAGTTCCCACGGAACTTTTAAGCCTTGGCCCAAACGAACGATGTCAGGTTTATTCAAGTGAGCGGTATAACATCCAACTGACACATGATTGGCTGTTGAGTACCAAAGTGCTTTAGTAGCCTGCTCTAGGAACTCACGGGAGTTATCAGGGAAAGTCGCTGCTTCTTCGGCATTGAATCCTGGAATCACGGCATCCGCGCCCAAAGCTTCCGCATAGGCCGCGGCAATATTAATAAAAATACCATTGCGATTTGGAACCCAGACTGACTTTGCTGTCTCTCCGGATTTTTCTAGATTATCAATTTGAACATCTTTACCCGTGGGAACTTCTTGATCCTCAACAATCAATGACGATTTATTGAAGTCCTTAAACCAAGTCACATCCATGACTTTGTGAGGAATTCCCAAGTGCTTGGCAATTTTAGCCGAGTGCTCGATTTCTTTGACTGCGGCTCTTTGTCCATAATTGAACGTCAAAGCCAAGACCACTTCGTGGTGATGCTTAATCGCTTCAAAAACGTTGACCGTCGAGTCTAGACCCGAGGATAGAAGAGCCACTATTTTTTTTGTTTTTCTCATGTCGCAGCCTTTAGATCACGAATAAGAATTTGAATGGTTTTTTGTCCAGCGAAGTAATTCCACTGCAACTCACCCAAAATGTCATAAAATCCTGGCACAGCTTGAAGTGTTTCAATCTGGCGAGGCGTTGGAGTAAATAATAACGCTTCCATCGATGTGTGCGTTTCAGGATCCGCCAGCTTCAAACGAAGATGGCCGCCTTTCAACTCACGCTTAGAAAGGATTTCGATCTTTCCGAAATGCAACAATGGAACTGTAAAGCCCGCACCAAACGGACCTACGAAATCATACCACTTCATAAGTCCCGAATTGACTTCTGGCAATTTAGCATCGATGTCATAGTAAATCTCCAAAGGCTTCGGCTTTTCACGAAGCTCTTCAAAATGTCCAGCTAACTTATCGATAAACATCGGAACTTTGGTTTCAGCTATTTCAAATCCTGCCGCCGCCGAGTGACCGCCAAAGCGACTCATTAACTCCGCTGCAGAACCCATGGCTTGAACAAGACAAGCTTCTTGACCTTGAGGAAGTCGCGCACTGCCGACGATCATGCCGTCATCACCCAACGAGCCTACGAAAGCGGGCTTGTTGAAAACTTGAGTCAGCTTTGTAGCAATTAAGCCAACCACACCACGATGGAAACTCTTAGAAGCTACGAAAACAAAGTCTTTATGTGGCCACTCTTTAAGTTTTTCTTGAGCTTCAATTTCCGCATCACCCTGAAGTTGCACACGAGTTGAATTATTCTTCATCACGGTGCGAACCATGTCCCGCGCTAAAGTTGGATCATCTAAAAGAAAAATATCCACCGGCAAAACGCCAGATTCCATGCGCGATAAAGCATTCAATTTGGGCGCGAAACGAATCGCCACATCTTGACTGGTCAGCGGTCTTCCCGTCAAATCCAACTCCTCAAGTAAAGCTCGAAGTCCTGCTCTTTTCGTCTCTGCCAGCTTTACCAAGCCGTGCTTAACCAACACCCGGTTGTCATCAACCAAGGGTACCATGTCGGTCAAGGTACCAATGGTGAAGTAGTCTAATACTTCTTTCAAATCCCAGTTGTTTTTAGGTAGTTGCGGATGATCCTGAAAGTATCTTTTAAGTCCACGTAAAAGATAAAAAGCAACTCCAGCACCACACAAATAACCTAAAGCAGATTCACAAGTTCCTTGATTTGGGTTCACAACAACGAACGCATTGGGAATCGATTCCGCCGGCAAATGATGATCCGTTAGGATCACATCGATACCTAGTTCACGAGCTTTATCGACAGCCGCATGGGCGGTGATTCCAACATCGACCGTGATAATAACACTGACACCTTGGTTCTTTAACTCTTCAACCACCGCCGCGTGAAAGCCATAGCCTTCAGACAATCGCTTTGGTTGATAGTGCTGAACTTCCGTAAAGCCTAAAGCCAACATTCCTGTTTTCAGAAGAGCTAGGCCCGAGGTTCCATCGAGATCGAAGTCCGCATAGATGCAAATTTTTTCTTTATTAAGGTAGGCATTACCCAGACGCTCAAGAGCTTGAGACATCCCCTTTAACTCAAGAGGATCTTTCAAATCAGCGAGCTTTGGAAATAACAACTTATCAACCTGCTGAGACTCAGTGAATCCGCGAGCTGCTAAAAGCTTACCAATAAGTGAAGGCCATTGCTGCCCCTCAACCGGTGGAGGTGTTGCCACCCCCTCCATACTTACTGCTTCTGCTTCACGCAGTTTCCATAATGGATTCACTAAAACTCCGGTCTAACACCTCTGATGACAGAGGTCCTGGTCAAAGCCTCCAATCAATATGATTCAACATATTAGATATGGAAGCACAATTTTAAAAGAACCATTCAACAACATAAGAACAGCGGCTCTTTTAACTTGCGACCTTAAGCGGCCGCTTTTTTAGAAGTCAATTTATCCATTAGAAGCACGATAGGTGCCGCTACGTAAATTGAAGAGTATGTTCCAAACACGATACCGATACAGATCGCAAAAGCGATATCCGCCACAGTGCCACCAGAAAACAAGAACAAGCACAAAGCTGATGTGAACACTGTACCAGAAGTAATCAAAGTACGGTGAAGCATATCATTGATCGCTTTGTTAATAATGAATCTATATCCCTTGTCGTGGTAATGAGAGTCTGTCTCGCGAATACGGTCGAACACAACGATGGTATCGTTCAGTGAATAACCGATCAAAGTCAGAATCGCCGCCAAGATAGGAACGTTCACTTCTTTACCCACCAAGACGAAGATCGCCAAAGTGATAACCGCATCATGGAACAAGCAGAATACTGCGCCCGGAGCGTATTTGAAGTCGAAACGAATCGCTACGTAGATCAGGATCACAAGCAAGCAATAGAATACTGCAAGCAAACCGTTACGTTTCAATTCCGCACCCACTTGAGGTCCCACTGTATCAATACGACGAATTTCTGGATTGTGAGAAGCGAACTGAGTCGTGATAACTTCTTTGATCTTTGCGATGTCAGTATTCAAGATCTCATTGGTTTCTTTATCAGTGGCGCCATGCTTACCTTGGAAGCGGATGATGAATTCATTCACGCCTTCGCCGAAAGATTGAACACCCACTTCACCCAATTTCAAGTCATCAACAGTTTTACGAACTTGATCGATTGAGACTTCTTTGTCGAATTTAACTTGGAACTCAGTACCACCTTTAAAGTCGATACCGTAGCTGATTCCACGAACCGCAAGGAACGCCAAAGAAGCCACCACAAGAATGATTGAAATTCCTGTGAAGATGCCAACTTTACCTACGAAGTCGTATTTGCCAGATGATTCTGTTGCATTTTGTTTGTTAGTCATTTGAGCACCCATATTAGATAGACAACTTCTTAACGTTAAATTTCACGATCAATTGATCCACGATCACTTTAGATACGAACACATTCGCAAACAAAGTCGTCGCGATACCGATCAACAAGTTCACCGCGAAACCACGAACAGGTCCTGTACCGAAGTACAAAAGAACAACCGCAGTAGCTGCTGTCGTGACGTTACCATCGATGATTGCTGACATGGCTCTGTGGTAGCCTTCTTTGATCGCCACTTTCAGACTATGCCCCATCGCGAGTTCTTCTTTAATACGCTCATTGATCAGAACGTTCGCATCCACAGCAAAACCCACTGTTAACGCGATCGCCGCGATGCCAGGCAAGGTCAATGTTGCACCGAATGAAGTCAGCAATGCAAAAACACCCGTGATATTGATAATCAAAGAAACGTTCGCGATAACGCCCATACCTTTGTAGTAAAGCAACATGAACAGGATAATCAAAGCCGCACCAATGTAAGCACCCATTTTCGCTTTTGCGATAGAGTCAGCTCCCAATGTTGGACCAACACGTCTTTCTTCCAATTGCTCCAAAGAAGCAGGCAAAGCACCCGCACGAAGAGCCGTTGAAATCATTTTCGCTTCATCCATCATACCGTTGCGATCACGGCCACCGCCCAAAGTGATAACTGCTTGTCCACCAGCAATACGATCACGCACGCTTGGAGCAGACTTAACGATTTTATCCAAAACGATCGCCATTTGTTTACCTACGTTGTTACCCGTAAGATCCGCAAATTTAGTAGCGCCCGCCGTGTTGAAGTGCAATGAAACCTGTGGACCACCGTATTGGTCGTAACCAACAAAGGCGTCATCCAAAGCTCCACCTGTCAAATCAGTATCTGTTCTTAACAAGAAAGGAACGGCGCCCACTTCCATGGAAGCTGCATTAGGTGCTTTTTCAAAGTACAAAACTGTTTTTTCTGGAAGCTTACCTTTAAGGTCCGCATTCAACTTAGTCACATAATCAGAATACTTCATGCCAGCCATTTTGTAGTTGCCAGCTTTTTCCGCGTCAGCGATCAAAGCCATCAACTCTTGCTGAGATTTCTCCGTAGACACGATCATGAAATCCAATTTTGCAGTTGTATTGATAAGCTGTTTTGCTTTTTCAGCATCAGCCATACCAGGCAACTGAACAAGGATACGATTTGAGCCTTGTTGAGAGATCGAAGGCTCCGCCACGCCGAACTCATCGATACGGTTACGGATAGTTTCAATCGCTTGCTGAATCACGCGATTTTTGTATTCATTCAAATAGGAATCGAAATATCGAGCTGTTACTGAATTGTCAGTAGAGCCAACAACTTGAAGAGTTGTTGAATATTTATCTGCCAATACCTTTTCAACTTTCTTTTTCGCATCTACATTGGCAACAGTGATGATCACTTCGCCCGCTTCTGGCTTGTCTGCTTTTACATCAGCGCCTTCAACTTGATCTTTTGCCAAATCAGCTTTGATTGAAGCCATCATACGAGTTGTGCTTTCTTTAACAACTTCGTCAACGTCCACACCCATAACCAAATTCAAACCACCCTGGATATCCAATCCATAGTTGATTTTTTGCTTGGCTGGCCACCAAGAAGTTTCACTGATATTCACGAGATTTGGCATGACCCATACAAGGGCCAAAACAATACCCGCTGCCGCGCCGATTGTTCTCCAACGAAGTCCGTCCATTATTTCTTTTCCTCTGTTGCTGATTTCTGAGTTGTAGCGATTTGAGTACGAAGCATTTTAACTTTAACGCCATCAGCGATCTCAACAGTCACAAACTGCTCAGAGATGCCTTCGATACGACCCAAGATGCCTGAAGTCGTGATCACTTCATCACCGCGTTTAATCTCAGCCAAGAACTTTTGGTGTTCTTTTTGGCGTTTAGATTGCGGGCGAATGATAAGGAAATAGAAAATAACAAAGATAAAGATGAATGGAACAAACATCTCAAAAGCTGAAGGTTGTCCACCAGCTGGAGCGGCAGATTGAGCGTGTGCTGTCGATACAAGTAGTCCTAATAACATTGATTCCTCCGTAAAATGCTTTGCCGGCATGGCCGAACAAGATAACGCTAAAATTCAGCATTATTCTCAGGAAGAATCAACGGTTTAGTCTAGTTCTACATCAGATATATTTTTTCTTCGTTGCTGCGTCGTCGCAGTACGGCGTACAGCTTCCTCCTTGCGCCTCGTAAAAATCTATCTGCTGCAGAACTACTTAGGCTTCTTTACGAAACGCGTTAAACAGTCGTCGCGATACTGAGCCCAACGACCTTTCGCGATCGCTTCGCGAGCTTTTTCCATCAACTTCATATAAAAATGAATGTTGTGAATCGTGTTCAAACGAGAGCCTAAAATTTCACCACTTAAGAAGAGATGACGTAAGTAAGCCTTAGAATAGTTCTTACAAGTATAGCAGTCGCATTCTGGATCTAGCGGAGACTCGTCTTCACGATATTCTGTACGCTTGATGCTCACTTTACCCTGCCAAGTATAGATCGTTCCGTTACGGGCCACGCGCGTAGGAATGACGCAGTCAAACATATCAATCCCGGCATCAATTGCGATAATTAAATCCGTCGGGGTTCCCACTCCCATCAAATAACGCGGCTTATTTGCCGGCATTTTAGGCGCCACATGAGGAAGCAACTCATGCATCAAGTGAATTGGCTCACCAACACTGAAGCCACCCAAAGCGTAACCAGGCAAATCCACAGAGGTCACTTGTTCTAAACTCTTAAGACGATGCTCAAGACTTAGACCGCCTTGCACGATTCCGAACAATAGACTTTCTTTGCGAGTCATCGCCGCTTTCGAACGCACCAACCAACGATAAGTGAGCGCCATGGACTTTTCAATTTCAGCGTCCGTCGCTGGATATTGCAAACATTCATCAAAAGCCATGATGATGTCAGAGCCCAGATCCATTTGGATCTCCATGCTCTTTTCAGGAGAAATAAAATATTTAGCGCCATCAAGATGCGAGCGGAACTCAACACCTTCTTCAGACATTTTACGAAGATTTGACAGAGAGAAAACTTGGAAGCCACCAGAATCTGTGAGGATGGGGCCATGCCAATTCATGAACTTATGAAGGCCGCCCATTTTTGCGATGGTTTTTTCACCAGGACGCAAATGCAAATGATAAGTGTTACCTAGAACGACTTGAGTTCCGCAGTCCTTCAACTCTTCAGGAGTCATAGCCTTAACAGTTGCCTTCGTCCCCACCGCCATAAAAACCGGCGTTTGCACAGGCCCATGGGCAGTCATCAAAGTTGCACGGCGGGCGTTGCCTTCCGTCTTGTGAACTGTAAATTCACCCAGCTTCATATTTTGTTCTGGTTTAGCTTCAGATGTCATTTGGTGTTTTCCGTCCAGCACGTCAGGTCTCCGTAAGAAAAGAGCCGGAACTTTCTCTCAATAGCCCATAAGTAGCAAGCTTTTACTGTTTCCAAAGAAGAAAATGCAGCAACCAAAGCCAATAAAGTCGACTGAGGCTGATGGAAATTCGTAAGAAGTCGATTGACGATTTTAAAGCGGTATCCAGGCTGAATTAAAAGCTTCGTAAAGCCTCGAAAGCCCTCTTCCGCAGAACCGGCCAACAGTCCTCCGGCGGCACTTTCCAAAGAGCGCGTCGACGTCGTTCCTAGAGACCAAATATTGTGTCCTTGCTCTTTCGCTTTTAAAATTTGCTTCCAAGTTTCTGAGGAGATCTCAACATATTCTTCGTGCATATCATGATCATTTAGATCTTGTGCTGTGATTGGCAGGAATGTCCCCAATCCGACATGCAAAGTGACCTCACAAATATTTACGCCTTTACTTTTAAGATCTTCCATGTCGTCTGCAGAGAAATGAAGACTTGCCGTTGGCGCCGCAAAACTTCCGGGAGTTTTCGCCCAGGCTGTTTGATACCAGGACTCATCGGCTTGAACGGTATGGCGGGCGTTACGAGCTTTTTGAATGTAAGGAGGTAGCGGCAACTCTGCGACCTTTTGAAAGTAATCTTCAGACACAGCTTCGCTGAGACGCACTGTTTGCGGACGACCTTTTTGAATCAAGGTCATCTTTACACCCAAAGGTAATTGCAGGTCTTCGCCTAGTTTATATTTTTTGGAGGGAAAAAGGACTTCCCAATCCGTTGAGTTGACCTGCTTAAGAAAAAGAATTTCCACATCGCCAGCAAAAACACGGCGCTTAAGAACTTGAGTGTTATTAACAACCAAAATATCCCCAGCCGGAATCTTCTCCATAAGATCTCTTAACGAAATCTCGATGGGCATACCGTTTTCCTGCACCCACATGACACGCGAAGGCCTTTGCGGAGAGGTTGCAATCAATTCTTCGGGATATTGGAAATCCAGGTCTGAAACTTTCATGATGGAGTTCTTAGTCCAAGTGCATGGACCCGCGCAACTCTTTTGATGCTTTTTAGCAATCTGTACGTTCTGAATCGAGTTTTGTTTGGCTAGCAAAACAGAGCTTGATAAAAAAAGTGCTGCAAAGAGTTTATTTTGGCCGAGCCTCAGCTTAAGCTGCTCAATAGAAATTTGCGTAAACCAATACAAAAACCAACAGAAGAAAAATCGGCAAATATGGCTTCATAATTGTCTCCGGCTTATAATGATTTTGCTAAGATCCTCAACGATAGAAATTTAATGTTAAAGAATTCGTTTTCGTCTTCAAAGAAAACGCGGCGGTCCTTGCCAAGAGTCAACGGGCTTAGTGTGGTGCCAAAGGACAAGTTGCCCTCCTCCATCAGAACTGTAGGCTTTTATAAAAGGAGTCCACCATGGAAAATAAATCTCAACACAGTTCCGACCCTGAAGTTAAAAAACTTGGTGAACTCATCAAGCATGTGAGAATTGCCATGCTGACAACCAGAACCATTGATAAAAAACTTCACAGCTCTCCTCTTATGACTCAGGAAGGGGATTTCAACGGAGATCTTTGGTTCTTAATTTCAAAAACTTCACAAAAGGTTATTGATATAAATCTGGATGATCGAGTGAACGTGACTTACTCCTCACCATTGGGAAAATATGTTTCCATCACCGGAATCGCCGAACTCGTCGAAGACAAAGAAAAAGTGGCAGCACTTTGGAGCAGCTCCTATCAAGAATGGTTCCCCCAAGGAAAGCTCGACCCGAATATACAACTTCTTAAAATCAACGTCGAATCCGCCGAGTACTGGGACTCCCATGCCTCGCATATTTCGCGAATTCTCGAGTTCGCCCACATTGCCAAAGGTGGCCCATCGAAAAAAAGAGAACATGGAACATTGGATCTCAACCACTAGCACTGAATGTTGAATTATTAGGCAACAAGAGCATGCCGTTGTCGACTCCCTAGACAGCACAGAAATTTTTATCGCGGAGATCATTCGGCCCCCAGATTACAAAGCAAACATGATAAAACCTCCCAGATGAAATATCTCAAGTACTTGCTCTCCCTAGCTGTTCTTGTTTCTTCCCTCAAAGTCCTAGCAACTGAGGAAGCGCAATATGCACGGGGTCTGATGGTGGCCGTGGACACCCGCGATCATCGAGCTTGCCAGGCCGCTCAAGAGCGAGTGCGCTTCATGGTTCCATCTTTCAAGATGGACTTATGCGTTCAAGATGGGGCCAATCCCTTCAGCATCGTCGTTGCGACAATTCCCCTCAATGAATGGGATTTCATGGGCGAGATCTATCAATCTAAAAAAGCTCCCAAATCTGTGAGAGATCAGAACGTCGGCTTTGTTTCCGGTAGTAAAACAGGAGTTCTTTTTATTCTTCCTTCCGCGAGGGAGTCAGATAGCAACCTGCGCATTTCTTTAAAACGTTCTGAGATTGAAATCGCAAGTGTTCGCACTGCGGACCTTTCTTTTTTAGAAGATCAGAAAATTCCAAGCGTTTCAGTTTCGTTTATTCTAAAGAAGCTTCCTGTGAACTATTCAGAGGATCAAAGATCCATGACAGAACGCATGGTTCGTCGTGTGCGCATTTCAAAAGCAATGT
This sequence comes from uncultured Bdellovibrio sp., assembly GCA_964590635.1. Classification (GTDB taxonomy): domain Bacteria; phylum Bdellovibrionota; class Bdellovibrionia; order Bdellovibrionales; family Bdellovibrionaceae; genus Bdellovibrio. The sequence continues at coordinate 35,613 of CAZPYX010000010.1, forward strand.
CAGAACAAACTGAAAAAGACAAAGAAAAGTCAGCTCTGTCTTCTTTGAATATTCTAGACACCATCAACACCTCTATTCAGGGCGCTACGACGCAAAACTTTGAGTTGGACGTATTCCTTCCGATTGCTTCCTGCCCCCACAAGAATCCCTGCCCTGCAGTCAAGAGTGACATGATCATCCCTCTTGGCTTGGGGTTCAGCTTTACCATGCATTTTTAAAAAGACAAACTTAAGGCGGAAGACTAAAGTTCCAGTCAATACGCCCAACACCATCCCCTCGACCTGGGGCTGCATTAAATATTTTTGCTTTTATATGGCAAGTGACGATCTATTAAATCACTCTGCATATCTCAATGGGAACATTTCAAAAATTACATCTGCGCTCTTAAGAACTTTTCCAGATCTACATCTGGAGGAGCTGCAATTCCAGCTCCTGGCAATGGTCCCGTTAATTCTTCTAAAGAGTAATCCATACGCAGTTCAAACTGTCGTTCCCACTGATAGCGCAACCACTTTTCACGATCGTACCAAGAACGTTTTGTCGGATCGTCATGACAAGACGACAGTTCCTTTGAATCGGTCGCTCCCCAACGAAGCTCAATACAATGATATGGATCAAAGCTGATATCGAAGAGTCTGCGTCGCGCTTCATCCAAATTCATTTTCACAACGATGCCGCTAGAAGTGGTATAAGAAATTTCACAGGCTTTTGCTCCATTGTCATAAGCAGCTAATAAATCCTTCGGAAGATTTTTTCCTTTATAGACAATTGTAGAGTCTCCGGCCTTGTGACGTTCAATATAACTTCTCGCTTGCGCTAGAAGCTCCATAAAGGTCACTTTAAGACGCGCATCCCTGGCTGGACTTGCATAATCTTCCCACTCCCCCATGGTGCCATAAATATTCTCAGGCAAACGATCTGGATGATCTTTAATTTGAATGTTCGCTTGAATTGCGGCATTCACCGCAATCACGCGGTCTTTAAGACTTTCACAAATATCCGCTACGTCTTGCTTCATGTCCAAAATCGGATCTAAGCGCAGCTCCCCTTTGGCCATTCGCAAACGAACATAATCATAGTAAGAAACGGATTTGCCCTTGAAAATAAACTTCCCATTATTCCAATCACCTTTTGGATCTGGCTGGGTTCCATAAAACTGTTCTGTTCCGAACAGTGGCAATGATACATTTTTAGCTCCAACAATATGCCCGCCCACGAGGGCACCACTGAAATCCGCTGTTGCCCCAACAATCGCAAGAGGTCGGAAGTTTTTAAAACCAGCACCTTGCTCTGGGATACTGCGCATAAATTTCGAATTAAAAAGTCCCGCGCTGACTGTATTGTCGGGATGTGAATCGATGTAGTAAAGACGACCATCATCACCGACTTTATAAATAATTGTGACGTGCCCATTAGGATCATACATCACGGTGCCTGGACGAATGCCATCTCTGCTAATTTTAACTGGATAGAAATCTGTGAAAAGAGCCCCGTCCTCTAGGCCAATCATACGATAAGATGCCGACCAACTGAGTTTCTTCATATCTGTATTTAAAAAACTCACAGCGTTAGCATACTTCGAAGCCAACCAATCCTCGGAGGCAACATTTACCGACGCAAGAACATCGAAGCGAGCAATCACTACATTGCCATAGGTCGTATAACGCAAATCTCCTTTATTGTTCGGCACTGGACGAGAGGTCACCATGCTTTCTAAGGACATAGGAAGCCCATTCTTCCACGCAAAATATGTTCGCAAGTAATAGGGAAAGTCAGCGCAATCCGCTGTAGGTTTTAGCTCTGGAGGATCTGACGCTCGATAAGAATTCGCACTGGATTTAAGACAGCTTTCAACAGTTCCACATTTTCGCGTTTCAATGGCCTGTCCAAGACTGGCAATGAACTCACCAAACTTCGCCTCATCTTGCTCCGTCCAGTGAGACTTTGTTATTCGCCAATCCGAGCTTGCCGCCGCCGCCAATACAGAAAATGAAAATACAACAACGAACTGAAAGACGAATCGAGATACCCTCTCCATAACTCCTCCTTCATAAATTCCTTCCCTTCAAAATACTCCACCCAAAACCACAGTCACACCTTTCACACACCCCCACCCGCTTAATAACCCCATCTTAATAAATCAGCGCAAAGGTACGGACACACTTATGGTAAAGATCTGCGTCATACACACGAAAGTATCGACGATTTTTTCAAGATAGTTTGCGCCTATACAGACTCTATAAATTTTCTATGTACTTTTTTGAACCAAAGGGAAGCAGGTACGTTTAGAGCAGATTGTAGACGTAGAAATGATTTTCGCGGATTTCGTATTTGATGTCGCTGCCGAGGAGGTCGAAACCGTAGCGGCTTCCCCATGTTGTTGGGTCTGTGGGAGGTGCTTGGCGTTTTTTGAAGGCTGGGCGTGGATCGAGTTCTAGAACTTCGATGATCAAGGAGCGCAGGCCTTTTTCGCCTTGGGGATCGCGTTTTAGAATTTCTGCTTCGGCCTCTTCGCTGAATTTTACTGGGACGCGGGTGATGGGCTCTGAGGCCCAGCCGGCATTGGCGTTGGGAATGGCATCGGCATAGGGAATATAGGGCTTAATATCTAAAACGGGAGTTCCATCGAGGAGGTCCAAACCACCGACATGAATTTCTGGACCACCTTCCGCATCAAAATCTACTTTCTCCAAAGTCACTGCAGAAAGACCAATGGGATTTGGGCGATGAGGTGAGCGTGATGCAAGGACTCCAACTTTACGAGCACCACCAAGTCGCGGTGGACGAATGCTTGGCTTCCAATTGCGCCCTCCATGTTCGTGGAATACAAACACAATCCACAGGTGGCTGAACTCTTCAAGGCTGCGTAGAGCGGTTTTTAAATCGGGATCGGAGTGAATTTTAATCACTCCTTTGGCTTGGCAAACTAAACCGGGTTGGCGTGGAATGCCGAACTTGTCTTTAAACGGAGACTGTACGTGCCCTATGGCTGCAAATTCAAATACATCCCCGCGTTTTTTCATCTTATTACTTCTTCTTCACAGATTCCCCGCCAATTACTGGCGAGGAAGTGCAGCAACGCCGATTTTAATAACATTGCCGTCGATATCTGAAGTCTCAACATGCTTCCCTACTGGTTCCGCCGTCAGAGCTAAGATATTCAAATTTTTAGTCAAAGTTTCTGAAACGATCATTCCCTTGTGAGCTTCCAAAGCTTCAAGTAAAGATCCGTCACACGCGATCTCCAAAGTGATTTTATCATCCATTTGGAAGTCCGCTGTCTTACGGGCTACTTGAATCTTACGCATGATTTCGCGAGCAAGACCTTCACGCTCTTGTTCCGCTGTCACAGTTGGATCAACTTCGATCGAAACAACTTGATGAGTTGAAATATTTGCGTTGTCACCTTTTGGTCCACGACGAATTTCCACATCAGAAAGCTGAATCTCTTCACCTTCAACCAAAACTGTTTCGCCTTTTTCAAGTTTCAACAAACTTTCCAAAGACAGTTTTTGGATTCCAGCGCCCACCGCTTTCATCCTAGGTCCCAAACGTTTACCCAACACTGGGAAGTTCGCCTTCGCTGTGATTTGCACGTAGTGATCCTCATTCGCATCGTATTTCACTGTGCGGAAATTCAATTCATCAATGAAGTACGGCTCGAACTTCTTCAAAGTCTCAAGAACCTGTGCACTTCTGTGGATGATCTTGATTTCACGAAGTGGGATCTTTGCTTTTACAGAAATCTTCTCGCGGTGATTACGGCCCAAGGTCACAAGGGCATCCATGGCCTTCACGGCTTCTTCCAACTCTGGACGAAGCATTGACAAGTCTGCCTGTGGGAAACTTTCCAAATGCACGCTGTCTTTTTTATTCGGCAAAACTTGCGCCAAATTTTTATAGGTCACTTCTGCCATAAACGGAGCAAACGGCGCCATCAAACGAGCTAGCGTCGTCAGAACTTCGTGAAGAGTCTCATAAGCATAGCGTTTTTCTTCAGGCATGCCATCTTGCCAGAAATGGCTGCGATTAAAGCGGATGTAGGTGTTGGTCAGATCTTCAATGAACTGAAGCAAATGAGGAACAACGTTATACAGGCGATAAGCGTCCATCTCTTTGTGAGTGTTGGCGATCAAGCTATTAAGTCTTGAAAGCACCCACTGATCTAAAATGTTCGGAGATTTCTTAGCATCACCTTTTGGCACAAAGCCATCGATGTTCGCATAGTTCGCAAAGAATGAATAAGAATTCCACCAGCGAAGAAGGATCTTACGAACGATATCGTAAACGCCTTTTTCAGAGAATTTCAATTCTTGCGCCTTCACCACCGGTGAATCGATCAAATACAAACGAAGTGCATCGGCGCCGTGTTGATTCAAAACTTCCATTGGATCCGGATAGTTCTTAAGGCTCTTAGACATCTTACGACCGTCCTCAGCCAAGACCAAACCATTCACTATAACATTTTTAAACGGCGCCTGATTGAACAACGCCGTTCCAATCACTGAAAGCGTATAGAACCAACCGCGAGTTTGATCCAATCCTTCCGCGATGAAATCCGCTGGGAAAGCTTTTTTGAACTCTTCAACATTCGCATCTGGGAAACCCCACTGAGCGTATGGCATAGAGCCTGATTCAAACCAACAGTCCAAAACCCCATCAACACGTTTCAAATCTGACTTTCCAGTCGGAGAAGGAATCGTGATGTGATCGACAACTTCGATATGAAGATCGTGGACATTTTTGCCAGAAAGCTTTTCAAGTTCTTCACGTGAACCCACGCAAATAACTTCTCCTTCGGCATTTCTCCAGATTGGCAAAGGCGTTCCCCAGAAACGATTGCGCGAGATCGCCCAGTCACGGGCATTTTCCAGCCAGTTACCGAAACGTCCATCACGCAAATGATCTGGAACCCATGTTGTGTTTTGGTTATTGGCAATCAAGTTTTCTTTGATTTTTTCAACCGCCACAAACCAAGAAGAAACCGCGCGATAGATCAGCGGAGTGTCTGAACGATAACAGAATGGGTAACTATGTTGAATAGTATCTTGCTTAAATAGGCTGCCACGCTTTTTAAGATCCGCGATGATGTCTTTATCGGCATCCTTCACACGCTTACCTTGATAGTCAGGAACCTCTGCCGTAAACATGCCGTCGTCATCCACTGGGTTCACCAATGGAATGCCAGCTTTTGCACAGGCAAAATAGTCTTCCTCACCAAACGCTGGCGCCATATGAACCACGCCAGTACCGCTATCAGTAGTCACGTGATCAGAAGAAATAATTCGGAACGCACCTTTTTCAGCGCGATCACCGAAGTAAGGGAACAGCGGCTCGTAAGTTAAATCTACAAGCTCTTTACCCTTCATCATTTGCAAAACTTCAACTTCTTCTTCTGGATTCTTAAATACAAAAGGAAGCAAAGCTTGCGCAAGGATCAACTTGCGACCCGTCGCTTTTTCTTGAACTTTCACATAGTCCATCTCTAGCCCCACCGCCAAAGCTAAGTTCGACGGAAGCGTCCATGGAGTCGTCGTCCACGCCAATACAGAAGTGTCTGGCTGATTGATCAACTTGAACATCACCGTGATCGCAGGATCTTGAACCATTTTATAATTCTGGTTGGCTTCGAAGTTTGAAAGAGACGTCGAAATCCCTACAGAGTAAGGAACAACTTTGTAGCCTTCATAGATCAAGCCTTTTTTGAAAAGCTCTTGGAATACCCACCACACGCTTTGCATGAAGCTCACGTCCATGGTGAAGTATGGATTTTCCATATCCACCCAGCGGCCCACTCTGCGTACGGTGATCTTCCACTCTTCAGAATATCTTTTTACGATCGAACGACAAGCGTTGTTGTAATTAGCAACGCCCATTTTGAAAACATCTTTACGACTTTCGATTTTATTAGCTTTGTTGATTTCGTATTCAACCGGAAGACCATGACAGTCCCAACCGAAACGACGAGGCACTGTGTAACCCTTCATCGTCCAATAGCGAGGAACAACGTCTTTTAAAACACCCGCAAGCAAGTGACCATAATGCGGCAAACCTGTCGCAAATGGAGGTCCATCATAAAAGCTGTAAGTTTTTTTACCCTTAGGATCGAGGGATTGTTGGAAAATCTTTTCCTGATCCCAGAACTCAAGAATCGTCTCTTCTTGTTTTGCAAGTTGGACGTCAGGTTTTACAGATGAATAAGGTGTCGAACGAGAGTTGTTTGCGTTTGTCATAGGTGCTTAATAACTATCAGGTTTTGGGGAAAGATGCATCAAAATCACCCCCCAAAAGCACTCATACGCTGCGCATTATGCAGCCACAAGGAATCCCACCAGTGCTCTCCTGGACAATGGGCTCACCAGAAATCGCTCTATAGAAAGAATTCCTCGCAAGCGCCCGCCACTAAAGCTTTCTGGGTAGCTCTCTCATCCAAAGTGTTTTGCAACATCTTCGCCAAAGAACCAAAGTCATTGTTGGGCTGATTCACGGCTGCACTCAAAATAATCTCAGCCATGGGCATGAGTTTCGGCACAGGATTGCCGCCGATCTTTTCGCACTCTTCAACCGGCGATATCACAGAATGCTTTCGACAAACCGTTGGTCGGTTTTGATAATTTCGACAAGCATTGTCGGGACCTAAAAATACACAACTGTTGGATGCAACCCATCCATTTTTCCATGCTTCATCAAGACGTTGACGTTGCGACAATTTGAAAAGCTTTTCTATATCAATGCCCATCCCATCAGCAAGTCCCGCCTCCAAAGAATCAGCCAGAATGACAGCATCATCTTGAGTGATCTCAACTTCAAGATGGCAGCAAGCTCCACAACCTCTTTGACAACTTGTTTTGATATGCGAGCTGAGTTGTTCCTGCTCATTGATCAACTCGTGAACCTTGCGCCCTCGCTCTGCCCCCGGGGTCAATGCGGCA
>CAZPYX010000011.1:0-888 GCA_964590635.1 uncultured Bdellovibrio sp.
GGTGGGCAAGGGATTTATCCGGGCTTTTGTTTCTTATAAGAGAACGCCGATTTTGCTGAAGCTGTTGAAAAAGCAGGAATGACTTTCATCGGACCTTCTGCGGAATCCATTCGTTCTTTGGGTGACAAGGTTCATTGTAAAGAACTTGCGAAAAAAGCAGGTCTTCCTTTGGTGCCTGGTTATCAAGGTGAACATCAAGATGTACCTCATTTAATTCAACAAGCAGAAAAAATCGGTTATCCAGTGATCGTTAAAGCCGCAGCGGGTGGCGGCGGCCGTGGTATGAAGTTGATCACGAATTCTGCTGATGCAGCAGAGTTGATTGAATCAGCTCAACGTGAAGCTCAGTCGGCATTTGGTTCACCAAAAGTTTTCCTCGAAAAATATTTAGACCGCGCAAAACACATTGAATTCCAAGTTTTCGGCGATAGCTCAGGACAAGTGATTCACTTCTTTGACCGTGAGTGCTCTGTACAACGTCGTCATCAAAAAATTATCGAAGAGGCTACATCGCCTTCATTGACTGATGATTTGCGCCGCCGCATGGGCGAAGCTGCCTGTGCGATTGCGGCCATTGGAAAATACAATGGGGCTGGAACGGTTGAGTTCCTTCTTCAAGATGGAGAGTTCTATCTTTTGGAAGTGAATACCCGTTTGCAAGTTGAGCATCCTGTCACTGAAGAAGTGATGGGTGTGGATTTGGTGAAAATGCAAATCCTTACGGCGCAAGGTGATTTCCTGCATGATGCAAAACAAGTGCGTGTTCCTCGTGGTCATTCTATCGAGTGTCGTATATACGCTGAGAATCCATTTATGGGTGGTGTGCCTTCGACGGGATTAGCGTCAAGCAATCCCTTAGTGATCGTCCAACCAAAGAACGCGCTCAAT
>CAZPYX010000011.1:898-7274 GCA_964590635.1 uncultured Bdellovibrio sp.
TGAATGGCCTGAGGGACCTGGTCGTCGCTATGAATATGGCTTTGATCAAGGCGATATTATTACGCCGTTCTATGATCCAATGATTGCGAAAGTAATTGTGTGGGATGAAAACCGTTCACGCGCCATTCAAAAAATGATTCGCGTGCTGAAAGACTCTATTGTCTTTGGTGTGCACACAAACATTCCGTATTTGATCGAAATTCTTTCTCACAAGGAATTTGTCATGGGCACGATGACCACGCGATTTATTGAAACTTACTTCGCGGATTCTTTGAAAGAACCTGCTTTGACTGAAGCAGAAAAGAAAATTGCAGAAGGTGCCTTATTGCAACTTCGTGGCGGTGGAACAGCTGAAACAACTGCTGCAGCATCACCGTGGTCTTCTTTCTGGAGAGGTATCTAATGGAAGTGAAAGTTAAAATCGACGGCGTTGATCACAAAGCGCAGGCACAACTTCTTAAAGGCACTTTATGGGTTCATGTGAATGGTCGAACCTTCACAATGGATGCTGGCTCTGGACAAAAGTCTCGTAAGAAAGCAGGGGCTGGTGGCTCTTCAGATACAGTGGCCGCTCCAATGCCTGGGAAAGTAACTAAAATTTTGGTTCAAGCTGGATCTGTGGTGAAGGCAGGACAGGCTGTTCTTGTGATGGAAGCCATGAAGATGGAATACACCTTGAAGTGCGAAATTGATGGTACAATTGATTCAGTTTCTTGCGCGGTTGGCGATCAAGTGGCTTTGGGTAAAGCGCTTGTGAAAATCAAACCTTCTGCCGAAAAGTAAAGTTATGAAAAAGAACTCTGTCGTTATTGTAGAAATGGGACTTCGTGATGGACTTCAAAACGAGAAAACCGTTTTGGATGCTGACACACGTGTTGAGTTCGCAAAACGATTGATTGAGGCAGGAACAAAACGTGTAGAGATCGGATCTTTCGTTTCTCCAACATGGGTACCGCAAATGGCGGGAACGGCGGATGTTTTAGCGAAGACTTTCGCTTTGCAAAAAGCCGGGGTCATTTCAAAAAAGACAGAGTTTTCGGTTTTAGTTCCTAACGAACGCGGAATGCAAGATGCTATCCAAAGTGGCGTGAAGGAAGTTGCGATCTTTGCGGCTTGCTCTGAATCGTTCTCTAAAAAGAATATCAACTGCACGATCGAGGAAAGCTTCAAGCGTTTTGAACCCGTGATGGCTTTGGCGAAGAAGCATAAGATTAAAGTACGCGGATATTTATCGACTTGCTTCGGCTGTCCCTTCGAAGGAAAGGTTTCTGAAGCTAAGGTAGTAAAGCTTGCACAGCGAATGCATAAGCTTGGCGTCTATGAACTTTCCATCGGCGACACTATCGGTGTAGCAGATGTCGGACAAGTTCGGTCTCTATTTAAAAAATTAAAAAAAGTAGTGCCGGCTAATAAGCTAGCGGGCCACTTCCATGATACTCGTGGACAAGCACTTGCAAATATTCTTGCCGCTTACGATTTGGGTATCACAGTGTTTGATGCAAGCCTTGGTGGCCTGGGTGGCTGTCCTTATGCTCCAGGTGCTACGGGTAATGTCGCGACGGAAGACGTCGTTTACATGTTCCATGGCATGGGCGTGAAGACGGGTCTTAATTTGGACAAACTTCTCGATATCAATCCGTGGATGGCTGAAAAGATTCAGCACGTCCTTCCTTCAAAAGTTGGCAAGGTTGGAAAGCTGAAACCGCTTGGGAAAGTTAAGTAGTAGCTCCCCTTATGTGATTACATGAGAACTTGTCGCTATAGCTTGTTTCGTACAAGCGACGGCTTTCTGGATTTGAACAATTGAAATCCTCAAGCCATCCTTGAATTCAAAAACTATTAATTAATATTCGCACAGATCTCATAGGCCTTAACAGTCGCAGAAGTGTAAGATCCCCCGAAGAAGCAATTCCAGCCTGTTGCATTTGGCGAATTATTTTGCGGCCAAATTGAACCATCAGTTGTTTGAACGTCACAACCACCTCCTAGAACTTGTTTTCCAGCAGAGCAACTCACAGAGCACGTTATGTTTGAACCACTGCAGGAGTTTGTTTTGCGCTCATAACCCATGGATATATTTCCACCACCGAGATCTAGACGCTGTGTTGGGGTCGTAGTTCCAATGCCGACATTCCCATTTTGATCGATGCGCATTCTTTCTGCATAACCTGCAGAGCCATTGGTGGTCGTATCAAAAGCTAAATAAGCTCCTTGAGAAGTGTCACTCCAATTTTCAGAGGCTACTGCTCGCATTGATGCTCGGGATGTTGTTGAGAAGCCAGTGGCGCCATAGCCACGAGCTCCATAGACTGAAATTTGATCTCCTGATTGAACAGCTGAAGGGGCAAGCGGAGTACCGCGAGCTTGTCGGTTCATGACCCACCCACCATTTGTTCCAGGACCATAGCCAGTGTTAAAGATGACGCTGGCATTTCCTGTTGTGTTGGCTGCAACCTCAAGTGGAGCTGTAGGATTGGTTGTACCTATGCCAACATTTCCATTACCGGTAATAACTGCTTTCACAGTTGGATTCACCGCGCCAGTGTTTGTAGTGAAGAATTGCAAATCAGCTCCATGGGCAGATGAAGTCCAATTTTCGGCAGCTGTTGAAAGAATTTGAGTTCCACCGTCAGATCCCGCAGTCTAAGTGGATCCATCGTAGCCACCGGTTTTGACTGAACCCAAAAGGTCACCACTCTGCACCGCTTGAGGAGAGGCAATTGTGTTGCGGGCTCTTTGCATTACATAGACCGGTGTAGGATTTGTTCCAGATCCTGCGCCGATCACGATATTTGTAGTGACTGCGCGAGCCGTTCCATTTACGTCAAGAGCGACGCTGGGAGTTGCGGTTCCGACACCAACGTTTCCACCAAAGTAATTTGTTCCACCTTCAGAATATAAAGCATAGTTGGTCGTCGCTGCTGTTGGTTGGGATATATACAGACCAAAAAAAGTTCCGATGCTTCCGCCGCCAGAATTTAATGGTGCCATGATATGGCTTCCGTAGCCCGAAGTGATTGCGCCAGTGGAAAGATTTTGTACTTGAGACTTTGACCCAAAGGCAGAGGTGTGCCAGTTGCTCCATTGGCAATCCAGCCTTGGGAGGTTGAACCGATAATTGAAGTGGCATTGCTGGTTGCTGTTGATATTCTAGAGACAGATGCGAGGTGATGAACTGCTGGTGCTGCTATTTTCGATGAGTATTGAATTTCCCGATGTACTTGCGACGTGCAAAGGTGCTTGCGGCGAAGTGGTGCCTATACCGACATTGCCACCGGCATAGTTAATTCCACCAGTTGCGGCAGACCAGAAAGATGCTCCTGCCGGAAGGCGTGCAGCAGAAATAGTTCCTGCTGTAATTTGCGAAGCATCAATTCCAATATTCTGACAGACGAAGGTGTCAGTGGAAGCCTGATAGAATAAACTTTGATTCACTCCGCACGCAGAATTCGCAAAGACGCCACCAAATGGGCTTACTTTGGAGCGAACGTCAGCCAAACCTAACGATGTACATTGCCAACCTGTCGCCACATTCCAAGTCAGCGTTTGTCCAGCTGAGCAGGACATAGGTGCTAAGGTAGATCCCGTCGCTGAGTCTGTGGCAACAAGACGGTTGACCCCAGGGTTTGCGAAAAGCTTTGGCGTTGTGACGGCAGCATCATTGATTTTTGCAGTAACCACAGCGTTGTCTGCAAGCGAAGGATTTGGATAAGTTCCACTTAAAGAACCACCCGCAGCCCCTATTGGTGTGCGCGCGTTTGTGAAGCGTGAGTCATCTCCCGCTGCAACTGTTCCAGCAGTAGAGCCCACATTCACTGTAAGAACGGGACTTGCCATACCGTTGGCCACAGTGAGGTACGAGTTTGCAGAAGTGACATTAGTAACAGTACCTCCGCTGGCGCCGCTCACGCCGGAACAGCCAAACGTTTTTGTTGTGGCATTCCAAGTAAGGAAATTTCCACTGTCACAAGTTGAGTTGCTGTTCACTTGGTTTTTTAAAAGAAAATCGTCAGCAACATTGTTACCTAGTTTTTGTGCTGATACAGAATAACCGGCAAATGGAATAGAGCGGATGATTGAGTCAGGTGAGATGGTCTTCCATCTATTGCCATCAAAGAATTGAACTTTAAGAATACGCTGATCATCAGAATTTGGAGTAAAAGTACTGCTTGCCGGAGCGCAGGTGATAGTGGTTCCATTCGAAGAACAAGTTCCACAGGTATAGCTGGTAGAGTTATTAAATGAATCCAATACAGTGAAAGAACCCGAAGTTGGATAATTAACCGTACCCGTTCCAATTGGAACATCGAAGACTCCACCAGAGCCGCTCAAATCAATTCCCGATACCATCTCTTGATAGATCAAACACTGTCCGTTTGTTCCACCCTTGATCTGAAAAATGAAGGCAACGTTATTATAACTTAAGGGCGTTCCATCTGTTTTAAGAATTCGACCTTGGTAAGGTGCTTGATAAATGCCGAGAGTTTCTTTTGATTGTGCGTTTTACTCTCTGATTTTACAAGACGTAGGTCAAAAGGACGGTTAGGTCGGAAATAGGACCATCCATTTTGAGAAATGACTCCGACAGCGCTGCCTTGAATTCGCGGCGCTAGTTAATTGCTGGTGCAGCTTTGCTTGTTGGGGCTGTTTTAATTTCCGATGACTTGGCTTTTTCGATTTCAAAAATCTTCTTAGCCGCAGCCTCGGCCCATTTCTTTCCATTGACGCCATCGAAATGAAGACCATCACTTCCGGTTTTAATATCAGTTTTTGAAATACCAATTCCTTCAGCACTGTCGATAACTGTGCATCGAGGAGCAGCTGTTTTTTTAATGATGCTAATTAAACTCAAAAGACGTTCATTGGTTTTTTGATAAGGCTTGCTGCCAGACTTGTCTGTCCAAGTGGGAGTCACCCAGTAACAAGGCGTCTTCGGGTTGTGTTTGTCGATGGCAGCCAGAAGCATCTGTACCTGTTTCTTGGCAGTGGCATCGGAGTTCGCAGAAGGACTTTTGTAATCAGCAAAATTATCACCCAACTCGATGATGATGCGATTCGGATTTTCTTTTTCAAGCAAAGGTCCCAACTCTGGCAGGGTGCCAGGATTTCCCCCTTTGACGAGCCGTTCATTTTCATTATTGCGATCCGCAAAACCGTAACTTAAAGTCCTTTGTTTTTCCGTGGTCGCAACGAAATTACTTGGCGAGGCTCCGGCCAAACCAACTGTGCGTGTGTCTTCCTTGGTTTTTTCGCGGAAAATTTTGTGCATATTTTCACCGAATGCGCCCACGACATGGGAGTCACCCAAGATCAGGGTTTCAACATTGGCAAAGACGGGAAGACACATGAAAAAGACAATAAGTGCTGAATATTTCATAGATAATTTAAGTGTCTTGTAAATGGTGGTGGACTTCAAGTATACTAAAAAGGTCCGGTGCTAAACCAGACGTCTATGAGAAAATAATTCTGTTCTCCTTCTTATTCTAAGAACACTCAGACGTCACTTCAGTCAGCTGAAGTGCTAGCAGATCCAATTCTGGATCATAACGGATATTCTTTATGTCACAAAATTTATTTCAGGCGACCGCAAGGTCCTTGAGCTTTGATCTTCCACAGGGAAGAAAGCTCTTTTCAAATATTTCATTCTCACTGAACTCTTCACGCTATGGATTGGTGGGACCTAATGGAGTTGGTAAATCAACCTTGGCGAAGATACTAGCTGGTGATTTGTTGTTAAGTGGCGGAGAGCTTCGTGTTTCTCACCAAGTGGTGTATTTGCGGCAAGACAGTGAACGTCCTTTTATGACAGTAGCTGAATACTTGGCCGACCTTTGGGGGAGCTCGTTTGCAGATCCCCAGGTGTGGGGGCCTTTGCTGGATGGCCTTGATTTAGAAAAACCTTTGGCCGTGCTTAGCGGCGGAGAATGGACCCGCGCGCGAATTGCGCACGCGGTGTCATGTGGATCGGGGCTTCTGATTTTGGATGAACCGACCAACAATCTGGATAGAAATGCACGGGAACATATTCTCGACTTTGTGCGATCTTATCGAGGGCCGCTTCTTATCATCAGCCATGATAGAGATCTCTTAGAAGAAGTTGATAGTATATTGGAGTTGTCAAACAAAGGTCTTTCAACCTATGGAGGAAATTTCTCTTTCTATCAAAAAGAAAAATCGGCCGAACGAACTTTGCAAAATGAAACTTTAGATCGACTGCGCAGAGAAAAGAAAAAGCTAGAACGAGAGCATCTTCAAAAAGTATCTTCGCAGGAAAAGCGCATGCGCAAGGGCGCGGCTGTTGCAGAGAAGGGAGGCATACCGCGAATTATCGCCGGTGGAATACAAAGAAAAGCCCAAAAAACAAAAGAAATTAAAC
>CAZPYX010000011.1:7284-42109 GCA_964590635.1 uncultured Bdellovibrio sp.
CTCAAGAAACACATGGACGTATCCACAGTCATGAGGAAAAACGTGTGGAAAACGCGCGGGATGAGTTCAATCAATTTTATGCTGGGATGAAATCGGAAAGCGCTCTGGGACTGATTTGCCAGAGACGGCGATTCCTTCTGGCAAGCTCGTCTTTGCCATTGAAGAATTTAATTTTTTGTTCGTGGACCAGACTTTGTGGTCAGAGCCGATGAATTTGGTGATGCGAGGTCCAGCACGATGGGCCCTTGCTGGTGAAAATGGCGCGGGCAAGTCGACACTGATCAATTTGCTTTTGAGTGATGGCTTAAAGCCACCAGGCAAAACGATTGGATCTGTGAAGCGTGGAGATTTGCCAGTGGCCTACTTAGATCAACAGTATTCGATTTTACAGAGTGAAAAGTCCGTTTTAGAGAATGTCTTAGACTCTTCAAAGCGGACGGTCATTGAAGTTCGCAATGAGTTGGCGCGATTTCAATTCCTCGGGGATAAAGTGCACCAAAAAGTTGAATCATTAAGTGGAGGAGAGCGTCTCAAGGCTTCGTTGGCGAAGATTCTGTTGGCTTCTCCGTCGCCTCAATTTTTGATTTTAGATGAGCCGACGAATAATATGGATATAGCCAGCCTGGAGATTCTTGAGGCTGCTTTGCAAGTATTTCAGGGCGCCCTTCTTGTGGTCTCCCATGATGAGGTTTTCCTGAAAAATATTGGGATTGAGGAGGTCTATGTTTTGCAATCTAAGCCCTCAGTATGATTTCACGTTGGCTCACATATCTTAGTTTCGTGTGTTTTGGCTTACTTAGCCTGGTTGTTCTTCAGATGACGAAGAGACCGCTCTGTATCGATTCCAAAGTTGTCGAAAGAATTGACAGACTTGCTGGGCAAACCAGCGAGTCGATTTATCGTTGTGCCTTGAATAAGGAAACTGCTTATAGCGAATACTTTGGTCGCCAAAGCCGCGACCTGGGTGCACGCATTGAGCAGACTACCAAGGTCCTAGAAAGTCTTGAGCCCTTCTATAAGAGGGTTCAAGTCACTATCATGGAAGATCATCCGTATCTTTACCGCATTCAAGGCCATCAAATTTTTATTGGCAGCAAGCTTTTAGAGGCCCCGGGACATCTAGAAAAAGCCTTAGCAAAGATATGGTACCGAGAGCGCAATGAGACCCTGTTTGCGCAGCAAGACCTCATGGAAGAAGTCGTGACGGACTTCTTAGTTTATCTGCAGTCAGGTGATTTGGATATCGGTGACCCCGGCACACATTTGACGACGGCGATTCGCAAAGTGAAGTGGCCTTATATCTTGAAGTCAGTCACAGCCTATTGTGATTCGGCTTGGAAGAAATCAGAGCATTTTGCTATCTGTCAGAATCATCACGAAGCGGAAACCGACTTAAGAGGCCAAGTGACAGATATGAGTCTTCGTCCCTTGTTGGCTTCAAGTTGGATTCGTTCTTATAAGCATTTGGGAATGAAAGAACGCTTTGAGTTTGTGAACAACTTAACTCAGTTCCTTCGCTCAGATCACAGTCTTCATCTTCCCATGGTCAGTGAGACTTTGGGAGTCATCCCAGATACAACTTTGGTCAAAGCTGCAGAGGCTATCAAGAACGTAAATCTTTTTGTTTCAAGTTCTCGCGTGAACAAAGAGTCCAATGCACATCGCAGCTTTGTCGCAAATCTTACGAATGAACTGCGTACCAGCGGTTTTCAAGATGCCTTTGCAGAGGCCTCTTTCGATGTGCTCTTTGTAAGTCAGGAAACTTTGTCGGATTCTTCAAAGATTTTCCAAGAGTTTGAGAAGATCTCGAAGTCACAACCAAAATTGCAGATCGCTTTACGTGATGGGCAAAACCTTTGGATGCTGCCATCGCGGTATCCAATTCCGCTGGCTTCATTCGGGCAAATCAAAGCCAATCGCACTATCGTTGAAAAATGTGGCGGCTATAATTTCAGCTATGTGATGGACTATGCCGACGTGACCGAGAAACTATTGGTCGTGGATCGCTGTGATCTAAAAAAACAAGTTCAGTACGAAAAGTTTTTGGCGGAGGGTGCGGAAGGTTTTGGAATTCAAAATAAAGGTCTGTCCTTCGTGCAATTCCATTTGCCGTCGCTGTTGATGAAAAGAACTGAGCTTGAGCAGGTTGCGAATGTCTTTGAGTTCATTCAAAAGAGAGATCTTGAAAATCCCTCTTTCAAAAGTTTAGGATGGCGCGAAGTTCGTTGGAGCCAACAAGCAAACGCTTATCAGCCCAAAGCCTACGTGGACGCCATTGAATGGTTCCGCGTACCGACTCTTTAGTCTTCTAAAGAAGGAAGTTCAGCTCGGAAATTTGAAATCTCAATACCGAGCTGATCTTGCTTCTTACGAAGAGAATCCACTTCTCTGTTCGCTGCATTAACATCGCCTTGTTTCATACTGATATCAGTCGACAAGGAATTAATCTGACCTTCAAGGAAACCAGCTTGCACAGGATTCTGTGCACTTAAAGCATTGCTTCTTTGCATTTCCAGAAAGCTGCGACGGCTTTGCAAATTGTTAAGCTCTGCATAGGCATTGTTCAGCGACGCCTGTTGAGTTAGAAGAGTGACATTGAGTTGCTGGCGTTCGTCTTCCCTGTCTTTGATTTGCGAGTCGACGAATCTCTTTCTGCCACGACGATATCCTGGCAAGAAATCTTTCTCTAAGTTTGCGGGACAAACATTTTGATATTTCTTTCCAGAAGATCCAGCAGCCACTGAATTTGCCTTAGAGCAATAATCACGAAGGCCTTGGACATGTTGGTTTAAGATGCTGTTAATTGAAGGCCCCTCACAAAGTCCACGGAAGAAAAGATCCCCGGCTTTACCGATTTGATAAGCTTTTTGTGGAGTGCAGTATTGCTCCATTCCCGCTTTGAAACCCTGATCTAATTGGGACTCGTTGATATTTGCTTCGGCTTTACGGCATTCTTGCAAATTCTTATCAGAGTTCAGCCATTCACCACGCAGGGCTACTTTTTGACCGTAGTCGAACCAATTGATGTTTTCGCACTCTTGTCTTTTGAAGTAACTTGAGCAGCCGATAAGATTGAAAGCACAAATAGTAACGAAAGTGGAAAGTGCAAGAAGTCGTTTCATGGTTCCTCTATCCAATAAGCTGTTTTAACTCGGTCTCATGGGAGTGCTGATCTTCCATGGCTTGAAGCATGGAAAGTTCCAACTCTTCGATCAAGGCGCTTGTCTCGTGCAGATCCTTCGCCAAGGAAGCTGCATTGCTGCCTCCTCCAGTTGCCAGAGATTCATTTAAAGCGTCTCTTTTTTTGCCTAGTTCTGCAATCTTCTTATCGCAGTCTTCAATCAACTTTTGAGATTTTTTAACCAAGCCCTCAAGGCGTTTGCGTTCTTCTTTATAATTAAATTTAGATGAATCACTGACCGAGCTGTTAACAACCGTTGTCTTCACTTCCGGCAGATCAAGATTTCTTTCCGCCAAGAAGCCTTTCTGCAAACTCCAAACGTACTCGTCGTAAGTTCCCGGGTATAAAGTTAACAGGCCGTGGTTCACTTCAAGAATTTTATTTGCGACACGTCCGATGAAACCACGGTCATGGCTGACGGTGATAATCGTTCCTTCGTATTTTTCCAGAGCGGTAGTTAAGGCTTCCACCGTATCGAAATCCAAGTGATTCGTGGGCTCATCCAGCAAGAGCAACGGTGATTTCTGAAGAAGAATCTGTCCTAGGGCCACTCGGGATTTTTCACCACCAGAAAGAATTTTGACTTTTTTGTTAACGTTTTCTCCGCTGAAAAGCAGGCTGCCTGCGATATTCAAAACTTCCTGTTGAGTCACTTCCTTGTGGGCGGCAGAGGCCATAGCCTGCAAAACCGTGTGTTCGGGATTCAATGATTCAGGGGTGTGTTGTGCAAAATAAGACAGGCTGACTTGATGTCCCCATTTAATAGTTCCACTTAACAGCGGAATTTGTTCGCCTAAAGATTTCAACAATGTGGACTTACCAGCACCATTCAGACCCACGATGCCCAGATGATTGCCACGCTCAAGGCGAACATTCACATTTTTCAGAATGACTTTGTCGCCATATCCACACTGGCCATTTTCTAACTCAAGAATCATTTTTCCCGTGGGGCTGGCCTGGGGAATTTGAATATGGGAATGAGTAGGAGCCGCCTTGAGCTCAATCATTTCCATTTTTTCTAAAGCTTTCAAACGACTTTGTGCTTGTCGCGCTTTTGTAGCTTTCGCTCCAAATCGTGTGACGAAATCCATAATGGATTTTTTCTTAGCTTGTTGGCTGAGGGCTTGTTTTTGCAGAAGTTCTGCTAACATCGCCTTTTGTTCGAAGTAATCATCTAGATTTCCCGCGAACTTCACAATGTCGCCGGCTTCGACTTCCAGAATGTGATCTGTCACGCGGCGAAGAAATTCCCGATCATGGGAGATCAGTAAGAAGGCGCCCTTAAACTCTTGAAGGAAACTTTCCAGAACTAGAAGCGTTTCTAAGTCCAAGAAGTTCGTCGGTTCATCCAGTAAAAGCAAGTTGGGCTCTTGGCCGATAAGGAACAAGAGTTTTACACGCATGCGGTATCCACCGCTGAGCTGTTTTAAGTCTGATTGAAAATGTTGTTCCGTCAGGCCAAGCTTCAACCCGAACTGTTTAAGCTCCCACAGGGGTTTAATGCAGTTTTTCGCCAGGTACTCTTCAACCTTTTCGTCGACATTCCAATCGGATTCTTGTTCAAGGTAGCCTAGTCGCAATTGCTGGGACTTTGTTACCAGTCCCTGATCAAGATGTTCTTGATCGACAAGTATTTTAAACATAGTCGTTTTACCGGCTCCGTTAGGACCGATGACGCCGACATGTTCGCCTTCGTTGATTGCGAAGGTTGCATCTTCAAATAGTACTCTTGCGCCAAAGCCTTTATGACCGCCTTGGACTTGTAACAAAGTGATTCCCATAGCAAGAGCACTTTCCTAGAGAACTATCATTTGGTCAATCTTTTAGGGCGAGGGCTGCTTCAATCCAAGAGGGGCAGGTGTGGTTGGGACCGTAATCTTTGTATTCCAGAAAATAAAAAAGCCGGGAGAGCCCGGCTTTTTGTTATTTATTATTTTTTCTGCTTTCCGCGCGCTTTTCTTTAGCGCGATTTTTATCATTCACAAAAACCACTGTAGGTTTGTGCTTCTGGGCTTCTTCGAAGCTCAACCCACAGTATGAGCAGATGATCACCAGATCACCTTTTTGCACATGGCGAGCAGCTGCGCCGTTCAGGCAAATTTCGCCTTTGTTCCCTTTAATTACATAAGTGGAAAAACGTGCTCCGTTATTGCAGTTGTAAATATCGACACGCTCATTGATTAACAGACCTGAAGCTTTGATAAGATCTGGGCAGATGCTGACAGAGCCTTCATAGTTCAAATCAGCTCCCGTTACGGTGGCGCGATGGATTTTAGTTCTAAGCATTGAGACATTCATAGTCTTACCTCTAGCGTTGTATTGCTTGTGCAATCAAATATTATATTGGAGAGCGATCAACATACCTTTTAAAACCAAGTCAGGTATGATCACATCAAAAACTTTTTCTTTTTCAAACAGGGACGAGAATCCACCGGTTCCGATAACAAAAGGCTTTTCTCCGTGGAAACATTCTTTTGTCATACGTTCGATGATTTCCTTCATGGCACCCAGATGGCTGTAATACAGACCTGACTGAATGCTTTCAATGGTCGAGCGTCCCAGGGCTTCATGCATCGCCACGATTTCCACAGAGGGAAGCTTCGCAGTTTTGCTTTCCAAGGCTTCCATGCAAAGACGAAGGCCCGCCACAATGGATCCGCCCAGGTATTCTTTCTCTTTAGTCAAAGCGCAGAAAGTTGTGGCCGTGCCTAAATCGACGATCACAAGATTTTGATTCGGATAAAGGTGAGTCGCCGCGATGGAGTTCGCAATGCGATCTGCTCCGACTTCAAGCGGGTTGCGATACTTTACTTTCAAACCTGTTTTCACTCCGGCTTGCAGAATGAACGGATTGATATTGAAGTACTTCATACAAGCTCCGCGAAGTGAATAGATCACTTCAGGAACGACGCTGCAAATCGCAATCTGGCGAATCTTCGAGGGATCATAGCCATTTTCGCGAATTGCTGTTCTTAAGAAAATACCGGTTTCATCGGACGATGCTCCACTTTTTGAATTCTTTCTAAATGAAAGGACCATTTTGTCTTTATCAAAAAGACCGCCGAAAATTTGCGTATTGCCAACATCAAGGCACAGAATCATAACTTATCCTTAAGCTTTCGAACTCAGTTGATCGTGATCATCTTTAGCGATAACTCGAACAAGTTCGCTCGACAAGCGGTCTAAACTTTCACAGGCCACAAAGCCCTCGTGATTGTACAGAGTGAATTTGTGGGTTTTATTAATAATATCAATATCCGTCAAATCATTATGAACAACATAATCAGCATGGGACCCACTGAAAAGCTTATCCACAGCGGCTTTCTTTTGCTCTTCAGTTGCGTGGCTGGTCAACTTAAACGCAATCACCTTCAAATTCTTATTTTTTGAATAGTCTTTTAAGCGATCTACGATCTTATGGTTGCGCTTTAAGTGAATTGTCATCGTGTCAGCATCCGAGGAAACTTTCTTCACTTCCAAAGGACGGTGTTTTTGACCATCCACTTCAATATCTGCGACAG
This sequence comes from uncultured Bdellovibrio sp., assembly GCA_964590635.1. Classification (GTDB taxonomy): domain Bacteria; phylum Bdellovibrionota; class Bdellovibrionia; order Bdellovibrionales; family Bdellovibrionaceae; genus Bdellovibrio. The sequence goes on from CAZPYX010000011.1 coordinate 13,987, forward strand.
AGTAATCACTCACCGCAGCAGCATGGATAACGTGAGAGAAGCTTTCGGTGGAAAGGTAATGCTTCAGTTTTTCATCTAAACTTTCGAAGGTCACAAAAAGGTCGCGATGGCTGACATGCTCAGTTTTCGGGGACGAATGGGCCTGAATCAGAGTCACATCAAATCCCATTTGCGTTAGAAACTCTGCCAGGGCAATGCCTGTGCGGCCGGAGCTGAGATTTGAAATAACACGAACGGTATCAATCGGTTCCTGCGTGCCACCTGCAGTCACCAGAACTTTGATTCTCGACAAAGACGGCACTAGCGGAGACACCGCAGAAACTCTGGCCTCTGAAGTTTGAAGTTTTAACTTATCCAGAACAATTTTTAAGATCAAATCGGGATCTAAAAGTTTTCCGTAGCCATCTTCCCCGCAAGCTAGAATTCCCGAGGCAGAGTCTAAGATTTCAATGCCATAGGACTTCAAACTCTCTAAGGATTTTTGCGTCACCGGATGCATGTACATACTGGTGTTCATCGCGGGGGCAATAAGAAAAGGCTTTTTGAAGTCATGGGCCAAGAACAATGTCGAAAGCAGATCGTCACCAATTCCTTGTGCAGCTTTATTGATAAAATTCGCAGTTCCCGGAGCCACCAAGATAAGGTCTGCCCAACGCATAAGATGAATATGATCCATCACATTGCCGTTAGCATACATATCACTGACAACAGACTTGCCGGTCAGTCCCTCAAGTGTGGCATTTCCAACAAATTTCAAAGCAGCCGAGGAGGCGACAACTTGAACATCACATCCAGCTTGAACCAGTCGAGAGACGACGTGACAAGCTTTGTAACAAGCAATCGATCCAGTCATCATAAAAAGAACTTTAGATTTGGACATTGTCGATCAACCTTACTTCACCTAGGAAAGCCGCAACGTAACGGCGGTTGTCGATGTCGGTGACATAATCGACTTTAAATCCTTGTGCATGCAAAGAAGCCGCGGCCTCAGTCGCAGAACTACTTTGGGTAATCGCTGCATAGATCGCTGGAGCCTTGGCGCGTTCGTCAGTGCTTAAGCGTGTGTTCCGAGAGCTTTTTGCAAGGGCATCAGTTTCACGCACTGTCGGCACAGGAACAACTTCCAAGTCCATAAAGAAACTTTCAACCATGCCTTTGATCAAAGTCATCTGTTGGAAATCTTTTTCTCCAAAGTAAGCCTTTGTCGGTGCAACGATATTAAAAAGCTTCATCACGACGGAAAGAACTCCGTCAAAGTGTCCCGGGCGGTGGGCTCCGTCTAAAAGTTTTGAATATTCGTTTTCGGTCAACTTATAGCGATAGTTATCTGGATACATATCTGGATAGCGCGGATAAAAAATCGCGTCGACGTTATTGGTCTCGGCCATTTTAAGATCCCGATCCCAAGTTAAAGGATACTTTTCAAAATCCTTAGGATCATTGAACTGAGTGGGATTGACGAAGATCGAAAGCACCGTTACATCGTTTTCTTTGCGCGCGCGTTTGATCAACTCCTCATGACCTGAGTGTAAGGCGCCCATAGTTGGCACAAAGCCAACAGAACCTTTCTGTTGCTTACGCCATTGTCTGAATTCGTGAGGAGAACGCAACACGATGGTCATGAGTAGCTCTCTTTCTCTGTCGGAAATTCGCCGTGGGTCACTTCTTTATGATAAGTATTGAAGACATCTTTAAGATTGTTGAAACCATCATAATAAGTTTTTAAGAATTTAGGTTTAAAGCCTTGATTCATACCCAACAAATCTTGCAGAACTAAGACTTGTCCGTCAGTCGCAGGACCCGCACCAATACCAATTGTTGGGATGTCCAACGCGGCGGTGATCTCTTCAGCAAGGTGAGAGGGAACACATTCCAAGACGATACAGAAAGAACCCGCATCCTGAAGGCGCAAAGCTTCTTCTTTAATGCGTGCTTGGGCTTTTTCATCGCGGCCTTGAACTTTAAATCCACCAAGCTGATGCACCGACTGCGGAGTGAGTCCCAGATGTCCCATCACAGGCACTCCCGAACCCACCATGTGCTTAACCATTTTGTAGTTGCCTTCGCCACCTTCAAGCTTTACGGCATGGGCCCCAGCGCGCATGATTTCCTCTGCGGCAGTCATAGAAGCTGTCAAACCTTTGCGATAGCTCATGAACGGCATGTCGCCGACAACGAATTTTTTATCGCCAGCTCCGCGGGCCACAGCTCCTGTATAAAGGGCCATGATATTCACAGTCGCACTTAAAGTTGTTTGGTGTCCCAGCATAGTATTGGATAAAGAGTCTCCGACCAGAAGGCAGTCGACATCACTTTCTGCAAGAATTTTTGCGAAGGTGTAGTCATAGCAAGTCACCATGGTGAATTTTTGCTTTTTAATTTTCTTCTCATGGAAATCGAGGATGGATTTCATAAGGCCTCACTTTCTGGGGAATTCAGACCAGTATGTTTTTAAAAATGCTTTATAAATTTCAGCGGCTGGATCAGAACCCAGCGCCTGCAAGTTCGCATTCACTGTTTCAGTATCTTTTCTTATCAGAGGTCCGGTCAGAGCTTTGCTTGAATTTGCGAAAGTGTTGCCGATCACCTTCTCAATATAAAGCTTTGCAGCTTCAGAGGGAATTTTCATCTCAGCAAAGCCCTCCAACATTTTGGCAATCAACAAAGTCGTGAAGTTGCCGCCTAGAACGCAATAAGCATGGTAAAGAGCTTTGGCTTCCGCAGGTAAAACACTGGATGGATTTTCCAATCCAGGAAGGGCTTCTGCCAGAGTTGAGCCGGTCATAGTGAAATGTATTTTTTTATAAAACTCGAGAGCATACAGCTCAGGCCCGAAGGTCATTAAAGGGTGGGCTGCGATGATGTCAGTGAAATTGTGGGCACCAGAAAAATGCACCACTGTTTTATCGAGGCCAGCAAGATGCAAACGATGAAAGCCTTCAATGGCTCCATCGCTGATCGCTAAAAGAATATGACTGCTTTCATGAATCAATTTTTTTAACGCATGAGGGTCTTGGGATCGATCCCAGCTTTTATGTTTTAAATTTAATAAATGAAAATAATGACCGATGTGTCGGGCGACGCGGCCAGAGCCAATGATTAAATAGCTATAAGAAGAAAGTGTATTCGTCGCCATCATATTTTTCGGTACCTGTCTGTTGCTAGATCAAGTCCTCTGTAATGCTCGGAATCTAGCACAATTTTAACAGATTACAATGAGTCTTGCCATGATGGGTCAGGGGTGATAGGTCGATAGTCCTATGAAGTACTTTTACTGGCTCGGCGCAATCGCGGTTATCGCTCTAGGTATTTATTTTTCCACGCAAATTTCAGTTAAGCCACAGGGCTCTTTTGGACCACTTTCAAAGATTGAGTTTACTCAGGTCTCCGTACCGGAGGATTTAGGAAAAGCTATTTTTGAAAAGCTTCGCAATGAGGTGAAAGCCGCTCCCGTCGTGATCTTGGGTGTGACGCCAAATAAGATTGAAGACCTTGAACTTTGGAGAGGTTTTCTTGAGGCGAACCAAGAACAAGGTTCGAAGTACGATGTGATCGTGGTTGAGTCGATGCTTCCTTATGTAGAGATTTTTAACAACGGCATGTATTTACAAATTAAAGAAGATATGCCCCGTTTGGTTGAAGGCATCAATAAAGCCCGCGCCGAGGGTCTGCGTGTCGCGGTCATTGTTCCCAATATCTACTCTTCACAGTTGATCAAGGACAATCCTGTGTCAAAATTGAAAGAGGATTATAAGTTGGATGTGACAAGTATGTCAGTTAGCAAGTTCCCACTCACTTTGGATCAGGAAGCTTCTTTTGACCCTGCATGTGCCACCGGGGGTTCTGTCGATCCAGCGGGGACGAGTGGTCTTGGCTGCATGGTGCGAGAGATCGCGCGCAAAACCTATCGTAAAAAGTTGGAAGCTAATAAATACTCTGGACTGCTTGAGCAAACCGGGGCTAAAGATTATCTGATCTTGTTTAATAGAAATTAGTCCGTTGGGGGATTTATGAAGTTCTTGTTGTCTGTGCTTGCGGGTTTGTTGATTGCGCCGATGATGGCTTCTGCACAAAGCAGCCTTGAAGGTCTTTACCGAAATGAAGACAACACGAAAGAAGTTCGTTTGCTTCAGTTCAATCGCTCTCTAACGATGAACACCGTGAGCTACTACTCAACAGGACAAGATGTAAATTGGTTCTTCGAATTCATTCTTCCGGCAGATCGCGATGTCAGAGTGGGGGAATCAATCACGGGCCGTGTGCGCAGTTTGGACTCTTACTACAACTGTGTCTTTGACGAAAAAGCATTCCTACAAAAAGATGCTCAAGGAAACTTGAAAGTTCACCATCCGCTTCTGACATATCACCGTGAAACTCGCTCTGTACGCGATGGAAACGGTGGATTCCAATACGGTCGCCGTGTTGATTGGACAGGTTGGGGATGGATTGAAACAGGTTACTATTTCCCGATCGAACGCTGGAAAGTGATTTCTTCCGAATGTGTGATTGATCAACGAAATTGGACAACGGCTTTGTTGATTCCAGTAAGCGGTAATCCGCAACCACTTTCTTCTTCAAAAAAATAAGGATCTGCCATGAAGAAACTTGCCATCGTCACCGGAGCCAGTCGTGGTCTTGGATATGCAACAAGCGAAGCCTTGGCTCAACGGGGTTTTAAGGTTGTCATGGCGATGCGAGACCCAGAGAAATCGCAAAAGCAAATCAACGCTTTAAAAATGAAAGAGCTCGACGTTGTTGCGATGAAATTGGATGTCTCTCAAGAAAAAAGCATCCTTGATTTTGCAGAGGCTTTTCGTCGCGAATACGGTTATCTCGATGTCCTTGTGAACAATGCGGGGATCTTCATTGATAATGAAGATGGCGGCGATAAATCTGTTTTCAAAACTAAGTCATCGACCATTCAAAAAACTTTTGCGACGAATACCCTAGGCCCGTTTCTGCTAACGCAGAAATTATTTCACTTGATGCAACAAGAGGGCAGTGGCCGCGTGGTGAATGTCTCTTCAGGAATGGGCCAACTGAGCGATATGGATGGCGCCTACGCCGCCTATCGCATTTCCAAAACTTCACTGAACGTAGTCACTCAAATATTTGCAGCCGAAGGAAAAGGCAGCGACGTTTTAGTGAATTCAATTTGCCCAGGCTGGGTCCGCACCGACATGGGCGGCGCCGGCGCCAATCGTGATATCAACCAAGGCATCAAAGGCATTCTATGGGCCGCAACCCTTCCGAAGAACGGTCCTACTGGCGGCTTCTTCCGCGACGGCGAACCCATCCCCTGGTAACCCCCCGGTGAGGTACGGCCTTACTTTTGGTGAAGATTTGTGTCATAAATCTAGTAAAAGCTCGCAGTCTCTGTGGGCTTCGTTTCTAAAATTTTTAAATTTCCACAGCTGGAGTAAGTAATTTGATATGTGACATCTGCGTTGGAGAAAGACAAGACGCCGCTATCAAAGCCGCAGCTAGATTTGTGTAAGCCAAACGATGTGACATCGAAATATTTCAGACTGGCTTCATTTTTAGAAACATAAACAGTGCTTTCGACGTCCACCTTACCCGAAAGCCCATCATCTGACTTTTTATCCGGAGTGAAGGTTAAATCTGATGTGCCACTCAGCTCAAAGGAAGAAGTCTTTGATTTGAAAGTTTCTGAAAAGTCTTTATTAATGTGTTCAGTTTTGTCTTGGGCTACTTTGATGGCATAAAAAGAATTGTCGACTCGGCTTGTGTCAGCGTCATCTGAGTATGTAAGATCCGTTGTGATATCATAAGCTTGGCCTTCGTCATTTTTGTTGGCGATGATTTCGATCGTGCCTTCGATCTGTTTGCAGTCGACATGATAGATTTGATCGCTTTGTTGGTCAGTGCTAAAGCCATAATCTATTTTCACACAGCTTCCGCTTTGCAAAGCAAGTAAGGAGTGTTTATCCGCTGACATCAATTGCGCGATGGCTTGAGCCATTTGCTTGTCGTCAACAGAGGTACTAGAAGTTTGAACCTTGGCTGAGGCCGCAGTGGCCGCCTCAGCACTGGAGGTCTCTGTACTGGCGCGTTTGCCAGTGCAATCAAGAATAGACAAAGAGACCGTTAGAAGTATGAGAGAGGCAGAAATGTGTTTCACTCTAGGACTCCTGTCTGACTTAAAGTCGCTGACAGGGGTCATTCTAGGGATCAATTATTTAGACATTATGCAAGTTTTTGAAAACTCATCCAAAGATGAACAGTCTTCACTACTGAAGACGATTTAGGACGACTTGGCCAGTAAATAAATACTCGCCAATTTTTCCTTTCTCATAATAGTTCCCGACCCAGTGGTCGTTGCCACCCACGGGATAGATTTGAACATATCCATCGTCGCCATAAACATTCACAATCAAAGCCTTGCTGCCATCCACGCGAACAAAGTTTTTCAAAATCTGATTGCCACGCGAACGACTGAAGGTCTCGCCAGTGGATTTTTTCGTTAAGGTGATCAAAGAAGAAGCGGAAGCTTTATTTTGAGCTGCCAAGCTGATCTCCCAATAAAGAATCCAATCGGTATTGTGTTTCTTACGATTGAAGAATTGAATTTCACCTTGGAAGCGGCCTTCAATAGACAAGGCGTCATCGTGAGAAATATCTGCAGAGGACTTCAAGGTCGTGAACAGATCATCAATTGGATTTTTCTTGAGACTATTTAGAACGTCTTCTTCATTGCTTAAATTCGCCAAGCGCTTTTCATTTAAAATCCAAGCAGGCTTTGTCGGAGTCCCCGAGGGAGTAGGTGACGGAGCCGCTGACATATTGCTTTGCTGAGGTGTTGCCGATGGAACCGGAGTCACCGTCGGAGCAAGTCCTGGAATCGCACAGGATCCTTCAAGAAGGGCTGGGTTCGAAGCCTTATACGCAAGCTTCAATCCCAGATCCGCCAAGAATACAGTGACAATCTTGCCAAGGATTTCATCGGCCTTCTTGTAGCGATCCTCCATGGTCTTTAAGTTCTGATATTCTTCGAAATCTTTCTGAGTCAGATTGATCAGATCTGTTTTAATTTTCTCTTCAACACTGGCTTCAGATGGCGAGACTGGAATCGAATGCTGCCCGGCTTTGTAAGACGCAAAACCCACACCGATCAAAAGAATTAAACCCACAACCAACGCTGTCGTATTTTTCATATGTTAAGGCTATCAGAAATTGGTGAGGGCAAAAAAGAAAAACCCTCTGTTGCCAGAGGGTTTGACGCAATGTAGACCCAAAAGGTGCCTGTCATCTTTTCCGAAAAGATGGCAGGCACCTTTTTCCTTTTTAGTAGATTTCGTGGGCGAGGGGGCGGCGTGGAGCGCGGAAGTAGGTTCTTGGAGAAAGTTCCAAGAGGCCAGCTAGCTTTTCCATATAGACGCACGCATAGCGATCAAGTTGGTAGGCGAAGTAACTTTCTTCGTTACCGGCTCTCATCAATTGACCCCAGTTTGCATTGTACATGGACTGTTGTTTTTTGATGAGCTGACTGATCTGTCCATCGATTTCTGAAATGGTCTTTTGCAGAACTTCGATTTGCGATTCGTTAATATCGCCGGATTTTTCAATCTTCTTGGTCATGATCTCTGTGAGTTCATCTTCAAGAGGTTCTTTTTTCTTCATCAGAACTTCGATCTCTTGATTGATGGGCTCCGCTTTCTTGTTGTTTTCAACTTCAACATCAAGCTCTTCGATCACCATTGCTGTTCTCCAGTTACAATCCTTTTTCAAACGAAGGATGTCGCCGTAGATATGGTCACCGATGTAAAGGATGTCATCACCTTGAAGGTCCAAGTCTGCCGTGAATTTCTTCGCGTTTCCGCCTTGATAGATTCCCGGAGTCAACTTGCCTTCCATGTTCGTCATCGAGCCATCTTCAGGATTCACGCGAAGATATCTTTGGCTTTCATAGAAGAACTTTGGCTTAGAGGCGAAAGTGATGACGATTTCAAATAGATCCTGCCAAGACTTGTGGTCTTTCAAGAACGGCTGAATCGCATAATCCAAAAGCAATTTCGTGTAATGGAAATCAGAATTCGTTAGAACGAAGATCTTTTTTCCATGGCGGCGGAATTTCTCAAGACCAGCAACCAAACCTGGATCTTTAATAATATAATGTTCCAAGTTCTTTTTTACTTCTTCTTTCAAAGATCCGTCGCGATGAGCTTCGTCGACAGCGTCCATGACGTCGTCGGCGATTTGCACGTACTCAGGGTACTTGTTCGCAGTGTCGGTATCTTTTAATTCTACGATTTGAGCGATCAAGTTCGCAGAAGAGATTGAGAATGAAGTATCCACCGCCAAGTAATCATTGTTACTAAGATCGATGTAAGTAGATTTATACAATTTCTGATGGCTCTTGAAATCCAATGGTTTCAAACCATGGTAGCTTGCGCGAATCGCCGTGTAGCGGTTCAACTTCAAAAGATTTCCCATCTTACGGTCGATCACAAGTCCGCGAATCGCGAAGTTGTAGTCGAAGGTAAGCTTGCGCAAAGTTTCAGGGTAGCCGCGCTTAACCAACTTGTCGATCATCGTCGTGTGCGACAAACGCTCGAAGTTTTCGCTGTTATAGCGAACGAGCGTATGGTCCATATCGACGCCGACATAGCGGATTTTTTTCATATTTAGAGTTCTGTTAACAAAAACTTTTCCAGACATAATTTTCTTATCTTTCAACAGGCAGTTGCAATTGATTCCAATAAAGCATTCCGCCGTGCATGTTATAAACGTTCGTAAAACCGTTCATCAGCGCATAAGCAGTGGCGTTGGCCGAGCGGCCTCCGCTGCGACAGATAAACACAATGGTTTGGTCCTTTGGAAGATTGGCTATCTGACTTGGTAAAGTATCAAGTACGATCAATTCAGATCCGCCCACATGGCCAAGCTCGCCAGTGAATTCGTCAGGTTGACGAACGTCGATCATTTTCACTTGATTCATTTTTTGTTGAAGTTCAGTAGGAGCAATATCGAAAACACCCTCATAGTTTGGGTTCTCAGTTTTCGACTCGAATTCAACTGTCTTTACTGTCATAAGCCCTCCTTACAATGGAGCCAGACGGTAAGAATACCAGACTTGGATTTTCTCTTCAATATAGAGCCCCTCGTATTCACAATTCCCAGCCGTTTTCAGCTGTTTTCGACGAGGGGCGTAGCACCATGTCCGCGCTCAAATCTACCAGATTTGAACTCGCTCATTTTCCGGCAAAGTCATCTTGTCACCGGCTTTACACTGGAACACTTCCGCAAAGGCAGGCTGCTGCTTCACTTGTTCATTGATGCGAGCGGTACCATTAGCATGCGGGTCTGTTTTTCTCATCAACTTGTCATAGTCAGGACGAGTGACAGAACACCATAAGCGGCCGTAGGCGATAAAGAATTTCTTTTTATCTTCAACACTGCCTTTGCCCTCTGGGAAAGCCGCATTGTAAGCGAAGGTCATGCCGACAAGATCCGCTGTGTTTTCACCCAAAGTTAAACGACCATCGTGATCAGCTTTATTGAATTGATCGACCAGTTTGTTTTGGCGAGCCGCAAAGTCGAAGACATCTTTCTGACTCATCCACTGCTTCAGACGCCCTTCAGAGTCGTACTTCGCTCCATTGTCATCGATGCTGTGACCCAGCTCATGTCCAACCACGGCTCCGACAGCGCCCAGGTTTTCGATCAAAGAGCCATCTTTGTTATAGAATGGATATTGCAAAATACCGATTGGCAGAACGAACTTATTTTCATTTTCGCTATAGTAAGCATTCACTGTCAAAGGCCCCATGCCCCAAGCGTCTTGGTTCGCAGGTTCGTGCAGCTCTTTCATCATTTTGCTGTAAGAAGCATCGCGGTAAAGATGTTTATTCACCATCAAGTCCGTCTTCGTGTATTTACGAATCGGCATGAAGTCCCACTCTTTATCCGTGTGAGGTTTCACAAGCTGCAAACGCGCCACTTTAATTTTTGCGATGGCGCCTTTTTTACCCTCAGAAGAAAGCCATTTATTATTTTTTAGGCCTTCCAAGATGCTAGCGCGAATACTTTCTGCGACATCTTGAACTTTCTTCTCATCGAAGTTCGGGAACACTTGATCCACCAAGGCCGCATCAAGTTCTTTCATAAAATAGTCAGTGACCATGTCAGTACAGCGCTCGGCACGCACAGAGCGAGTGTCAGGGCCGCCGAAGTATTTTTTCTCGAAATCAAAGTTCTGTTGGAAGAATTTTGGATAAGCGTCGTCCATAAGATCCGAAAGATTTTTAACTAGTAAATAATCTTTCCAAACAGCCACTGGACGCTTAGGAAGTTCTTCATTTAAGAATACCGCAGTTTCCGCGATAGGCTGACTGACCAAAGCATCTTTGGGAGTTTTTTTGAACAAAATATCCAATTTCAAATTTGGATATTTTTTTACGGTGTCCTCTTGAGAAGAAAGGAATCTTTCACTCCAGCGCTGACGGCGAACCGCAGCCACCGGATAAACTTTAATAAAGTCTTTTTCAAGATTCACCAAGTCGGTGGCGCGTTTTTCTGCGTCAGCCGTTTTGACTTTAGGATCAATGGCTTTAAAGAAAGAAACTAAAAGTTTTTGGTAATCCGCCATCAATTTCGCATCTTCATAATATTTATGATCGGGAAGATTCATCAAACTGCCACCCAGAATGATGTTCAACTTTTTTGGATTGTCTAGATCCGGAGTATTGCCCATCCACAAGAACGGACCAAACAATCCTTTTGAAGCATGAGTGTTCACGTAAGTGACAAGGTCTTCAGTCGTCTCGATGTCTTTTAAATCTTTTTGGAATTTTTTAACTTCAGCTTTTTCAGAGTTAGCGCGGGCTTTTGGATCCATGCAAGACAAATACATGTCGCGCAATTGCTCACTGCGTTCGCTCAAACCTTTTTTTTCAGGAAGCTCAGCCATGAACTTCTTTTTGACTTCAAGCAGGCGTTCGCGTGAATCACTGAACGCAAACAAATGATGGCTGCGATCCGGGCGAAGTTTGAATGAAGATTCTGCTTCAGAACAAACATATTTATGAAAATCTTCACAAGGGTTGACTGTCGTATTTAGTGGAAATTCACGTTTTTCTGGAATTTCAGATGAAGGTGCTTTAGCAGATGCAGAAAGAGAGAATACAGATGCGGAAATCAGCAGTGCTGAAATCACAGCGCGGTTCAAAGATTGGTTCATTGTGTCGAATCCTTTCGAAAGACCCTCTTATTCCATTCCTGAATAATGCGAATTGCAATAGCCGCCTTGCTAATGGTCTAGGTGGATGGCATGATCAAACGCACCCATGACAAAAGCCCCCGTAGACCTTTCCCCAGAACAAGCCGCAGCCCTGGATCTTTTAAGATCTGGAGAGAACGTTTTTCTAACCGGCGGCGCGGGCAGTGGGAAAAGTTTTTTGGTGCGCCAATTCATGCGTGAGCTGGACGCGAAAGAGTTTCCAATCTTGGCCAGTACCGGTGCCGCTGCTGTTCTTTTAGGCGGCCGGACTTTCCATAGCTTCTTTGGTTTAGGAATTATGGAAGGCGGAGCCGATGCAGCCTACGAACGAGCTTCCCGCGATAATAAACTCATGGCCCGTCTGCGCAAAGTGGAAGGTGTGATCATTGATGAAATTTCGATGATTCCCGGCCAAGCTTTGATGATCGCTGAAGCCTTGTCGCAAAAAGCACGGGAATCAAAACTTCCCTGGGGTGGTTTGCGTATTATCGCCGTAGGGGATTTTGCGCAGTTGCCTCCTGTGACTCAGACCGGGGCGCGTGATTGGTGTTTCCTCAATGAGGTTTGGAAAAACACTGGATTCCAAACGGTCATGCTTTCACATAATCAAAGAGTCTCTGACAATCTTTTCTTGGATGTTTTAAGTGATGTGCGCCACGGACTTTCAACTCCACGCGTGCGTGATTTCTTGAACGAGCATATTCAACATCACGATCCTGATCATCCAGGGACTCGCTTGTTCCCGCGTAAGATCAATGCAGAAAACTTCAATCAAATGAAGCTAAAGGAATTGCACGAAGAAGAAGTGACGATTGATTCGATTTACTTCGGATCAGAAAAGCACATCGAGATTTTGATGAAGACAGCTCCGGTCCCTGTAAAATTGGTGTTAAAGCTGGGTTGTCGCGTGATGTTCTTGCAGAATGATCCACAGAAACGGTGGGTGAATGGCACCCGCGGCGTTGTCACTGATATTGCTGACGACAAGATCATGGTTAAAAAAGATGGTGGACGTGAAGTGCAGGTGGACAAATCTTCTTTTGCTCTTCAAGACGCTGAAGGAAATGTTATGGCGTCAGTCATTCAGTTTCCTCTGACATTAGCTTACGCCACAACGATTCATAAAAGTCAGGGCGCGACGCTGGATGATTTGTGGTGTGACTTAAGCCATTTGTGGGAGCCAGGTCATGCTTATGTGGCTTTGAGTCGCCTCAGAAGTGCCGAAGGTTTGCATCTGATTGGTTGGAATCCTCGTTCGATTATTGTCGACCCGAAAGTTTTAGATTTTTATAAAAAGCTTGAAAAATAAGAGAAGCAAAATGAACAACTTAGTTTTGTTAGTTCTGATTTCTGCTTTAAGTTTCATCTCTTCAAAGTCTTTTGCCGTTGGATATCCATTGCCTGTGGGACATCAGGAATCCTTTATGGCCAACACAGGTGCCGCTTTAGAAGACTCTCCGGGGAATGTGATTTATAATCCTGCGGGATTAGGCTTTCGTACTTCCAAGGATCTTAATTTAACAGTCAGTGGAAATGCTTTAGGACAGCAAAGATTTCAGTTAAATGGTTTGGAAGATGAAACGTCGGATTTAAAAATGCGCCCCTTGCTGGCGGCGGGTGTGTATTCAATGGGTGATGGATTTGCCAGCGTGTATATAGCAAACCCGGTCTCAATAAAAATCATCCAAGGTCAAAATGTGACCGTGGGCGCTGTGAACTCTCGCGTGGCTTTGGATATTCAATTTGATGTAATTACGGGTGGCGTCGCATATGGCGCGTTGATCAATAAAGATTTTAGCTGGGGAATTGGAGCAGGTCTTTATTATACTACTCAAGAGATTCACAACTACTACAGTATCGTGCAAAGTGGTGTTTCGGCGCAGACCAGCTATTCAGAAAGCAGAGCTAAATCCACGAAGCTTATTTTAACTCCGGGAATAATGTTGCGAGCTGCTGATTTTTGGACCTTGGGTTTCTCTGGCCAAATTCTGCCTTGGAATATCAACTCCACGGCGAGCCAATTGCAATCCCAAACGAATTCGGCGAATCCGACACAGGTAACACAGTCATCTTTGACGTACGATCCATCTCCGAGTTTTTCATACGGTTTAACTTTGGGGCAGCAGCTCACTCTGGGGAATAATCATCTTTATTTGGATGTGAACTATTCAGGAAAATCGACACAGAAGGGTTCTGATGGCGAAGAGCAGAAGTCACCGGAATCTTGGAGCTACAATTTTGGTTGGAAGAATAGTACGAGTGAAAAATGGCAACCGTTAGCGGGCTTTTCATATAGTGATTTAAATACTAGTGAAAGTTATCTCGCAACCGCAGGTCTTTCCATGATGCAAAGAAGAAATGAATTGGTGCTGGGGGCTTATTTCCAGAAGAACAATCCGAAGGTTTCTTCTTCATCACCGTCAGATAGTATTGGTGTGATGTTCTCATCAAACGTGGCTTACTAAAGAACAAGCAGAGCTTTTACTCTGCTCTGAATTTGCGACATTAATTCAATATATAATTTATAAATGATCACAGTTTTGTAATCTGCGGTTTCTACTTTATTTGTAGTTGCGGAGATAGTGTTCTCTAATGGGCAAAGGTAACAGCTAAGTCGTTTGTTCTTGGAAAATTTCTGGGATAGGGTCCGTCAACTTTTACAGGAGGCTTTCATGAAAATGGTTTTGTTTTCTTTTGTTGCTTTGCTTGCGGGATCTATTGCCAATGCTAACAGCGGTCCATTGACGTGTGTCGGCCAGAACATTCAGGTTGTTGTAAATGCTGATAGAACTTTGGATGTAACTTCAGGGCAGGATCACGCCAAACTTCAAATTACAGGCACCTACATGGAGTTCAAAGGTGGAGTTCAATATATCAAATACTTCGCAGCATCTAGCAGCACCGCACTTGTATTGAAAACGGGAGCTCAGGCGACGGTTCAATTTGAAGGCAGCCAAGCGATCCCAGTCCAATGCGATGGTCTTTAATATTTTCTAGATTAAGAAATCGACGAAGTGGCTAAAGCCATGAGTTGCAAAGCGGCCAGTTTTTCCAAGCGAGAGCGAGGCCGCTCTAAAAAATCCACATAAATTCGCCCAGCATGCCGATGACCAACAGAATGAAGAAGGATTGAAGAACTAAGACAAAATAGAACCATGGCGGATTTTTTTGTTTTTGCTCCAAGGGACCTCCTCCAAATACTGTTCGGCGACATTATGAAAAAACATCATTATATTTAGGTCCTTTTTTTATTTTTTTGTTTCCAATCTTACATGCGTTCTAGATTCAAACAGGCCCACGAGTGGGCTCCGACGGCACCTCTTCTTCGGGCTTGAATTCACAGTTAAATAGGGATAGCGTTTTGTTGTCGAGATTCTTAATGATTACTTCCACTTACTTGATTTTATCTGGAGGCAAAGTGGGGCAGTCTTTATCTGTCACCCAATTGGGTTAGGCGATTTGGACTTTGAGATTTCGATCCAGATTTTTTAAAAAGGAAAAAAGATGGAGCAAGTAAAGTCTTTGCCCATTCCAGCTCGTGGAACCTTGTTAACAATCGAAGAAGCTATGGAACTTGCAATTAGCGAGGCTTACAAAGGCGGCCCCCGTGTCAGCCCGAATCCTCTTGTGGGTTCCGTCGTGCTTGATCATGCGGGAAAATTTTTGTCTTGTGGGCACCATGAATTTTATGGCGGCCCCCATGCAGAGGTGAATGCACTTAAGAATCTTTCCAATGAAGAACTTAAAGATGCCCACGTCATCGTGACCTTAGAACCCTGTGCCCATGAAGGAAAAACTCCTTCCTGCGCGAAGATGATCGCCAAACTTCCAGTTAAAAAAGTGACCTTCGGTTTGATTGATCCGAATCCTCTGGTGGCAGGCCAAGGCGCTGAGATTCTAAAAAACGCGGGTATTGCTGCAGAAGTTTTCGCTTCAAAAGACAAAGTGCGTGAACAAAAAATCAAAGTTCATCTTGAAGAAGTTTGCGAGGCCTTTTTGTGGAACTTCCGTCAGAAGAAAGTTTTCGTGGCTTTGAAAATGGCCAGCAGTCTGGATGGACAAGTTGCTTTGAAGTCCGGAGAAAGCCAGTGGATTACTGGTCCCGAGTCCCGTGAATTTGTTCATTATATCCGCTCTTGTTATGACGGCATTTTAGTGGGTAAGGGTACTATCGAGTTCGACGACCCCTCTTTGAATATTCGTCATCCAACTATTGATAAGAAAAATAAAGTGATTGTCGTGGATGGTGAGGGCGAGCTTTTAGGAAAGTTCTCTGATCTGAAACTTGCACAAATCCACGAAGCACAAAATATTTTTTGGTGTGTGGCCGAGGACTTGAAAGAAAAAGCTCAGGCCAAGGTGGCAAAATTGCCGAAAGCTCCCCAGATGATCTTTGTGGAAACCAATGTTGGTGGTGATTTAAATTTGGAAGATCTGCTGGCGCAACTGTATCAACAAGGCTTGCGCTCTGTGATGGTTGAGGGGGGAGCCTTGACTGCTAGCTCTTTCATCGCCCAAGACTTGGTGAATAGAATTTGGATGTTCCAGGCGCCGATTATTATGGGTGCCGGTGGCTCGCGTTCTTGGACCGAAACAGTTCGTATTGAGCAGATGAAAAATAAGCTTCAAATTTTAAATCCGCGCTATCAAACTTTCGGCAGTGACTTTATGATTACCGGGACTTTGCAGTAAGGAGCTGAGGAATGACTGAAACAACAACTGAAAATAGCACTATCAATGCAGCCCCGAAATACCGCTGGACCCGCGCCAGTGATGGGGCCTTGGCTGGAGTTTGTAAGGGACTCGGCCAGTCCTTAGGTATTGAAACGTGGATGCTTCGCGTTATTTGGATTGTAGCAATTTTATGGTTCGGAACTGGCGCCCTCCTATATTTGATCCTGGCTATTTGTCTGCCACGCGTCGATAGACTAGACCAAGCTCTAGATAGAAAGCTTCTAGGTGTGTGTGCTAGAATTGCTAAGAGATATCAGCTGGAAGTCGGTATCGTAAGAGTGGCAGCAGTGCTGTTTTTGCTTGTGACTTTCGGATCTGCGATCTTGGTTTATGGTCTTTGCTACTTTTTAGTACCGACGGCTGATGAGCCTCGCAAGCCAGCAAACAGCTGAGGCGCGAATGTAAGTCGCTTTGATTAGCGCAGGAGTATTTCACTACATATGGGTGATGACAGTAGTAGGTCGATCGTAAAATCCCTCAAAAAAGAATGGTCCCTTTTCCTCGAAGCCTTCCAAGGTGAGGAAGATTCTGAATCTGAGAAGTCAGAGAAATCAGACAAGTCAGCAAAGTCCTCAGCAAAATCAAAAGACGCTTTTGATTTTGCCAATGTTGAAGTCATGGACTTGGACAAAGTTCGCGAGATCACAAAAGGCCTGACCGAGGATCGCAAGAAGCTCAATCAAAAGCTTGAAACCTTATCTAAAGAATTGGATCTCAATTCAGCGAAGCTTGAAAGCTTGCGCTTAGTTGGCGGCAATGAAGATGAAACCTTCCAGCGTATTCAAGAATTGAATAATTTGGGTCAGGCCATGGCGGAAGCGATGGCGAAGTTGGATAAAAAACTTCGCGACGCTCGTTCTAAAGAAATGGAAATCCAAGAAGAGGCTTAAAGCCTCTTCTTCTTTTTTATCTAATAAAGAAAAAGCTAACAAATGCGGTCAAGCCGATCAGGCCTGAGCCAGCGCCCATATAGAAGAAGAATCTTTTGCGAGTTAGTACACCGATGGCGATCACTGCGATGGCGACTTGGAAGAAAGTCACAGCCATGGCAAGGCGTTCATGCCAACGAAGGAATTTTTCACTGGTTTCTTCTCTTTCTTTTGCGATCTCTTGGATTTGTTCCTGATCTTTTTTGTATTTTTCGATCTTCTCTTCAATTTTCGCGACTTTGCCTTCGCTTTGGTTCGCGTTTATTTCTAAACGGAACTCTTGCAAGGCACCTTTGATCCCTTTGGCCTGATAGTAAGACCATTGATCGGAAGATTTGATCTGTTCAATCATCGCTTCGTTGGAATAGTGACCAGCAAGAAGGGCGCAGATAGCTGCAAAGACTGCGAGTATCGCGGAAAGAACTGCGCCTAAATTGATAAGGCTTGGTCCGCTTCCGCCGTCGTCGTGATGGCTTCCATGCAAAGAAGCGTGTTGCAGATGTTCTTGTGTTTGCTCGAGAGGAACTTCAATTTCGTCCATAAAATCCCAATAACTTAAGTTGCTCCAGAAGCGAAATGCATTTCCGGATTAACTTTTGTTATCACGTTTCTGGAATTCTTTCCACTCTCTTAATTTGCGCGTGGCTTGTTGCAGAACGGTTTCCAAAATCACCAACTCTTTTTTAGTCGGGGTGTTTTGCAAAAGCATGCGACGAAGAACGGTGAATGCGTTGATCTTCTTTTGTTTGGTCAGATCAAAGCCCATTTCTTCTAGCCAAGTTTTTAAGGTTTGCTCTGGATTGATGCCCTCGACTCCTTGAGGTGCTCTGCGCTCGTCGCCACCATCCAAAGTTGTACGGCTGCCACCCCAAGCTCTGCGTAAAGAGAACATTCCCAGCAACGTGGCTTGGGCTAAGTTCAAGCTCCAGTTGTCGCCCCAGGTGGGCAGGCAGGCACAGAAGTTCGCGTGCTCAAGATCGTCGCCGGAAAGACCCCAATCTTCGGGACCAAATATCAAATGAAGAAGAAAAGGTGTCTCACTGCTAAGTTGAAATTGCGGAGCATGATCTTTGATGTCAGCCAGAACTTCGTCGATATCGCGAACCTGACGACCTTTACCATCACGAGCCGTAAAGCAGATCTTGATGCTTTCGGGTTCTTTTTCCAGGAACTCATCCCAACTTTTATAAGTTGTGCGATTTTGCAAACCAGTTTGACCTGTGGCCGCCGTTTGCTGGGCTTCGTAAGTAATTTCGCATTGAGGATCAATAAGGATCAGCTTGTCGACCCCCATGTTACTCATGGCTCTAGAAGTCGCGCCGATATTGCGTTCATAGATTGTGCGCACTAAGACAATGCGCACGTCAAAGGGACGTTTCATTTACAGAGTTCCTGCAAGGGTGAGTCCGTCTTGGATAAGGTTTTTAGTTTTTTCGTCTTTGCCCGACAAAGCTTGAAGATCCTTCTCAAGTTTTGTTTTCAAAGCAGATTGAGGCGCGCGCGCGTTCAAAAGTTCAATGCCTTCCAAACGAAGCAGCCAGTCTTCATGGAAGTTCTGGTCATGAACCGCAAGCAAGCTTGTTAGTTTTTGTTCGAGTTCCGCGCCAGTGATTTTCTTTTCACGAAACTCGCGAAGACTTCCGTACTGATTTTGCAATTTTAACTCTTGCTCGCTGTATTTCGGAGCGGGAACACGTTTGGCAACAAAGTCATCCGTCTCGCCATAGGCTTCGCGGTCCGCAGCTCCACCGAAAACAGACGGGATGGAAGAGCCCACAGCCATATCAAAAGTTCCCCACTCAGGAGCAAACAAAATTCGTCCTTGGAACTCAGCTTTGGCGTTGTTCAAAGTCAGAAGCAAAGTTTTTCCGTCACGAACAAGAATATTTTGAACTTCACCAGTTACCACAGCTCCAGAGGCGAACTCTAGTTTAGTAGTTTTGCCGGAAGCGACATTCAATGAAGCCCACTCAGTGGTTGTCAAAGTGGATGGACAGCGACCTGGGAAGGCTTTTAAAAATCCCACAGGAGTTCCAAAACCTTGGGAATGATATTGCTGACCATGACCGGGAAGTTGTTTGTCGTTGTAGTTCAATTGAGAAGGCCCTTGCAGGCGCAAGTAAGCCACGGAGTTTTCAGATACGATCGCTTCAACAATTTGACCAGAGATCTGAATTCCAGAATTAAGTTCTGCTGTATTTACAGACTGAGCTTCAATCGCTTTATTCAAACCGGCAAGGCCGCCCAGACGAAAAGCCATTTGTTTTGCCATGTCTTCAAGGACCGTTGTCAAAGTTTTGAAGTCAGGTGTGACGTACAATTGCGGTTGTGGCTCAGTGATGTCATAGCCAGTTTTGATGCAATCCACAGACAAAGGAATCTTCTTAACTTTGTCGTTCAAGCACCATTTCGCTTCACCCACGCTGGAAAGAAGTCCCGCGCCGAAAAGCTTTGGATTTTTTAAATCACCAATCAAACCGTATTCAGCAGTCCACCAATTCATGCGACCCAGTTCAGTGGCCTCTGAAATATGCTGGATGCTTTTGCTGACGTGATCCAACTTTTCTTCCGCCGCTTTGATTTCAGCTGCGGTGGAGCTTGGATTTTCTTTAATATCTGAAAGCTCGCGAATGGCTTCGTAAAGATTTAAGTCTTCTTTGCTGATAATCGCTTTTTTGGCGATCTGAGCATATTGACGAAGGTATTCGGCAAATTCAGGATGAATCAAAATCGGCGCATGTCCCGCAGCCTCATGAACAATGTCAGGAGCCGGAGTGTAGAGCAGATGATCCAAGGTTCTCATGTCAGAGGCGATGGGTAAAACACCCAACGACTGAAGTTCCATGAAGGCCGCAGGTGGAATGAATCCACTGACAGGATAGGCGCGCCAGCCGAACTCTTGAATTTTTTTGCTGATATCATCAATGTGTGGAATGCGCTCCACATCAATGCCGGTTTTAACTAATCCATCGAGATAACATTCATGGGCGTGCTTAGCTAAGAATGCGCGAAGTTGGCGCAAGACATAGCGCCATACAGCTTGATCAATCGGTGTGTACTTTTCGTAGTGTTGTTCTACGACGTATTTTCTTAAATGCGGGGGTAGAAAGTCAGTCTCCATAATTAATGCTCCCTAAAGGGAAGGGTCCTCTTTTGAGAGATAATTTTGAACATAATCAGGAACGGCTTTTTCCAAAGGCCACTTCGCCGGACTCATTCCTGCGCCCAACCACTTATCGGTTTTCGCTTCCGTATAGTATTGATATTGACCGCGAATATTTTCAGGCATTTCCAACCAATTGATTTTTGTGTCCTTGTCCATGGCCCTAAAAGTGGCGTTGGCAAGATCCAACCAGGTGCGAGGTTTTCCGAAGCCCATGTTGTAAACACCGTTTTTTGGTTTTTTGTCCATGAGTTCTGCCATCCAGCCAGTAACGTCTTTCACGTAAACGAAGTCACGCATAAATTCGCCGTCTTTGTATTTTGGATTTGCAGATTTGAAAAGTCCCAAAGCTCCAGATTCTTTAATCTGGTTGTAGGCTTTAAAGACAACACTCGCCATGGCTTCTTTTTTATGTTCGTTAGGACCGAACACGTTGAAGAATTTCAAACCATACCAGTGGGGAGGAGTTTGCGTTTGTTTCAAAGCCCAACGATCAAAAAGAACCTTAGAGTCGCCATACAAATTCAATGGCTTTAATAATTCAGGATCTGTGGTGTCGTCGAAGCCCAACTCGCCGGCTCCGTAAGTGGCCGCGCTAGAGGCATAGATCATGGACTTCTGATGCTTCGCACACCATTCAAAAATTCTTTGAGTGTAGTAAGTGTTGTTCTCCCACAAAAACTCTTTGTTTGTTTCCGTTGTTGAAGAGCAAGCGCCCATGTGGATAATCCAAGTGACTTTAGATTTTGCTTCTTCCGTTTCTAGAAAGGGCCAAAGCTCATCTTTAAGAATAAATTTTGAGTAGTGGCGTTTCTTTAAGAGATCACGCTCTTGCAAAGAAACTGAGTCCACGGCGACGATGTCGGTCATCCCTTTTTGGTTGAGTTCCCAAACCATCACACTTCCAATAAAACCATTCGCACCAGTTACAATAATCATAGTGAATTTACCCTATTACATGGGGTGGAATTTCTCAAGAAATAAGCCCTGTGGAAGCTCTGTCCAAACCTGCATTTTCTTCATGAATAGGTCGTCTAGACCGAACCAATTCGAGATGGAGCGGTACGGCCCTTGCTTTGTCACTGACAGAAGCTGTCACCGTCAGGGTGTCAGGTATTGGGAGGCAATGAGTGTTACGCTCGCCGCGATTGACCATCATTTCATTGTTATTGTTCACCATGGGGATCAGCCTTTCTTTGTCGCGTGTAAAAAGCGACTCTTCCAAGGTCAAATCTGTGGACGCCTACTGGGCCGAGTCGGGGCTCGGTCCAGCGGCCTTGGAAGATCTTCTTCAGGATAATATCTGCGGCAGTTCTGAGCGTTACTTCCTTGCGTGTGCTAGTTCTGTTTTGAATATCGCGAATCGTTTCAACATGACCTTGAATACGAGCGGTCAACTTGTCCCAGTCAATGTGAATGTGTCAGCAGACATGAGTTCTGAAAAAATGCAGCTTGAAGTTTGGAAACAATATTTCAACAACAACACAGCTGCGGCCGTGAAACTTTCTTTCCTGAACGTTTGGAAAAATCTTAAAGCCAAATATATCTCTGAAAAACAAGAAGCCATGATGGTGGGCTTGGGCTTGAATGGTTTTATTTCGGTTTTCCGTGATCCCCATACTTATTTGATTCCTGTGGCCATGTTCAAAGAAGTTGTTTCCAAAGCGGATAATCAAACAACATCTTTGGGAATTACATTGGGCCGTGCGAATGGACAGTATGTGGTTCGCAAAGTGATGGAAGGCAGCCCGGCAAAACTTCAAGGAGTTGAAAAGGGTGATGTCCTTGTGGAAATCAATGGCCAAAGAGTTCACGGCCTGATGCAAGGTCGTATTTCAGAGCTTCTGAAGGGCGACGTCGGGGCCACGGCAACGATTCGTGTTCTTCGCAATGGCGAAAAAATGAAGTTTAAAATGACTCGTACTGAAATCACTGTGGCGACAGTGTCAACACGAGTGATTGACGGCATTAAACCTATCGGTGTGATCGGCATTAATAAATTTGCGAAGGGCGTTTGTGATAAAACCAAGGAAGCCATCGGTATGGTTAAGAAGGCCGATGTCAGAGGATTGTTGTTAGATCTGCGCGACAATCCCGGTGGGCAAATGGAAGAGGCTGCATGTGTGGCGAGTTTGTTTGTCGGTGGTGATAAAAAGATCTTTGAGCTTCGTTATTTGGATCCGGGTAAAAAGGCTGAGCAATATTATGGTGGCGAGGATAAAATATTCGATCACCCGATGGCAGTCTTGATGAACGCAGGCTCTGCAAGTGCGGCGGAGATCGTAGCCGGAGCTTTGCGTGACTTGAATCGCGCGGTTCTTGTGGGCGAGCGTACTTTTGGAAAGGGTTCTTTCCAAGAAGGCGAATACTGGACTCAAAATAAACAAATCGCTTTGTTTGAAACTAAGGGTTTCTATTATCTTCCCTCAGGACGTTCGCCGCAAATGAAGGGCTTGTCACCGGATGTGGCAGTGAATTTTGATAAGATTGCAGTGGGGCGCGAGGAAGATCAGTTTATGAATCCCCTGCGTGCTCCCGAAAAACAGGTTAAAGCATTGGCATCGGCAATTTCCACGAAGGACTGTTTGGACATGGAAGATGCGAACGCTTCAGAAGACATACAACTTACAAAAGCTCGCCAAGTTCTGTTTTGTTCTAAGACAGTGGCAAAAACAGTGGCGGGGGTGAACAAAAATGATTAGCACGGACCTATTTAAGCACAAGTTTATCGCAGCTAAGAAAAAGTCAGACTTCCTTATGATTGTTTTGCACGGTCGCGGCGATAGCATTCGTCCGTTCTATTCATTTGACGATGAGATGAACATTCCGGAAATGAACTATCTGCTTTTGAACGCGCCAAGGAAATTTCTTGATGGCTATACTTGGTATGGCGAACCTCCTTATCAAGCTCAGGGTGTGATGAAAATCCGTGAGAAGCTTTTTGATTTATTGAATGACCTCGAGAATCAAGGTTGGAAGAGCGAAAATATTTTTCTCTTCGGCTTCTCGCAAGGATGTTTGATCAGCGCTGACATTGGACTCAATTATCCAAGAAAACTAGGCGGAGTTGTCGGTATCAGTGGATACTTCAATTTTTATCCGCGTTGGAAAAACAATTTGTCGTCAGATGCGAAACAAACGCCATGGCTCTTTACCCACGGCCATCAGGATGACATTCTTCCTTTGGAAGAAACTAAATACGGCGTTGATAAATTGAAAACGGCGGGCCTTAAAGTAGAGTGGATCGAGATGGACAAAGACCACACGCTGAAGGAAGAAGAATACCCAATCATTCGAAAATGGGTCCGTGAGAAGCTCACGGACTTACGAAAAAGCTAAAACCATCTAAAAAAGCCTCTAGGGATGCCAATAGCATCCCTTTTTTCGTTCTTAATCTCGACCTTCATCCATACAATTCATCTTTAAGCGTCCGATAAGCTTTAGATGAGTAAAAAATGGTTTAGTTATTTTGCAGCGTCCGTGGTGCTTTTTGTTGGCTTCTTTGTGGTCGGCAAAAAGTCTCGATCTTCCGTTTCTGAACTGATTCCAGATGTTGCGGAAGAAAGTCCGACGTCAGCGGTGAAGCCTGTCGTAGCGGCTAAGTCCTTAACTTCTAAGAACCTCGTTATTAAAATTTCTCAACTGAAATCCGTGCCTCAAGTTGCTCCGAAGAAGTTCACTCCCAATTTGAAGTCCGGCGAGCTGTTTCATGCGCTTTTCGATGGTCATGCTTTGACTCGTTTAACTGCGGAAGATCTGCAAAATATTGCTGCGTTCTTCGCGAAGCCCTATCCACAAAAATTGGAATATTATCAGGCTCAGATGGTGGACCGTCTTGGGGTTCTTAAGGCCTTGGAACAACAACCGCCTTTAAAACGTGCTCCTAGTTCTGTGGTTTCTCCGCAATTGATTTCTTTCTACAAAGCAGTTCTTGAAAGCAAACAGGAAAATTGGTTGGTCAAAAGACAGGTCTTCAAAAATTTGAAAGGCTCTTTAACTTCTAAAGAGCGTGAAACTTACATTAGTCGTTTGGATTCTCGTATTGTATCTTTGGCTACAAGTTCAGAGTCCGAAATTCTCGAAAGGGTGTTGAATGAAAAGCGCGCTCTTTAAGACGTCATTTTTCGTATTTATCTGCGTTTGCGGATTTTCTTGGGGATATTTTTCGCCAAATAAAAAAATCAATAAACTTGAAATGAGTTCGCAAGATCCATCAAGCACGAATTCTTTTGATGTTTTGCCTTGTCCTACAGAGCAAGAATACGCGGAGCTAGCGGCTCGAGTGAGCTTGAAGATTCCTGATGGTCCTGCGGTTTGTGATTCTTCTTATCGTGCGAAGATCGGTAAAGCTTTGCTTTATATGACTCGTTTGAAAATGAATCCTCCTGCGACTTGGTTATCTGATGTGCAGCCTGATTTTGCTGACCTCTTAAGTTTTGTTGCTAAAAATTCGCGACACATGGATTTGGATCTCGATCAGGCCGGTTCCATAGCATACAACAATACGGTTGAGCAGAAGATTTATATTGGAGCTTACTTCTTCGGAATGGATCCTCTTTCAGCCATTTCCACGTTGATTCATGAGGCCCGACATTCGGTGAAAACTGCTTCGGGACATGTGCAGTGCGAGGGCGGTGATATTCCTCGCTCACAAGGTGGTTGTGATCAAGCGTTTGAGATCACTGCGAAAGATGCC
Organism: uncultured Bdellovibrio sp.; assembly: GCA_964590635.1. Taxonomy (GTDB): domain Bacteria; phylum Bdellovibrionota; class Bdellovibrionia; order Bdellovibrionales; family Bdellovibrionaceae; genus Bdellovibrio. Next base: position 38,748 of record CAZPYX010000011.1, read on the forward strand.
GGCGCATATTCTTATGAAGTTCTGTGGATGAGCGGCTTAGGTCTTTATGGTTTGAATATTCCAGAGGCGGATCGTGAATTTTTGAAATCGTCTGCCCTGACGACTTTGGCGACAAGATTTAATGAGATCCCAGCGGAGTTAGCCAAGAAGGCCGACGTCTTGATGGCGTTAAATAAACAAGGCGATCTCTTAATCGTCGATCCGGTAACGAAGAAGTTCTCGCCTGTGAAAATTAAGTTTCCCTTTGCGGAAGAAAAGATTTCTCGTATCGAGTTTTCTTTCCGCACCAGTGGCGTGATGATCTTTACTAATCAAGGGCATCTTTACTCTTGGACTTTCCGATCCGGTTTGCAGTTCTATAATGATGGAGTAATTCCTGCCTCAATGCCGATTCATGATGCTTCTCGTATCATGCTGCCAGGCAGTAACAATCGGACTACTTTCACTGTTCAGACTGATAATAATACCTACATGATGGCTAGTTTGCCTCAAGGTAGGACGAAAATGGAGATGGTGAAAATCCTTTCCGATGAAGATATGAAGAAGGCTCCGCAATTTCGCAGGTATTTCCTGGCGCAGTATGGTGATTCTATTTTCCTTACTGAGGCCGGTGAACTTTATATGCTGACCCATGAGATCGTTGCTGATCCGATGTTTAAAAAGGCAGAGGGGTTGCAAGATCCTCAAGGATGGCAGCAAGGAACTGGCGGCGTTATTTATGAAGATCTTATTCTTCTGAATAAGTCAGGGGCTTTGAAGATTGCAGAGTCTCACTATCAAGAAATTGACGATAATACTTCGATCACGACTTATACCATGAAAGAAAAAGACTTCCGTATTCCTGGGCGTGGCGTAAAGTACTTCCAGGGCTTGAAGTATGAAGCGCAAATGAATGATCGTGGCGATATGTACCTAAGAAAATATGGCACCACAGAACAGCTCGAAGTGAAGGGTAATGAAATTGTGGACTTTACGATCATCCACAATCCTGTATTGGGTCGTTCGGTAGTGCCGCGGTAAATCTAAAGAAGAACTCCTTCGCAGGAGATCTTCTTCGGGGCTTTTAAAAATTCACGGGCGTATTTAACCCACTCGTGAATATTATCATTTTTTAGGTCCATCAGTCCAGGCTGAGCCTGATTCTTTGTAAGCCGAGCAAATTCCTCGGTCATCGTTTCATAGATCATTTTAGAAAAAAGACCTTTTTCATTGGCGCGACCCAATGAATCCAGTTTGCGATATTCGATAATCCAACCGTTCCTGACCCATTCAGGAAGTTTTTGATCCAGATTAAAAACGAATCCTTGATCAAAATATGTTTCTAAACCTTGATTGACAGAACTTCCTACGTGCTTTTGATGATAGTCTTCAACAACAGTTGTAGCAGTGGGAAGTTTGGCAGGAGACATGGTTTGAAGTCTTTTGAAACTTTCTAGGTCTAAATTGAATCCACCGAAGTCACGATGCATGAACTTCTCATTAGGAAGATTTTTAGAGTTAAGCCCGATTAAAACATTTTGTGCATGGGGTTCCATCGAAATGCCATGAACCAGAACCATCTCCATCCATTGCTTTACAAAGGGTCCAATGACTTTTGTTTTGATAAATTCTTTTGCATTCATTCCAGACTTATTGATCATCTCTGCCAATAGAGGCATCTGTTCTGCGCGGTCTGCATACAAAGAGAACATCGGAATGAACAAACAGGGATTCCGATTCAGGATGGACAAGCATAAGAACTTGCTCTTGCCCCTTCTCGGTTCGTTCGAAGATCGCTTTCATGCGATCAGAAATAAATGCGCTCTCAAAAAATTTGATGGAGCTTTTTTTAGCCCATGACTTCATTTCAAAGATTTGCGCATTTTCGGGTTTATACTTGTCTTCCTGAAAGTTTGCTTTCGGAGTCATAATGCGTCTTTCATTGACGTCACGTGAAAGCAGATGTTGCTCTGCAAATATAAGAGCCTTCACTCCCGGAGCGAGTTGGTCTTGCTCTTGAGCAAAACCACAGAGTGGAGCAACCAAAAATAAGATCGCAATGATGCATCTTTTGTTTGTTTTGAATTGAGACATCAAATTATCCATTTTCATACTTAGAAAAAGAGCAAAATTGAGTCCACATAAGATCTCAATAAAGATGTTTAGAGTTTACCTAGGAGGGGGGCTGACAAATTTTGTCGTGCAGCTGTTATTGTCGGCCAGGATCTACGAAATTTTAAAATTAAAAATGCCAAACATGATTGGCGTCATGTAGCAACTTTTCGTGCCTTCCGAGAAGTTGAGCATCAACAACTCAAAACGGAGGCCAATATGGGCGAAACTTTCTTTAAATGGGATCAACAAAAACTAACAACGCATGTTGACGCCATGGACCGAGAACATCAAAAGCTTATCGATATCATGAATCGTCTTTATGAGCGTCACGAGGCAAAAGCAACGAAGACAGAATTGCAATCCATTGTCAGAGAGCTGGTATCTTGGACTGTGACTCACTTCGATCATGAAGAAAAGTTTTTTGATACCCTGGAGTATTCGCAGGCCTCTGTGCACAAAAAAATTCACAAAGATCTTATCGCGAGATTGAAAGAACACGGTGCTGAATTTGAAAAGGCCGGAGTTTTAGCCCCGGCCTTCTTTCAGTTTCTAAAAACTTGGTTAACAGCTCATATCATGGGAATCGACACTAAATATGGTGTGATCGCATCTCAAAAAGCTGGCTAGTTACAGCGGCGCCATTGCAAGTGGTAGATAAGGCCTGATGAAATATCGGCGCTATCCACGGTTGCAAGAGTTTGTTCGCGGCGAGAATTTGTTTGCGCCATCATTGATGTGTTGGCGCGAAGATTCACGCTCGCTCCGCAAGGAGTCCACACCATTGTTGTTGCAAGCAAACCATCGCTGACTGTGTAGTTGTCATTGTAAGGTCCCGCGAATTGGCGAGAGACTCTGAAACCTGTGCTACCAGCCCAGAAGTATTCAGCGTCAAAACGCACTTGAGCACCACGAGGAACCGCAGTGAAGCCGCGATAATCCACTTGGAAAACGGCAACGCTATATCCGTTTGGTACAGTCACTGGAATTGAAATGTTACAAGACTTACGGTCGATTGTTTTTCCTGTCGTATTGCCTGCTTCAGCCACATAGCTGTCGAAAAGAATACTGAGTGCGGATTGATCCGGGCTCACAGTGACACTTGCAGTTCCAGCTGGACAACCTGTTCCGCCATAAGCTGCTTGGCCAAGTCTCAAACTTTCTGCATGGGCTTGTGTTCCCGCAAGAATCATCAAGCCTGCAACTACCTTAAGAACCATTCCTAATTTCATACGTCCCCCTTTAGGCTCTCACTAGCCATGTATTTATTT
>CAZPYX010000012.1:0-42082 GCA_964590635.1 uncultured Bdellovibrio sp.
CCTTTATTCCCGTCCGGTCTTTTCCATATCTTCTATTTCAGGAAAACGGCGCAGAATGATTTCGCTCTGAGCCCCGACACCACAGCCGACCTCTAAAAGATTTTGAACTCCAGAAAGATTGACGTTTTGATAAACGGTGTATTCACCGAAGCGAGCTTGCTTGCGCAAACGTTCTTGTTCGTCTTTGGAAAAACCGTGCAAGTAGGGAAAGTCAGCACCTTGAGACATAAATCCTCCAGGGCCGTAGTAACGACCCTAGTAATAATTAAATAACTGAAGCGTGTATTCCTCAAGGAATCTCTGATTGCGGTACACACCGCGCAGTCCCCAAGTCTTCGTAAAGCTGTATTGAGTTTCTACAGTGGTTTTAAAATAATCTTTCACATCCCATGCCGAATCGCGGCGATACTGAGCACTCGCCTGCGACAACAAATAAGGGGTCCATTGATAATGAACCTCTAGCAAAGGTCCCGCTCCGGCCCACAGTTTATTTTCTGAATGGGCTCCGTCATAGTGAACCTCACCAAGGACTTGTGCGCTAACATCTAAGTTTTCAAACAAGAAAGTCCAGCCCCCGCCCATACGTAGAATGCCTTCCTGAGTAGGAACGAAGTTTTCATTGTAAGTCCGCTCTACTCCCAATTTGAATCTCCAAGAATGATCTGGGATCAATGCGGACCAGGCACTGGCAGATATCAACTCGAAGGCCGCAAAGTTTTCTAATTGAAATTCCTTTTCGTCTTTTCCCGAAAATGAATTTCCGTATGAAAAATCTAAATCAAAAAAGCTAATCAAAGAATAGCGCGGATAACCCACGGCCGGATCCAAACGATCATGCAAAGCAAAGCGATGGGATAACAATGCAAAATCTTTTTCACTGGTCGTGTGACGATACCCCACTCCCCAACGCCCTGAAGGATGCGCTAAGTGAGGACGTTCTTCTGGCGTGGGATCGATGGTGATCTTTAGCGGCTCTGCATTGATGGCACTGCGTTTTTCGAGGACACGCATTTTTAATTGCATTTCGCGGCTGGCCTCTTGAACTTCTTTCGAATAGCGGAAGTCAATGAAGTCGATAAAGGCATCCAGAACTTTTGCCTGGGAGTCTTGAGACATTTTATTGAATGCGTCTGAGTAAACGAATTCATCCTGAACTTTGATTTGCTTAGCTAAAATTTTTAGTTCCGCTTTTTCTTCTTTATTCAACAAGGCTTCGCGCTGAAAGAACACCTGACGAATTGAAGGACGATAAGTATAGCCTTCCACCAAATCCGTTTTATTCCAAAGCACTCGAACAGTATCCGCTGGGATAACGTACCGATCCAGTTTCGACAAAATGTCCACTGAAGGATCCGCCGCCTCCAGAATAGAAAGCATGTGATAAGAACAGTTTTCTGTCAGATACCAGTAGTCGATCTGAGCAGGGCCTAATTCCCACACATGGGCGATAAGCATATCCACCGCTTCCGGTTTCAAACGCAGTTGGTATTCCCACAAATCTCTGGATTCAGCGTTATTATACTCACGCACTTTGAAGTAATAAGGAATGGCCTTGAACTTGCCCTGAAACATTCCAAACAAACCTTTGAAGCCATACAAGAATGCATTGTTTGTATCGGCCTCTGCGGCATAGTTCAATCCATAATCAAGAAGTTCATAGCGTTTACCATCGCGTTCAGAGGGAGCTTTGTTCACTCTTAAGAATGTGTGACCGAAAGCCGAGGATGGATTGTTTAAATAGTAACTAGAGAAAACTAAAGAAACGGATTCTCCTTTGAGACCTTTAGCAAAGGCCAGATAACGATCGCAGGTGAAATCAGGCCACTGAATGTTCTCTTTCGAAAGATGATTCTTCAACCAACGATAGCGAGCTGGGAAACGACATTGTGCCTTCCCATAGGAGTCTTGAATTTCATCGTCATGAAAAAAAGCAGTGATAGTGGCCTGCAACTCGGCTTGCATATTTCTTTTTCCATTGGGAGCAAAGAAAAAATTGGCGCTATCGACCTGGCTTTCCGTGGTTCTAAAAAAATCTGTTTCATAGTGCATCAGCTTTCGCCACTGACGATCTTGATCCAGATGATTTTGTTCTGTAAACAGCAACACCCGATTTAGTTCAGAAGCCGAGGTCAATGCCTGAGCTGGCGAAAAAACTGAAAACAACAAAAGTACCGAAACCGAAAAACCAACAAACTTCATCAATCACAACTTCAAATACATCGCAATGTCGTCAACGCGTCTTCCATCCTCAAGGATGAACGCACCTGGGTAACGACCCACTTCTTTGAATCCTAATTTTTTATAGAGATTTATAGCCGGAGCATTCACATCCATGACATTGAGATCCAAATTTTCCAGATCTTCAATTTCACGGGCCACATCAATCAACTTTTTCAAAAGAGCCTCACCCAAACCCTGACCACGGAAATCATGGTGGATGGACATCCCCAATCCTGCCCGATGAAAACGCTTGATGTCTTTAAAGCCCAACATATTGGTGATCCCAATGATGCGACCATCTAGCACAGCAATGACCAAAGCCCCATGCGGGTCTTCATTGGCAGCACTGATCCACTTTTCTTGATCTTCGATGGTTTTCTTTTTGGCACTTTCAACCGTGCTTAAAACATAGGGTGATGTTGTCAGGATATCCAGAAAAGCCGATAAAAGTAGACTGGCTTCAGAAACACGGGCCGGACGAAGTTCTACCTCAAGTCCGTTTCCAATTTGAATCTTTTGTGGTTCAAACAAAGCCATGGGAATCCCCTCTGGCTTGAAAGATTATCTGGTGTCCACAATGAAAGAAATAAAAAACGCAGTGGTTTTATCCACTGCGTTCTTATTTTGCGTCTCACTCAGCTTTTTAGAAAGAAAAGATCGACGTCTTTATTCCGACGAAATCGGAACGTAAGCAGACTAAGCTCCGCAAACGCCGTTAGAAGCAACAACTTGGTGGATGTTAGCTTCGATAGCAGCTGGTTGCATGTTTGTTTCAACGAAGATTTTGTTATAGTTCTTTTTCATACTAGAACCCATAGCTTTGGCATCGCAATTCATAAGATTTGCAAGACCCGCCAAAGTTTCGCCTTGTCCACGAGCAGCGTCGTTAGCCAATGCAACTTTGTTCACTTCGATGAAAGCTGGAACTTCTTTACCAGATTTGAAAACTGCGTCTTGTTGGCAGTTCAAAGTACCAGTAGAGATACCGAAAGTTTGGCTTCCAGAAGTACTGTTAGTTGTCGCAGCCAATACTTGATTGCCATCTTGACCCATCAAGATAGAACCGAAACCGCAACCTGCAGATCCATAACCTTGGCCTGAAACTTCATGCAACAAACCTTTTTTACCTGCAGCGTGAGCAGCGCCAGATACCAACATCGCGATAACAACAAACTTAGCAATTTTCACTTAATACCTCCGTGGTGTTAATTCAGACTTAAAATTGTGAGCTGTCAGGTAAGTGCAGGCAAACAAAAAGCCATGGAGTTACGCGCAAGGTCCTGGCCGCATTCGAACTCAGGACCTTGGTCGAGATAGAGTAAATATCCGATTTAATATCGGCGAAAACTTAAAAGCTATTCCACTTGATCGCAGGCAATGGAAAATCAATCCAATCCTCTGATTCGGGGAATCCCGCAGGACGTGGTTCCGTCAATCCTTTAAATCGCAAGAAGGCCGTAAGCGCACAAATAAAAGATTCGAACGCGTGATTGTTCTCGATCATCAGTTTCACATCTTGGTCATAGACGAAGGCCACATTGTGAGCACTCAGGGCACTGAGTATCGCGCGACGACTTTCATCCCCGCCAATGGCATGTTTGTGGAAAAGCAAATGACTCTTCATAACATTCAATGAACGACCAATTCTCCAGACTGACAACTTAGGAAACACCTCTATGCAGGGAAAATTCAGACGTCGTTGAATGAACATCGCCCGCGCCAACAATGGAGCACAGTTAGCTCCCATAGCATGTTGTAAAATAAACGGTTCTTCGATTTCTGATGACAAATGCATTTCCACGCAGCGCTGGGTGTAGGGAGTAAAAAGCTTACGCGGCTTTTTCTTTTTATGAAGCTTGCGTGTGTACTCCCACATCCATTTCACATGGGGCTCTTTACAAGCCTCAATACCGGGACAACCTTTTTCACAGTTCAAGCAATGCGGCAGACGGAAAGGAACATCAAAAGCCAGAAGATCTATTTCGTTGTGATATTGAGCGATGATCTCGTGGATTTTATAATCAGCGGAGTGCACTTCATCACTTTTGATCTTTTCAACTAAACGAGATAGAAAAACTTTTTTGTGCTTTGGATAGTACTCAACAATAGCAACACAGGCTTTGTCTGTTTTGCCGCCACCTAAAGACACACCAATAAAACGATGCACTTCTCCCGCATGAGAGGATTCCACGGGGCGAGCTTTGCCCGACACTTTACCAGATATTTTAGAAGGATTTTTTATAGATGCTTTTGGGGAGGTAGACTTTTTCGCACGAGCAGCCGAGGTCGCCTTTTTATTGACGACCTTTTTTGTAGTCTTCTTTTTTACAGAGGATTGACGGGTTTTGCGTCCATCACCTGAAAGCCGGCTTTTTGGCATGCGCTTGCCACTCCTTGTTTCTTCTCGGGAGGACACCAAACTAAGACACAGCCACCGCCTCCAGCTCCACAAATTTTAACAGCCTCAGCCCCGTTCTGCAAAGAGAGTTCCGCCAAACGATAGATCTCAGGACTTGAAAATTCTGGGGCCAAACGAACACGGGCCTCAAATTCACGTTTAAAAAGTATGCCAAGGTCTGACCAGTTTCCGGCACGCACAGCATGCTCCGTCTCGATAGCAATGGCCTTCAAATCTTTCAAAGCTTGAATAGTCGTTGGATCTTTAGTGACAGAATCCTTCATCACCTCAAAGTTGTTCAAACCCGAGTGATGGGCCTTTCCCGTGTAAATGAGCATGAACTTTTCAGCCAAGGGAGTATTAGTAACATTCAAAACTTCTTGCTGAATTCCATCATAGCTATAACGAAGTACATTCAGACCACCCGACGCCGCAGGATAATAATCCTGAGTCCCGGTCGGAGTATTTAAGATCTCTGCCTCGATATTGTGAGCCACCTGCACCATTTGATGAACATCTTTAAATGGTCGCTCACAGAATTGCGCAAAAGCCTTCATCAAACCGATCGTCAAACTTGAGCTGCCACCAAGACCGCCCCCTACTGGACTGTCTGATGACGTTTTCAAAGTAAAACCTTTTTTAGGCATCCAGTAACGCAGTTGAGTTTGCAGCAAGATCATTTTAGGATCTGGATCCTGAAGAGCATCTATTAAATTCGTATAGCCCTTGCGCAACTTCAGATCCACAGACTCAAGGACAATAGTGTCATCATCATGTGGAGTCAGTTCGACTGTGGTATAAACATCAATGGCAACATTCACTGTCGAAGCACCATTAATAAACAAATAAAGGGGCCACAAATCCAATGTGCCCCCTGCCAAATCCACTCGCGTGGGTGATTTTACTACGATCTTTTGCGGCATTACTTCTTATCTTTCTGTTCTGCAAGTTCAGCTTGCTGAGCTGACAACGGATCCTTCGCTTTATTCTCTTTCGAAGGTGGTGCTTCTTTCAAGTCTTCAATCGAAAGTTTGATCAATTTATCCATGGCCCCCGACTCAAGTTTTAACACAACCTTCGGTTCAGATACCTTCGCGTAGATTTTAAGATCCTTCGCCTGACCGACCTCGACCTTCCAATCTTTCTCAGCCAGCTTTAAATTCAGCGTGAATAAAGTCTTCATCGTTGGCGCCGCGCCCTCAATAAACTCCGCAGCCTTGGCTTCCGCGATTCCCATAAGAATCCCTCGCACCTTGTTCTGATCCAGGATAATGTTTTTCTTATCTGGATCTATCCACTTGCCTTCTTTTAAGACAAGAGCGACAGAACCCACTTGATTTTTTAAATACAAAGAATCAACGGAGGCAATCTTATGGCGCAAAACTCGACGGTCTCGGAAATCTATCACGGCCTTATTAATGCGATTTTGCCAAACTGAATTCGCCAAAAGAACTCGCGATTCGTTATTTCTGCGAAGATAAACGTTCTCTTCAAAATTTCTTTTCGTCGCAATTTCAAAAGAATCCTTCTGTCCTGAAGTGGTCAAGAAGGTGATCTTCCCCAAAGGCTTATCTAGGCCATATAAGGACCAATCAATTCCGTCGGCATCTTTCACGATTTCAATGATTTTGTCGGTCGAGGAGTTTTTAATAAGATCGTCAACAGTAACATTGTCCGCCAAGTCTTTCAAGGGTTCTTGAACATCCCAACCGTCAATGGAGCGTTTCAAAAGAATCTTTTGCCCACCCTTTTCAATCTCAACCGTATCCACTTGGTCGTAGTTCACATTCATCAGGCGCGATTCTTCCAGAAACTTCGCTTCTTTTTTTTGATCCTGTTTATAGTCATAAAATGCGTAACCACCAAAAAGCAGCAACGCGATTACTAGAATGGAGCGACCTTTAAGTTTCATTAGGCATTTCTCCTTTTAACCCACAGACCAATGCTGATACCCAAAAGCAGAATAGGAAAAGGAATAATGAAAGCAAATAAGAAAACAGCGAATTTGGTCTCTGTCAAAAGCAACTGTGTCGATTGAGGTTCTTTCGCAGTGATGCTGATCAAACTCTCTTCTTTAGCCAACGCAGCCACAGAATTCAAAACCAAATCACGGTTCAGGTTTTGATAGAGCATTTGATTGGTCATGAAATCCACGTCACCAGCGATGATCACACGGAAATCTTTGGAATCTGGGGATAGCTTGCCAGTGACCTCATCCACCAAAGCATAGCTGCCTTGAGGTCCATCACCTTTGAAACTTAAAGTGGGGAATGCCACAGAGTTCGGAGCTGTTTTCACCAGCTCATCCACCGTGATACCTTCCGTTGGGATCTGCTTCAAAGCTTGAGGATAGCGATACAACGTCACCTCATTCTGCCCGAATCCTTTTGTGATTTGATTCATCGGAGAGAAAATCGGCGCCGAAGTAGGGCCTTGATTCACGCCCTTACCTAAAACAGTTTCAACCACATTAATGACATAGTTGTTTTCAAGCTCTACGCCTAGTCGTTTTACCAATTTCTCCAAGCCCGCAGAGTTTTGGGATTCCAAAGCCAAAAACAAACTGCCACCGCGCTTTAGATAATCTTCCAACGCCGTTACTTCAAAGGCTTGAAAACCTTGTACCGGTCCGGCAATAATCACCACATCGGCATCCGCGGGAACTTTTGTCTCCTGAATCAAAGGCAAGGTCTTCACAGTGTAACGATTGTTCTCAAGCATGACCTTTAAGGCATTGAGTCCCAATCCCTCTTTAGCATCTTCAAGATTTTTTTCACCATGCCCTACTGTAAAGTAGATATTTTTATTCTGGGTGCGTGTCACCTTCACCATGGCACTGGTGAATTCTTGCTCGTCAATTTTTTCAATACGATTGCGACGACCCTTGTAATCCAAGAACACCACGCCGCTACCCTTATCGACACCGTATTCTTTAGCTAAATCTGGTCTTTCATTGGCTTCAACAAATTCAAGCAAAACCTTTGGGTTCTGATCTTGATACTTTTTGATGAGCTCTCGGAACATACGACGATTTTCTTCGTTTCCTTCAACACCCTTCTTATAGAAGAACAAAACCTTCAAATCTGAATCCAAAGATTTTACCAGCTTCACCGACTGATCCGACAAGGTGTTGGTATGCGCTGTAGAGAAATCCCAAGTAGCATAGTGCTTCACCCCGAGATAATTCACGACAATCAAAAGAGCGAGCATCAGGGTGATCAACACGCCCATGCTCATGCCCTCTTTCGTCGTCTTCATGGTGACAAACTCTTTTAAGAAGCGACGATCCCAATAAAGGCATAGGCCAAAGAAAAAGATCGACATCCCCAGGGCCACCCAACAAAACGGCACCCAATCGCCCAGCAAGGAACGAATGATGACCAAAGAGACCAAGGACAAACCAGAAAACAAAAGAGAAATTTTACCAAGCTTACTCATCATTATCTCCAGCGAGAGGATTCAACTACACGTTCCGCCAAAAAGCAGAACAACACGATGATACTGGCAAAGAAGATCAGTCCGTTTGTGCGAACTGTTCCCTCTACCAAACTTGAAAGATGCGAGCTGAGCGATACATGCTCAAAAACTTTTCGAGCGGCTGCACTATCCACGGCGTCTGCACCAATACCAACAAACCAGATCGAAACGTTAAAGATCACCGATGCCACATAGGCAATCAAACTGTTGTCGGTCAGCGAAGAACAGAATAAATCCATGGCCGCATAAACTGCGCCTACCAAAAAAATTCCGAAGAAGGCGATGAAGAGCGGCGCCCAATTCAGTTTCGCCAATGCTGCCGTCGCAAGCGGATAGGAAATAGCTACCAAGACAAGTCCTAAAACCGCGCCAAGGGCCGCCAGATATTTTCCCGCCACGATTTGAAATGAGGTCACTGGTGAGGTCAGCAACAAATCGAAGGTGTGCATCTTCTTTTCTTCAGCAAACAATTTCATCGTCAACGCCGGAACTACGAAAATCAAAATCAGATTTAAGTACGACAGCAAGCGCAGAAAAACACCGTAATGAATATTCAACTGATTCGCAGGCACATTCTGTTGCATTACATAGTTCAACAAGAGCTGCGCGAACATATTGAGCTGAATAGGGTAAACCCAGCTGAATACAAGGCTGACCAAAAAACAAATCACCCAAAAAGTAGGACTAAAAATAAAACCTTTAATTTCTTTTTTAAAGATCGTGAGTGTTCCGCTCATACCCACCTCCTATCTTGCCCCGGCTTCGCCGGAGTCTGTTTCTTGACCGTAAGTCAGTTTCAGGAAGACATCTTCCAAATCCAATTTCGAAGGTGTTAACTCAACAAGACCCAAGCCCTTCGTTACCAAGCACGATGACACCGCATCCACGATATCGTCGCCGCCTTGAACATCAATGCGCCATTCTTTTTGAGTTGCACCCTCTTGAATAGAAATCACTTCGCGAATTCCAGAAAGAACCGAATTCATATCCGCTACGTCTTTGCGCAAACGAACTTGCAAACGACTTTGACCTTTTTCCATGGTCGACAATCTGTGAATACTGTCTTGCGCTACAATTTTGCCATGATTGATGATCACGATCTTCTCACAGGTGGCCTGAACCTCTGGAAGGATATGGGTCGACAAGATAATTGTGTGCTGACCTTTAAGAGCTTTGATCAAATCGCGAATCTCTGCCACTTGCTTTGGATCTAAGCCCACGGTCGGCTCATCCAAAATCAAAACCTCTGGATCTGAAACAATCGCTTGGGCAATGCCCACGCGCTGTCTAAAACCCTTCGACAGATGTTCGATCAAACGCTTTTGCACATCGCCCAGATTGGTTTTTTCAATGGCGTTATTCACTAACTTTTCAATTTTATCTTTAGGAACTTCTTTGAGCGCGGCAACATAGCGCAAATAATCACGCACATACATGTCACCATAAACAGGAGGCGTTTCAGGCAAATAGCCAATGCGCTTTTTTACTTCTAAAGGATTCTCAAAAACATCAAAGCCCGCGACGGAAGCTTTTCCACTGGAAGGCGCCATGAAACCAGTGATGATTTTCATGGTTGTTGATTTGCCAGCACCGTTAGGTCCCAAAAAACCAACCACATCACCTTTGTTAACAGAAAAATTGAGATGATCAATGGCGCGTCTTGGGCCGTAGTCCTTGGTGAGATCCTTCACTTCAATCATACTAACTTCTCCTTAAGCTACTGAAGAAAGTTTAGTCCTTGAAGTAGTTCAGTCAAGGGTCTCGACTAAGAATGATCAGGCTTGACGCAAAGAAAAATGAAATGTCTTTTCCGAATGGTAAGTGACCCGTCCAAGCTTATCACCTTTGATCGGCCTAACGAATCGACACTCCACCATCACCACTGCGACTTTTTGCCTCACCATTAACGATTTTGATGACAACGATTCTTTCGCGACCCAAGCTGCGACCTCTTGAATTTCTGTCGCAGGAACTTCTTGATCGCGCTGACGATGAATGATCGCATGGGCCCCGGGGTAATCCTTCAGATGCAGCCAATAATCCCAAGCCTTCGCCTGACGAAGTAACGCTAAGTTGTCCGCTGCTGACTTTCCACAATAAGCCAAGGCCCCTGAATCCAAATGAAGTTTGCGCCCGCGGGCCTCGGTCTTTTGCATCAAATCGCCCAATTTGTTTTTGGATGACTTGTCGTTGAACTTAGATTTTTCAAGCTTTTCAATCTCAACTAATAGCTCCGCCAAACGCTCACGCGCTCCATCCTTCTTAGCGACCAATTGCTTTGCCTTACTAAAACAGTTTTCAATATTCCAACTTAAAGATTCACGGCCATCAATACAGGCCTTCAAGTGATCCGGAGCTTCCAAATGACCTTCAGCCTTTAAAAAATTTCCAGCTTCCTGCCACAGCAGTTCTTTCTCACTGTCCAATTGACGATGAATCTCTCCCAAGGCTTTGCGCTTTTTCTCTAGATCTTTTTCTTTTTGCTTTTCCCACTGAGCGACTGGATCCAAAGAAGTCTTTTTACCCTGGCCTTGCTCTGCAAACCACTCTTCATAAAACTCATCCATGGAACGAGGCACCGGGGGATTTTCAACATGCGGAGGCGCACTGAGTTCTAAAGGTTTGTCCCAGGCAATTTGTTTGCCTTCAGCCTTCACGATCACGTTGCATTGTTTGGGAATAAGTCGAATCTCAACTTCACATTCACGATGGGGATTTTTCAAAATCAACTTTACAACTCGCCCCCACTGCTCTTCAACGAAGAGATCGTGCACATAAAGATTTCGCGCATGGGAATTCAAAAACAAACTGACGGGCTTTGTTTTCGGACCTTTTTTGAACGGGTTTTGATTCTCAAACAGCAAGATCGAAGGTGTGTTCGGCACTAGGTCTAGGATCAACCAATAAGATGTCTCTTGTCGAAACGATAAGGCCAAGCCGCGATCACTGACTAAAACCTCTTGAAGTTGCGCCCCCTGGAGGATGGCCTTATAAGTGCTGACAAAGGTCTGAAGTTCTTGCTGAGTAAGGGCTTTCATTGGTCCTATTTTGTCATCCTTTAGGCCAATTTCCTACCGTTAATGCTTAGGTTCGAATATATCTCGCCGATAAAAATGAGGTATGCACAAAGATAATTTAATAAATATTATTACGACGCAGCTGAAAGAGACCTCCAACATGCGAGAGAAGACTCCGGACTTCATTCGCAAAATTGTGAATCTCTACACTCTTCAACTGATGCAATTGGGAAATATTCCCATTGAATTTATGGAAGAAGTCATGGCCGACATCGAGGCCGAAACCATCGAAATCTTCCGCAAGAAGACCTACGGTTTTCTGACCCTGGAAGAGTATCGTCGCCATAGCTTCCGCCAAAAAGACGACAACTGATTTCTAAGTCTGAGCTACTATAACTAAGGTTGTCGCTACTAGGAAAATCGCAATGGCCAAAGCTGATCTCATACCTTGCTCCCTGAGGGTTCGTTAATCCCCTCTTCAAGAGTAAGTCTGCTGTCCGCAAAGCTCTAATTTCCTTTATGACATGTGCACGATGGCAATTCTAATGTTTCTCGATCACAGAGAAATACAAAGGACCAAAGCCACAATGGTCCGGCATATAAGCGACACCAAACTCTGTGCGCTCTCCGCCAACTCCAACTGGAGCCTCTAATAAACGAACAGCATCTTTCTTTTTCTTTAAAAGCTTTCGAATGACATCGTCGTTTTCCGCAGGACTGATTGAACAAGTAGAATAGACGATACGCCCGCCCGGCTTGACTGCCAGCAGAGCTGCCGCCAACAAAGAGTACTGCCTAGAAGCAAGATGCTCTGTACGACGAGGACTCCACTCGGCTTGGGCATTTTGATTCTCTAAAATATGGCGCTCGCCTGAACAAGGAGCATCCAAAAGAACGCGATCAAAAGCATTTGGCTCTTTCAAACCAAATTGCACTCCGTCCTTGCCAGTCACCCAAACTCGGTCACGAATGCTGCGAGGAACGTATTGCTGAATCACTTTTTTCAAACGCTCGCGACGTTCTGGCGAAAGATCGTTGCAAAAAATCTCTCCGTCATCTTCCAGAGCTTCAATCATCACCAAACTTTTTCCGCCAGGAGCCGCACACATATCTAAAACACGATCACCCGCTTGCACATCCAACGCACGGGCCACCATCACACTGGCTGGATCCATGATATAGATGTCTAGCAGTTCATCGGCAGAGCCCGCCTGCAAACTGTTACGTTGCGGGTGAGCACTTTGACCTTCAGGAATCCAAAAACAATTTGGCAACTCTGGCTTTTGTTTGAAGTCAGCCCATGCCTTACCATCATCACTCGACGCACCGAGTATATTCTTGCGAGCAACTTGGCTTTCTGATTTCTGCAAAGCAGCAAAGAGTGTCGGCCATCTGTCGCCGTAGATTTTTTCGAAGTGAATATAAAATGGGTGCGTGGTGTTCATAAAAAACAGATAAGTCATTCTGACACCAAAGTCACGGGTATGATTTCTGCAGCTATGTATGGGTTTGATTAAAATGGAATCATTTTGACCCTATGACTTTTTTAAATTTCAAAAAGGAGAACCCATGAAAAAGATGTTCGTAGCATTGATCGCAATGTTCACACTCGTTCAAGTCGCTCACGCTAGTGTGTTCGATACGCAAGACGGAGCCGCTTATTCTGAAGACAACGGTTACATCACGCCTGGTGGCCCACGTCCTTATCCAGAACCTCGTCCAAATCCACGTCCTGATCCTTATCCAGGTCCTGGCTATCCGCACCCGCGCCCAGAGCCACGTCCAGAACCTCGTCCACCAGTTCCTCCGTATCCTCCGTATCCTCCGTATCCACCGCAACCTCCTTATCCTCCACAACCTCCATACAGCGGCAGTGTTGATTATCTTCGTTGCGATTCTTACAACTGGAACTACCAAGAGTGTTATTTCTCTCCATACCGCGTTTCCCGCGTGAATTTGATTCAGCAGAATTCTTACGATGCCTGCATCTACAATCAAACGTATGGCATTTACAATGATCGCGTTTGGGTTTCTCGCGGATGTTCTGCTACTTTTGAAATCGATCGTTACTAGTCGCGAGATTTTGAGTTTTTCTAAAATAAAAAAAGGCTCAGTGTTTTTCACTGAGCCTTTTTTATTTATTCTCTGGATTCGATGGGCGAGTTGTCGCTTCTGAAGATGTTGTGATCACAGTCGTGGTTACATTTGCTGGCATACGCGGCATATTGGACTTTCCCGATGCAATGGATTCTAGGGATGCTTTAATACCTGCAAACTTTTGCGCCTCCATTTTGCCTTCAGTGGTAGCTTTTTCGAAATAACTTAACGCTCTTTGGGCAGCAGCAGGATCGTTGGTCATCATGGCTTTTTCAAAATAGAGATATGTCATTCCCTCTAAACATTTAGCGTTGGATGGCAAAACTTGAAGGCCCTTTGCATAGTATCCTTCCATTTCCAGGAGATTCTTTCCTCTGTCTTTCCCCCCTCTAGAAATGCTGTTTGCTTTCCCGGCATAGGCATCTGCTAAAAGTCTTTTTCCAACTCCATAGGCGGAAGTTTTCATAATTTCTTCGCCAGTTGCAATGGCATCATCCCATTTGCCAAGTCTATGCAGAATACCCATGAAGTTCCCGGCAACCCATGTATTCTCTGGATTCGCAGAAATAGCATATTTGTAATAAGAAATAGCTTTGTCATACTGATTTTTTTTAAAATACATCTCAGCAACACCAACGGCAGAGCTACCTTTTTCATATTTTGTATTCGCCAACTCTAGAGCTTTCGCATGAGATTTCAACGCGGCATCATATTTCTCCATTCGCTCCGAGATCTCCGCCCCCAGATTATAGAGACTCCAGTTCTTAGGTGAAACCGCATACGCCTTTTTAAAATAAGACATCATATCCACTTGATTTTTACGCAAATAACCCAACCATGATTTCTGAATCAACATTTGTGGATCCTGGGGAAATTCCTTCTCCAGGGCTGTCAGAATCTCATCAGACTCAGCCCAATACTCAATAAGATCAATTGAGTTATTCTTATATCCTACCATTCTGACTGCTTTAGCTTTGAGAATGCGCGCTTCCTTGTCCTTAGGTTCCTTTGATAGGATTTGCTCAACGATATGCAGGGCATTTCTAGCGCCATCGATAGATTTTGGTCCTGAAATTTCGTATTCATCTTTAGCTTTTTGAATTGTATAGTCTTTTAAGCGATCACTGAATCCATCGCTTATATCCAGCTTACGAATTTCTACGGCCTGTGTTATCGCGCAGGACTCGACATCTCCAACACTCATCTGAAACTTGTCAGAATTAATATCTTTTGCTGATAGCTCCACTTTTTTAAAGTCTACAACATCCTGAACCTGAAATCCTTCTTGGATTTTAATAAATTTTCGACGAACCGTAAACCAGGGCGACAAAATGGTGCAACCCTTCTGGAAGCCAACAAAATCATAGCCATTTATATTCAATGTTGTTCTTTCGGAGAAGGTGCTCTCCATGTTCATATCCGTGACACGCCTGTCCCCCACTTGTGAGAGGCTTTTTAATGAAAGCGCCAGCGGAGCAATGAAATATTTTTTATTGTCTTTTTCAAATACTAAAGACTCTCCAAGTGACTTTTGTCGTCCTTTGAGGGAAGCGACGACTCTGTTCTTGAAATTGAATCCCTCATAGAAACTTTTTGCACTTTTCGAATCAGTTCGAAGAAACGCCATCATCACTTTATGAGCGGTATCTTCATTTCTGGCCAGTGCCGCCTCCACAACATACTTCGCATAATCCCCGGTTAGTTCGAAATCTGTGACGCTTTCAACAGTATTGTCGGCAGCAATTTTTATGCTCTTCTCAAAATCAACCCGACTCGAACCGAGTTCTGGGTGGGGAATCTTCTCAAGCTCCATAGCGGTACGCGCAACATCCAGCGTATAAGATCCAGCTATATCAAGAAACGTATAACCAGAGTTGCTAACCATATTTGTTGGATCGACCCAAATAATTTTACCCTGATCTTTAACCTTCACAATAGCGTGATTAAAAAAACCCTGACTTACCAAAGATGTCGAAATCGGCTCAACCATGACAGAATTTTGACCACTAATGCCGCCTCCAGACTTTCTTTTGGTCATAGCGACATTTGCATCAATTCCCATCTTTCGCAGCATCGCAACAGTCGCCAACGAAAAATCCTTACAATCGCCAACCTTCAGCTTGCCGATTTCGGAAATCTTCTTTGGAAAAAACATCTTATCAAAACTAGTCCAGTCGCCAGAGTAGGTCATTACTGTAGCCAGTTCAGAAGTTATGATATCAATCTTTTCCTGTATTTTTGTCGCCTTCGAAGCCTGATCTACAATTTTTTGAAATACCGGAGGCAGGACTTTCTCTTGCAAAATCTTTTCGTACTTCTCTGCAATGGGACTTACATAGGCATTCCAACTATTCATGGTACTGATCTCAATCATCGATATTTTATCATTGCGAAGAATCGGATTTGCTTCCGATGGAATTTTGAAGACAGGTTTGATTTGTTCAAATTCAAAGACGTAATACTTTCCGTCTTTATACTCCTTTGAAACCAAAACTCCCCAGGGATCATTTATTTTTACATGTAGCGGAATTATGGAACGAATTTTTGCTTTACCAGCCAACTCGGGTGCATTTGTACCAAAGACATAAGTCATCGAGTACAAGCCCTTGACTAAATTTTTTGTATCTCGAACGCGGACTGTATATTTTGTAATTGATCCAATTTTAATATTATTAAATGGAATAAGAACTTCTTTGACATGAGAAATTCCCTCCTTGCCGCCGCCAGCAGTTCGAACCGTGACCTTCTTTATATTTACAGGAGACTCGATACCGTCAGTAATACTTGATGCTTTCAAGACTTCTACCTTGGTTGCATCGGGAACATATGGAATGGATTGGTTTACAAGATGACTTCGCCCCTGTTCATTAACAGCCTTCATCTCGACTTCGCGAATTGATGTGCTCAGACCATCCTTATCAACGGTCACATTATCAATGCTATTTACAATAATAATTGGAGCGGCAGACTCTGGAAGCCAATCCGCTTGAGAGACTGAAGAAAGACCAATGGCTGCTAAAATCATCCAAAATATAAACGTTATTTTTTCCATAACGTAACTCATCGGACTTCAGGCTTTAATCTTAACAAGATCAAGTTTATTTCACACGAATACATCGGCTTGCAATGTTCCCGTGTCCATTTGAAACAGATACTGTAAATCTCAGCATTTTGCGCTGAGATTTACCTACTTCTAATTTCTTCCCGGGAATGTGCAGGTGAATTCGCTGCCCTGGTTTTCGATGCTTTTTACCGAGACGCTGCCGCCGTGGCTTTGCATGATGTGCTTTACTATGGCTAAGCCCAGGCCTGTGCCGCCGCTGTCGCGGGTGCGGCCTTTGTCGATTCTGTAGAATCTTTCGAAGAGACGATCCAAGTGTTCTGCGGGAATTCCTTGGCCGTCGTCGATGACTCTTAGGATGATGTTATTTTTTAAATCTTTTTCCCAACGGATTTGTACGGTCTTTCCGTTCGGAATGTACTTCACGGCATTGGAAACCAGGTTGCGTAGGACTTGTTCTACTTTTCTGGCGTCAGCTGTGAATGGTGGAACTTCACCGATCACTCGGATCGAGATATTTTTTTCTGCAGCGAGGACATGCAGCTCTGCCACGACGTGTTCTGAGATTTGCAATGGATTGATCAATTCTAGTTTCAATTCTGAATTGGTGGATTCCATGGTGCTGATGCTTAACAGGTCGTTTACGAGATCCATCAAACGGTCGATATTTCTAGAAACGATATCTAAGAATTTTCCAGCTTGCTGAATTTGTCCCGTCTTTACGTCTTCCTTGAGCGTGTCGACATAACCTTTGATTGAAGTCAGAGGCGTGCGCAGCTCGTGGGAGGCATTGCCGACGAAATCAATGCGGATTTGTTCGGCTTTTTTCATCTCTGTGATGTCATGGAAAATTCCGACTACGCCGTACATCACCTTGGTTTTTTCATTGCGGATGGGATTGACTGAAACCGCAAAGTAACGAGGTTGATTGTCTAGCAAAGTAGACAGTCTGACTGTGAAGCGATTGCCTTTTCCCTGACGAATGGTTTTTTCGAAACCTTCCAAGACATCAGAGTCACGGATTGCATCCTTCAGACGCAGATTTTCTTGTTTCAACTGAGTTCCAGTTAAAAATTGAGCCGCAAACTGAGAATTCGAATAAAGAATTTTTTCATCCAAGCTCACGCTAACCAAGCCCTCTGCCACCGCACTCATAAAAGCTTGGGACTCTTCTTGGGCTTGTAGGAACTGAGCCTTACGACGCTTCATCTTTTTGTGGATTTTATTCAAAGCCACTTCTAGCTCTGAAATATCGTCCGCCTCATCGTCCAGAAGATCATCATCCTGGGACTCAAACATTTCGCCGTAGGCGCGTTTATTGGCAATGCGCAAAGTCTTAAGAATAACTTTATGAATAGGACGAGCAAAACGGTATGCCGTGAAGGCCGCAACGAAGATGCTGATAATAAAGAAGTTCAGAAGGGCTTCGTTATAAACGAAGGCGCGCACTTGATAGCGCAAATCCAGCAAAGAAATCACTGCAAGATGTAGTAAATTAAAGGCTACAACCTGAGTAAGAAAGAACTTCCAATATAGACGCCAAGGGAACCTAACAAATCGACTCATACAGAGTCCATCTTAACCCTATAACCTACTCCACGGATAGTCTCAATACGGTCTCCCCACTCGCCTAACTTCTTGCGTAATCCAAAAACATGGGTGTCGATGGTGCGGCCAACAACGTTAATGCCTTCACCTTGAATGTTTTCGATCAATTGTTCGCGAGTTAGCACCACCCCGAGGTTTTGTACCAAGGCGCCCAGCAGCTTAAATTCCGATGGGGTTAAGTGAAGAGGCTCGTTATTGTATGATATCTCGTAGGACTTAAAGTTTACGCGCAGACCGGCAACTGAAACTTCGTCTTCAGGCTTACTGACCGAAGTTACGTCCACTTCAGATCTGCGAATTAAAGCCTTCACCCGGGCTACAAAAACCGCGGGATTAAAAGGTTTAGACAAGAAGTCATCGGCACCTTTTTCAAGGCCCATCACAATGTCTTGGGGTTCTGTTTTGGCAGTCACCATCAGAACCGGAGACTTTTTATTTTTAGCTTTAATTTTTTCGACAATGTCGACGCCGCTCAACCCTGGAAGCATCCAATCAAGGACGAAGAGTTGGAAATTATTTTTGGCCAATTCGTTCAGTGCTTCTTCCGCTGAAGTACATTCGGTGACGCGAAAGCCCTGTCGCAATAAATGCAGGGCCATCAATTCGCGAATCTCTTGTTCGTCTTCTACTACTAGCACATGAACTGAATTGTCAGCCAAATTTTCCCCCGTGTCGAACATCCTTACCCGTGAAGGCAAAGATCACATCTTCGGCGATATTCGTTGCGTGATCTCCGAGACGTTCCAAATTTCTTGCAATTAAAATCAAATCCAGCCCAGCTTCCACGTCCTCTGAATGAGTTTTCATGTGAGCCGTTGCATCTTTAAAAACTTTACTTTTCAAAGCGTCAATTTCGTCGTCCATCAAAAGAATCTGTTTCGCTTCATCCACATCACCGCGAACGAAACAATCCAAAGACCCTTTGACCATGCGACCCGCAATCTCTGACATCTTTTGAATGTCGCCCAATTGCGCTTGGATCGGCTTACGACCCAAATAATCTTTACCAGAGTATGAGATGTTCACAGCCTGATCACCCATACGTTCAAGATCGTTATTGATCTTAATCACTGACAAAATCAAACGAAGGTCTTTTGCAACTGGACCTTGTTTTGCCAAAATATTCATGCACACGCTGTCGACACGAACATGGTCTTCGTTGATGCGTTTTTCAATGGCATGAACTTCGTCGAACATTCCGAGATCCCTTGTCAGAAGAGCAGTCGTCACCTGAGACAAAGATTTTTCCACGTGACCACCCATAAGTAGAATCATCTTCTTAAGGTCTTCAAGTTGAGTGTCGATGGCACGTTCCATCTGGATCCCCCGTATTTTTCATTTATATGTTTTATTGAATAAAGACACCGCTTAACACGGTATCTCTTCGTCATTCTAACAGAATCTTAACATTTTAAAACAAAACCTGAGCCGCTATTTCAATTTTTGAGTTGTCGCGAACACCTTTTCCGTAGTTCTCGCCGTACTTGGTGTAATCCGCCTCAATCGCAGCCTTCACATCCGAGGTCACTTGATAAGCCAAAGAGGCCAACCAAGTATTCAACTCTTTGCCACTTTCTCCGACTACAGCATTCAGATAATCCCAGCGCAACATGACTTCTGCCTTCGGTCCAGTGCTGACAATCCCATAAATGCTACCACCTTGTCCGTGCACAGCCTGCCCGGTCAAATTTGTCACATCCACACCGTCTGCCATCTTCAAATCCGTGATGGCGTCCGCTGGGTCATGGGCATCTAAAAGCTCTAAGCCAACACGCCAATGATCGTCCTCTGGTTTATACAGAACGGAAGCCTGGATACGCTCTCTTAAGTTTACGTCCGAGTCGTACTTTTCGTAAGTGCCACGCAAATATCCTAAAGAGAAAGCCCACGGATTCCACTTCGTGAAACGCAAGAACAGAGTCATTTCTTTATGAGGTTCTGGCTGTTCAGTATCTCGCCCCTGACCGTTGACGATAGAGAAAGCCCACTCCCCCATGTCTGCGGGAAGCTCTGACATGAAAGACACCCCAAGATCCGAATAGTAAAGATACTTCCACTTTTCTGTGATCACCCAACCAGTCGGTCCCAAAAAGCGATAATCCCAGTCTTGGTATTGAGCCTCTTGCCAAGCCTGGGGGATTAAACCGAGACGCAGTCCATGCATGCCTTCAAAGATGCTGACTAGATCCAAATAGGCCTCGCGAGTTTGTACGACAAAGGGTTTACTTTGATCGTCCCTTTTTTCAGCTCCTTCAAAAGAGACAAAAAGCAGGTTTCCTTCCTTCAATGGCACGTTAAAGTCCAAAAGAAGCGAGGGCACACTGAAGACGGACTCTCCGCGATCGCTGGTTGGTAAACTATAAATGCTCGCGTTAATGTCGGCTTCACCCGTGATCTCAATATCCGCCAAGGCAAAAGCCTGAGAACTCACACAAAACGACAAGAAAGCGACAGATAATGAGATAAAAAAAGACGGCCAGATCAACTTTTTCATGTCACTGATGCTCTCACCTTTATATACTATTGCCAAAGGAGAATTATACCGTGTCACGCCGAGTATCAGCCATCGATATTGGTTCCAACGCCATCCGTATGATGGTCGCTGATCTTTCAGAGACCGCTCCTTTCCTGCATGTTGATAAAAAATTTCGCGCCCCCGTTCGCTTAGGCCATGATGTCTTCACCTTAGGAAGCATCGGACCAGAGACCATGGAAATTGCGAAGGCTACTTTCCGCCGTTTTGCCGAAACCAATCATAAAATGCAGGTGCAAAAATGTCGTGCGGTCGCAACGAGTGCTTGTCGTGAAGCCAAGAATCGACAAGATTTTGTCAAAGAGATAAAAAATGCATCTGGCATTGATATCGAGATCATTGATGGCACGGAAGAGGGTCGCCTTATCCATTTGGCTGTTCGCAAAGAAGTCGATTTGGATGCTAGAAAAACCATGCTGATTGATATCGGCGGTGGCAGTGTCGAAGTGACTTTCTCTCAAGGTCCGAAGATGTTGGCGACAAAATCCTTTCCCATGGGCACAGTTCGCATTTTAGAACTTCTTGCGAAGCGAAAGTTGAACGAGAGTCACCTGAACATCGTCATGGGCGAGTTCTTACCGATCCTAGGTGAACACATTTACCACAACGTCGATCATGATCCTGTCGACTTTGCCATTGGAACTGGCGGCAATTTGGAGTGTATCGGCCAGCTGAAAGTACAACTTCTAAAACGCACACCCAGCAGCTTTGTGACCTTGGCAGAGCTTACGGAAATCATTGATCGTCTTCGCCAAGTATCAATGCGTGATCGCATTGAAAAGATCGGCCTGCGCCCAGATCGCGCTGACGTCATCATTCCGGCTTCGGTTTTAGTTCAAACCATCATGCGACAAGCAGAGACAGAAAAAATTGTCATCCCGGCAGTAGGCCTTCGTGATGGGTTGATTTGGTCGATGCTTTAGACCATCAACTCTGACTATTATTTGAAATCTGAAATATTTAATTGGCTATACCGACTCCTTTCTTAGGCATTTGACAACAGACTAGATGTTTTCCTGAACAAGATGCTGGCAGTTGAAACCTCCGCAAATTGGTTTTCGGCAAGTTCACAGGTTTTATTTGTCTATCTTACAAGCACAGCGAGATTCTTCATCTGAATGCTCTATTCTTTGGAGGATCAATATCATGGGCCAACATCGCTGGGGTCTCATTTTTCTTTGTCTAATCTTTAGCTGTCCACTGATTTCACTCGGCACAGACAACCTGCCTTTCAAAAGAACTGAACAGCGCCAGCGTTGCAGTAATTACTCTCGTCTGCGCCAACCCTTCTTCGGGGAACTTCATCTCCACACTCAGTACTCTGTGGATGCTGCCACTCTAGACACTCGAAATACGCCAGCGGATGCCTACCGATTTGCTAAAGGAGAAAAGGTTGGACTGCCTCCATTTATAAATACGCTCAATGGGACGACGACGCCTCCCCCCACTTCGCCTGCGGGCGCGGTGTCTCGCCATCCCTATTGTTTAGCTGGGGAAAGATGTCAATACACGGCAACTCGCACGATTCAACTTCCGCCGGGACGTGCTTTGGATTTTGCCGCGATCACAGATCATGCCGAACAACTGGGTGAAACAAATATCTGCTTTTGGGAAGAAAAGGTGGCATGTTCAGACGCCGTTCCTTGCAGTACGGCAGGACAACAATGCTTTCAGGGACGATGCGTGCCTAATGGCTTTCAATCTCCAAGCTGTGTCTTAGCTAGAGAAGAAGTTGCAAAATTAAGAGGTGGGCTGGGTGCAGAGATCTTTGCTGGCGCCTATTTTGTTCCCGAAAATCCATCTCGCCTTCCCTTCTGTGGAATCAAAGGCGAAAACTGCGTGTTCCAAGCAAAGAATGTTTGGCAACAAATCATCGCCGATGCCCAGGAAGCCTATGACCAATCTGATGAATGCAAGTTCACAAGTTTCATAGCTTACGAATACACGGCCATGCCCGCTGCGGGCACTTGCCAAACTGATGGCAAAGCTTGTTGGGACGGTATCGGTGTCGCAAGAGCTTCCGTTGATTGCAGCGCAAATCAGTTTTGCTTAGCCGCTACTGGTGGCGACAACCTACATCGCAATATTATTTTCCGTAATAGCAATGTTCTTCCCCGACCTATTAGCAATATTGAAGGACCGACAAAATGTGGCTATGGACCCGATTGTAAAAATCAGGGGGCCATCGGATCTCCGCAAGTGATGTTGCAAAAATTAAAAGATCAATGTGCCGCGATCCCAGGTTGCGATGTGCTGTCTATTCCACACAATCCAAACATGAGCGGTGGCGCGATGTTCGCCATGCCTGAAACTTTAGAAGAAGCAAAGCTTCGCAGTGAAATGGAACCCTTAGTAGAGATCTTCCAAATCAAAGGTCAAAGTGAGTGCCGCTTCTCTGCGAAGGCCCCAGGGGCCTGGAATACTTTCGACGAACTTTGCGAGTTTGAGAATATGAGTTACGGACAGCTCGCAGGGAAATACCTGGCCACTCCCAACGCCATCAATATTCCTCCCAACAATTATGCGCGCAATGTGCTTAAAGATGGTCTTGCCTATGAACAAAAAAATGGAGTCAATCCGTTCAAACTTGGTTTTGTCGGCGCCCTCGATAATCACAATGGAACTCCAGGTGCCAGCGAGTCCTACATGTATGCTAAGGTCGGCGCCCACGGAGATCAAAGCTTTGTCACTTCCGGTGAAGCTCTTTCCGAAACTTACTTCTTAGGATTTGAAACTAATCCTGGTGGCATGACCGTAGCCTGGGCCGAAGAGAACTCAAGAGATTCTATTTTTGAGGCTTTGAAACGCAGAGAGACCTATGCAACAAGCGGCACACGGCCTCTGGTGCGATTCTTTGGAGGCTTCGACTTACCTAAGACCATTTGCCAAGCCGGTGACTTTGCGACACAAGGGTATCAAAGCAGTGTGCCCATGGGAGGTTGCTTGTCTGGCTCCACACGCATGGGAACAGATTGCAAAGCCAATCTTAAAAAACAAGCAAGTCCGGCATTTGCAATCTTAGCTTCGAAGGACCCAGGTTGGGAAAATAATCCGGGCACTCCCCTTCAGCGCATTCAAGTGATCAAAGGGTGGGTCGACAGCAACGGGCAAACCCATGAAAAGGTCTATGATGTTGCAGGAGATCCGCAAAAACCAGGGTCCGTGGATTTAAGAACTTGCAGGCCAGATCAAAGTGCCGGTTACAAAACTCTTTGCTCTGTCTGGGAAGATCCGCAGTTCAACCCTCAAGAAAGAGCGTTCTATTATGCCCGGGTTGTGGAAAATAACAGTTGCCGCTGGAATCAATACTACTGCAACTCGCGAGGAGTGAATTGCTCTGTTCCTCCAACTCCGGAACGAAACAACAGTCGATACACAGAGTTTGAATATCAACAATGCTGTAGCGGCATTGTTCCTAACACAGTTCAACAACGGGCTGTGACTTCTCCGATTTGGTATGCACCATGATTTTATTTAAAAAGATACTCCACTACCGAGCCGTTCATTTCATACTTATTGGATTTGCACTTTTTGGCATGGAAAGAGTGGCTTCCAGATTCCTTGAGAAATCTGAACGAACCATCGTGCAAATTTCTTCCGATCAGATTCAATCTCTTCGTCGCGACTTCGTTAAGCAGATTGGCCATGAACCCTCTAAAGAGCAGCTCAACGCTTTGATTCATGAAGCCATTGACGACGAAATTCTGGTTCGCGAAGCACGCCGTCTTTTGCTTGATAAAGGTGATGAGAGTGTGCGGCTTCGTCTGATCACCAAGATGCGCGCTCTGGGCGAGGGTGCGCGATATTCTTCCGAAGATGAATTGTTGAAAAAAGCGTACGAACTTAAACTAGATGACGACACAGTCATCAGACGTCACTTGATTCAAAAGATGCAAATCTTATTAGCTCAATCAACCAAGCTTGATATACCTTCCGATGATGAAGTTCGAAAATATGCTGAACAGAATCTGAAAAATTTTGAGGTCGCGCCGCAGCTGACGTTCTCCCATGTTTTCATAAGCTCCCCATCTAAAAGAAATGCGAAGGATGTTTTGCTGCGACTTCAAAATTCTTCACTGTCAGAAAAAGACGCTGAAACTTTAACAGATCCGTTCCCACTAGGCTTTCAAATTAGCGCCGCCAGTGAGGCACTGCTACAACGACGCTTCGGCAAAGACTTTGCCGCTAAGGTTTTTGCGGCCCCCGTTGGACAATGGGTGGGTCCCATAGAATCTCCCTATGGAAGTCACTTGATTCACGTCGACAAAGGGAACACGAAAGTTCTTCCTTCCATCGAGGTTCTTCGCGCACAAGTTGCTCGCAATATGGCCCGCGAAAAGGTCGCCATCCAAGTTGAAGAAAATATGGAACGTTTAAGAAAGCTCTATCCCACTTCCATTGATTGGAACTTTGTAAAGAAGGCAGACAATGCGAGTCTATAGAAAAAACTTACGAATCTTGTGCTTACTGATGATCTTATTCGTAGGCGCTGTTCCGTTTTTCAGCCAAGCTCACCCCTTAGATCCTGCTTTGATGGAGCTCAAAGAGTCTGCTCAAAATCAGTTCGAAATGACCTGGAAGACTCCAGTATCAAAAATGGCAGACGAACCTCTGAAGCCTATTTTACCCACGAACTGCCAAATCACGAATGAGGAAACACCGCATGTTTCCAGTGTGGCCTTCGTCCAACGGTTTCTCCTAAATTGCACAGTACCTGGTCTTGCCGGAGGAGTCATTAAAGTGGACGGCCTTGGAGCCTGGAAAACAGATGCTCTTCTGCGAATAGAATTTCTTAACGGCACAACCGTTCGCGCTGTCTTAAGGGAAGATCAAGACTCTTTCATAATTCCCTCTGCGCAAAGCCCTGGGCAAGTTGCCAAAGACTACATCATTCTCGGAGTCGAACATATTCTGTCAGGTTGGGATCATCTTCTATTTGTGTTGGGTCTTGTCCTTTTGGTTCGGAGCAGACGCACCCTACTTTGGACGATCACTTCTTTTACCTTAGGACACAGCGTGACTTTATCCTTGGCCGCCTTGGGAATCGTGCACATTCCACAAGCACCCGTGGAGGTTCTGATTGCCCTGAGCATTCTTGTAGTGGCCATTGAATTAGGACGAGGTGACTCGCAAAAGTCTTTATCTTTTGGATCTCGTTATCCACCCCTTATCGCCGTCATTTTTGGTTTTTTACACGGTCTTGGTTTTGCGGGGGCTCTTGTGGAGGTTGGTCTTCCTGCGAAAGAAATTCCGTTGGCCTTGATGACTTTCAATATTGGAATTGAGATTGGACAACTCCTATTTGTCGGAGTCGTCTTGGGATTTATCGCTGTGCTTCATTCGTTGAAGATCACATGGCCGCGGTTTACCTATGCTCTTCCCGCTTATGTGATAGGTTCTTTATCTTCCTTCTGGATTATTGATCGCATCACCAAACTTTAGAAGTTGTTCAGCTACAAACTTCGGTGGGAGTTGACCAAATTTATGACTTTGCCATAGCTCACACTGTGCGTGTGTATCGAATGGCAGGACATTAAAGCAGTTTGCTGGACTTGTGGTGATAAGAGGAAGTGTATTTCCTCAATGACGCCTCCATCTTCGGATCGAGAGCTATAATATTATAAACGGCAATCAATTCGGAGATGACTATGTTCTACTATGAAATTGATTTCGCAGATTTTAAGGTATCATCCACAATCACCAAAAAAATTGAAGCCAAGCTTCAGAAGTTGATCCGGCATTCGAACCGAATCATATCGGCTCATGTGACGGTTCGGCTGCCGCATCGCCATCGTAACAAGCATATCTACCATATTCAGGTTCAACTGGACGTTCCCGGCCACAGCATCGTCGTGAATCGCGAACCCGAGATGAACTATGCCCATAGTGACATCAACGTCGCCATCAGGGACGTCTTTGACAAGGTCACCCGCAAGCTGGATGAAGTGTTCGAGACCCGCAGAGAGCGTCCTCATCCTGCTGCAGGGGCGCAACACGCCTATGTCCTGCGCTTCGATCCCAACAGTGGGTATGGATTTGTTGTGACTGCGGATGGAGAGGAAATTTACTTTAATGCCAACAGCCTTGTGGGCTCGAGTCTTGATCATCTGAAGGCTGGGGTGGAGGTTCGCATCAATACCGAAGAGGGCGAGCAGGGGCTTCAGGTTTCCTCCCTGCAGGTCGTCGGAGGTCATAGAGTCGAGCAAGAGGCCAGTCCGGACGTCTAAGAAATATAACAGGGGTTTGCTCCGGAGAGAACTCGCCAACTACACTCCGCTTGCGCAACACGGGATCAACTTCAATCAAATAATTGCTTTTAGTCCGCTAGAAATTTGGGCGGAATAGCATACAAAAGCTGTGCGCTTCCTACTTCTGCTTGCGCAAAGGATTCTAGCTCTAGGGCGATGATGCCGCTTTTTTTAAGATCAATAAAACTTTCGGTCTTACTGGTTAAAAGATAACTTGCGAAAGAACTCAGATGTGGCTCATGTCCTACAATGGCGATGCGCTTATAGTTTCGCCCTTGAGTACGAAGCCATTTCAACAAGGCTGGTGGTGGACTTTGCGGAACCAACTCTGGCACTTCAATCACTTTGGTTTCGAAATAAATTTGTGACAGGATTTCTGCAGTTTGTCGGGCTCTCGTAAATGGACTTGTTACGATAATATCAAAACTTTTCACGTAGTCACGCAACTTCACGGCGATCTTCTGCATGCGTTTTCTGCCTTTCAAGGTCAAAGGACGAAGTTGATCCTCTTGACCCTTCTTGGCAAAGTCTTCGCGTTCTTCTGCGACGGCATGACGAATGATGATGAGTTCCACGGGCGTTCTCCTGATGTATTCGTCATCTACTTTAGCGTGACTCTATGTAATTTGCACCAATGTTTGACCAATTAGGGGAAAATAAAAAACGGACCTCGTGATTAGCGGGTCCGTTTTGGCGGTTTTTCTTTTTATTTCTTAGAAGAAGATAGCTTCGCAGCGCAATCCGCTAAGTACGGGCTGAACAGCAGGACGAACTTTTTCATAGCGAGCCTCAGCCGACTCTTTGGTTACTGTGATTCGTGCGCTAACACGATTCTCGATCTTATCGCGTCCCTTTTTAAAAATATCAACTAACGCTCTCTTGATTTGATAAAGACTCAATGGGAAACCTGCAGTTTTGTATTCATTCTTTGAACCCTGAACATATCCATAGTGAATCAAAGAGCTTTGCAAGTCGCCTCTGTTTTCTGCTGCCTTTACCGCCGCATCAAAAACATCCAATGGCATTTTGATGGCACGTTTCAACACTTTGCCGTCTGTCACTAGACCACCGGCTTTAAGAACTCGCAAAGTCACGTCTGCACAGTTACAACTTTTCGCGACGTAATTAAGACGACCCTCTTTCCAATCTTGATCAATTTTCTGGATTTCAGCCACCATATCCTGGATGCTCTTAGGGGTCATTCCATCCACTCTTACTGCCAAAGTGTCTTTAGCATAAGCTTGGCCTTGCATGCCTGTAAACTCCTCATTCGTATAAACTTGTTTTATAGAATACAAATATTCTTGCAAAGTTGATTTATGAATAACGTGCGGTTCAGTGCCACGCTCTGCCATATGGTTGATTGTGTAAACTGTTTCGCCGACACGAATCGCAATGTGCCCGAAAGGATTGCTTTCTTTACCATCACCGAAATAAGTTCCAGTTTTTGATTTTGCATAGCTCAAAAGAACTTCGACATCACCTGGGAAGTCCTTATCTAATCTTGCCAAAGCGGCGTGGGAACCTTCGATCGCCGCGCCTTCTTTAAGTCCCAAGTCAACCTGAACACTTTCTTGAGATTTTTCTTCAGAAGACCACTTCACAATATAATCCAAATTAACGGAGTTACGATATTCACGTTGATGCTCCATCATTGTTTGAATAAGTGGCGGATCTGCTAAAACGTCTTGAGCCTTCTTGCCAAGATCTTTTGATGAATCAACAACTTCAGCCATGCCTGTCTTTTTGAAGAAGACCGCATTTTCTGCTTCATGACCACCGTACTCATTGATCAACACAAGCGGTCTCATTAGCAAAGCTCCTTCTGTTGGCGATAAGCCACCCGCTTTAGTCACATAAAGATCTGCGACTGAAACAAGGTCGATCAATTGTTTATTAGGAATAAACCCAAGGGGCTTCAAGGTCACATTTGTCGGCAAAGACGCGGCAAGCTTTTCCAACTCTGCTTTGGCTTTTTCATTTTTTCCGCAGATCGCAACGATTTGAATTGGTTCTTTGAACTGATTCGCTAAAGATTTCACTGCCGTCGTATAATCCTTCAAACCTTCTGAGCCACCTGACATCACAAAGGTAATCGGCTCTGCTTTAAGACCTATAGCCTCAAGAACCGGCTGGCGTTGAGATTCACCCGGTTCTGGAAGGTTGCGTACCGGAATCCCTGTCACTGCGACTTTTTCTTCCGCGACTCCAGACTCCTGCCAAGATTTTGCAAGTTCAGTGTGACCTACGAAGGTTTTATCAAGGCGTTGAGAAATGCGTGGGAAGTAATGCTCAATATAGTCAGTATGCACCCAAGCTGTTTTGATGCCCGGCAATTTTCCTGATGTTTTAAGATTTCCAAGATTGATTGCTGAGCCATAGTGGGTCGCGATCACTGTGTCTGCATGTGAACTTTTGATATATTCCAACAGCGAAGCTTCATTATAGCCGGACTTGATATCTGAAAGGTCTTTCACTTGAAGACCATTTTCCATGGATTTCAAATAAGCCTTATTAAAGGTGCTCGGTAGATTTTTAAAGACAAACCAATACAACTTTTCATCAATTGTCCTGCTGGTTGGAGACATAAAGTCGCGAATATTCTTAAGTTCAACTTCTGCATCAGGATGAGCTGCTTTGATTCTTTCTTCAATCGCTCGCGATGCACTTAAGTGCCCCATACCGATTGAGGAATATAAAATCAAAGTCTTCTGTGCAAACGAAAGACTTGAAAAAAACAAGCTCATTAAGATTGTCAGAACAAATTTTAACGCTCTCATGACACACTCCTAATTCAATACTGTTCAAGAGCTGGGCCCATGCCGTCAAAGCTGGTTAAAATTTCTTTTAAGAATAAATGTCTCAAAATGAAACCGAAATTCAATGAAAAGCCTGTCCAAGAACTTATCGAGTTACTGCCAAGATTTGTGACTTTTCAATTGTTAAAAATGAATTAACCAAACATTTTGGGTCAAAAAGGTTAGTTCAATCACATAGTTTTCAGGAAACAATCGTGATCAAAATGTGTTTATGTTTGGGTTACAGAGGAAATTTAAAACCTCTGGAATCTCAGAATAGATTCCAGAGTTGTCTCAATATGACTCAGGAATATTACAAAATGCGAGAGTAAGACAATTCCCGAGAACAAGCCTTCCTTACCAGTCTTTTAAAACCGACAAGTTAGGTATGCAAAACGGTACGTCCCTGAGATTTGCACTCGTCCTATTACTATTTACGTGGATGCCCTCGCGAAGTTTCGCGTCTCCGAACTCTTTTACATATCAAGGACGAATCATCAAAACTGATGGGACTGCCCTTGAATATAATAATGTCAGTTTTGCCTTTGAGATCACCAATGCGACGGGAACCTGTGTTCTTTACCGTGAACAAAGAGACAATATTAATATGCAAGGCTCCAAGGGTATCTTTGACGTACCCATTGGTTCTGGAAATCGTCTTTATCCTACAGGTCCTTCTTACAATCTTCGCGATGCCTTTAATAACTCCATCACTCAGAATTGCGAAGGTGGAGCCAGTTACGTTGCCAATATTGATGACATTCGTATTTTGAAAGTTCAATTTCACGATGGCACTGGTTGGAAAGCAATCACCCCGAACAATGAAGTACGTTCTGTTCCTTTCGCAAGTTTTTCGTACACGGCTGCAAAGCTTGCCGACAAGACTGTGACTGACTTCGTTTTGAAGAACTCTTTGCAGACCTGTGCGCCAGGACAGTATCTGACTTATGATGGTACGAACTTCACGTGTCAAAACGACGCTGGCGGTGGCGGCATGGTCAGTGATGTGAACGTCACTGGTCCTTACCTTACAAAATCGGGAACAGCTTCAATCCCAACTATCAACGCAAATGTTGGCACTGTTGCTGGAACTCTCGCGAAAGGTGATGATTCACGCTTTACGGATGCACGTGCTCCGACAGGAACCGCTGGAGGAGATTTAGGAGGCAGCTATCCTTCTCCTAATGTCGTTAAATTGCAAGGCCATGCTATTTCAGCTACAGTGCCTACTCTTGGTCAATATATGAAATTCGACGGCACTCAGTGGCTGGGTTCAACAATTTCTATGAGTGACGTAACAAACTTGAATTCGTCTCTTTCAAATTATCTCACTCAAAGCGCGTTTAATTCCGCCGTGTCTACGGGAAATTGTTTGGCTCATCAGTCCATGTATTGGAATTCTGTTTCATCCAACTTCCAATGTCAGGCGATCAATGTTTCCGTGGCGGGTGATATCAGTGGCAGTATTGGTTCTGTGTCGGTAGATAAAATTAAAGGCAAAGCTATTTCTACGACAGCACCCGCTGCTGGTAATTTTTTAAAATATAATAACGCACTTTCTCAGTGGGAGCCCGTTGCAATGCCGACGTGTGCTGCATCACAAACTCTCATTTTTGATGCTGTCGGATCTGCAACGTGTACAACTATTTCTGGAGTGGCTCCGTCAGGCGCTGCTGGCGGAGATCTTTCAGGAACTTATCCGAATCCAACTTTAACCACTTCCGGTGTTTCTGCTGGAAGTTATGGCTCTGCAAGTTCTGTTGCGACATTCACGGTTGATGCAAAAGGTCGCATTACCACTGCGTCTTCAACGGCAATCACTTTTCCGGTGAGCTCTGTAGCAGGAAAAACGGGCGCTGTAACTTTAGATGCTTCTGACATTTCGAGCGTGGCAGGAAAATATCTTACACTTAAACCAAATAACATCGCCTGCGCTGATGGTGAAGTTCTTAAGTGGGTTACGGCAAGTACAAGATGGGAATGTTCCAGTGATATCTCTTCCGGTGGTACCATCACTGGCGTCACTGCGGGCACCGGTCTTTCTGGTGGCGGAACGACAGGCTCAGTCACTTTGAATCTTGCTAATACGGCGGTAACGCCGGGATCTTACACCCGCGCGAATGTGACGATAGATGCTCAAGGTAGAATCACATCCGCCAGCAACGGAGCGGCTCTTAATCTTGCCACTGAAGTATCAGGCGTCTTGCCGGTTGCAAACGGGGGAACCGGAGCAACCACTTCCCTTGCTGCCTTCAATGGCCTTTCACCTTTGACAACTAAAGGTGATGTACTGGGTTTCGATGGTTCTAACAATGCTCGATTGCCTGCGGGAACTAATGGACAAATTTTATCTGCGGATTCTACACAATCCACGGGTCTTAAATGGATCACTCCAACTGCGGGAACTGTGACCAGTGTCTCCGCTTCAGCGCCTTTGTCAGTGAGTGGCACAACAACACCGACAGTTTCTATCGCCAACGGTAGCGGCAGTGCGCAAGTCTTGCGTTGGAATTCGACAAACTGGGCAAGTTCTTATTTCAATTTTATCGACCTAAAATCAAATGCGGGTCTTACGCAAATTCCAAATAACTGTACGAATGCGCAGACGATGGTTTGGCAAGCTGGCAGTGATACCTTTGCCTGTATGAATATCGCGATTCCTGCGTCCCAAGTATCTGGTGCTTTCTACAACGGTGGAAATTCATTTGCGGCGGCAGCGAATCTTGGCACCAATGATAACTATGGCTTGAACATTAAAACCAACAATACAACTCGCATCGCTATTAACAATGCCGGGAATGTTGCAATGGGAACGACAGTTGATACTGGTGCTACTTTGATGTTGAAATCTTTCACGACTTCGACGATTCCACTGGGATTGGACTCTCCTTCTGGTGGAACACCCAGTATTGATATGTCGGCGAATGGAACTTGGAAAGCTTCAGTAGGTTTAGCAACTGCCGGTTCAGATGACCTCTATGTTACAAATGCATCAGCAGCAGCAATTATTTTTGATACTAGCAATAATGAAAAAATGCGTATTGCTTCCGGTGGCAATGTCGGAATCGGAACTTCAAATCCTACTGCGAAATTAACCGTCGCAGGTGGAGATGCCCTTATCAATGGTATGACTGTCGGCAAGGGACCAGGCGCACTTGGTTCAAATACAGTAGTTGGTGCAGCTGCGCTTGCCGCTAATACTTCGGGACAATCAAATACTGCGATGGGCAACTCTGCACTCATGAGTACCACAACTAGCAATAACAATACGGCCTTTGGTAACTCAGCTTTGGCTAACACAACTGGCGCAAACAATACTGCTCTCGGCAATAACTCAGGTTCAGGCATCACCTCAGGTTCTAACAATATTGCGATCGGCTACAATGCGCAGGTGGCCTCCCCAACAGCAAGCAATCAAATCTCAATCGGAAATTTAATTTACGGAGCCGGCAGCTACATAGGCATCGGATCCTCCAACCCAACAACGCCTCTTCATGTTGTCTCCGTCGGCAGTGCCGGTTGGAACTCCGTCTTAAAGCTCGAGAATACCGCTGCAAATGCCCATCCATTAATTATGTACCGGCACAACGGTGCAGATAGTGCCTATGTGGGCTTCGGAAGCAGTTCTGGCACCAACTACTTTGGAGTTGTGAATTATCTCAACGACGATCTTGCGCTTGGAACGAATAACACGGTTAACATGACCATTAAAGCGTCGGGCAATGTTGGTATTGGGACAACGGCACCCTCTCAAGCTCTCGAAGTTATTGGAACAGTTAAAGCAACTAACTTTTCTGGAACTTTAAATGGTTTGAAAATGGCGGCGGGTACGTTTGGATTTTCTAGCGGTTCATGCAGCAGCGTTTCTACTCCATGCGCGGTAAATATTTCCTCAGGAAATTTCACAACCACACCAGTCTGTACCATTACCATGACAAACATTGATAATACCGACTACACCGAGAAAATGGTGATCCAGAGTACGTCAACAACACAGCTCAAAATATGGAAAGGAACGTACCCTGACTCGGGCACAACTATGAATGGAAATTGGATTTGCATCGGCTCATAGAGCACTTGCTTAAATTGGCCAGTGCCCTATCATATTTAACTACTTTTGATAGCATCTGGTGCTGGTTCACCGACCCATATGGAATGGGCCTCTAAAAAACCGCTCGATTTCTCTAAAGCGGCTTTTTCTTTCGTTATTTACTCAAGATGTGATTCTGAATCTTCGTTCACCGTCACTCGGCTCTTCGCAGATTGCATCAGAACCTGATGAATGCCCATGTCATTGGAAGCTTTCTTTGAATAAGTTCCATCGGAATTCATTATCCAGGCTTGACGTTGTTCTTTCAAGTAAAGCTGAATAATCTCCCAGCACTTCTCTCGCAAAGAACGATCTAAAACCGGCACGATGGCTTCTACGCGGGCGTGCAGATTGCGATACATCCAGTCCGCTGATCCTAGGAAGAATTCTCCATCCACGGGATCCTGAGCGCCGTTTCGGAAATAGAAAATCCGTGAGTGCTCAAGGAAACGACCGATGATAGAGGTCACCCGCAACTTTTCACTCAAGCCTGGAACCCCTGGGCGAATAGCGCAGAAGCCCCGCACGATCATATCAATTTCAGTACCCTTTTGCGAAGCCGCGTAAAGGGCCACGCCTAAATCATTTTCTTCGAAGTTATTAAACTTCGCGATGATGTGCGCAGGTCTTCCCGCTGTTGCGTGCTCTGCTTCTCTTTCAATCATTGCTTTAAAACGTGTGAACATATTCACGGGCGCGATCAGAAGATGTTGATAATTGTTCTTCAAAGAACGACCTGTCAAATAATGGAAGAACTCAACAATGTCATTGGTGACTTCTTCACGGGCCGTCAGAATTCCTAAGTCGGTATAAAACCTAGAGGTCGTGACATTATAATTTCCCGTACCGATATGGGCATAACAACGAAGACCATCTTGTTCTTGGCGAACAACCAAAGATGTTTTGGCATGGGTCTTAAGCCCCACAACTCCGTACACCACATGGACTCCGGCATTTTCTAGCTCTGTGGCCCAATAGATATTTCGTTCCTCGTCAAAACGCGCTTTCAGTTCCACAAGGCAAACGACTTGCTTTCCCTGCTCGGCGGCACGAATCAATGACCTGATAAAGGGACTGTTGTCGCCGGTGCGATAAAGAGTCATTTTAATCGCAAGGACTTTCGGATCTTCACTGGCAATGCGAATGAATTTCTCTACGGAAGCAGAAAAGCTTTCAAAGGGATGATGCACAAGTTGATCACCCATCTTCAACGCATTAAAAATCCCCACGCCTTCTTCCATGAATGCTGGAGTGACAACGGGAGTGTACGGTTCAAATTTAAGTTTCGGCAGATTGATATCAGAGATCACAGAAAGATCTGTATAATCAAGTTCCCCAGGAAGCTCATAGATATCGTCTTCCGTCAGTTCCAACTCTTCCATCAAAAATTTGATCATCCACGGATCTGGCTTCGGGCCATGCTCTAAACGAACCACTTCGGCGAAACGACGCTGACGAAGTTCTTCCTCGATGGCCTCTAGCAAATCTTCCGCATCTTCCTGATCTTGATCCGAGTCAGCATTTCTGGTCAGACGGAAAACCATCGCCCCTAAAACTTGCATTTGCGGGAAAAGCTCTGCGAGATTCTCTTTGATAACTTCTTGCAAACTGACAAAACGATAGACTGACGATTCTGGGTCTGTGCGAATCCACTGCGGAAGAACTTTTGGTACTTTAAGGCGCGCAAAAAGTTTTTCTTCACTGTTGGGATAAGTCAACGTCACACCTAAAGAGACTGACAAGTTAGAAATAAATGGAAATGGATGCCCCGGATCCACCGACAGTGGTGTCAGAACTGGGAACACATTTTTATTATAATATTTCTTAACGTGCTCTTTTTCTTTTTCTGTCAGATCTTTCCAGGACAGAAGAAAAATATTTTCTTTCTCTAAAGCCGGTTTCAAAGTTTTATTAAAGCAGTTTGCTTGATCCAAAAGCATCGGGATCACGGACTGACGTACCTCTTGAAGCTGCATCAACGGGGTTTTTCCGTCCGCGGACTTTGGTGAAATGCCGTAAGCGACATGACGCTTAAGCCCCCCAACCCGTTTCATAAAAAATTCATCCAGGTTGGATCCAGAAATACTTAGAAACTTGAGACGTTCAAGCAAAGGATTGCGTGCATCTTCGGCTTCAGCCAAGACGCGGCGATTGAAATTCAACCAACCGGTTTCACGGCTGGTAAATAAACTTTCAGATGACAGAGGATGCTCTACTATCTTGGGCTTACGATTTGTTTTTTTCTTCGACGTTCTTTTCGGCCCCGTGGGCGCCTTCGGTGTGACCAAGAATCCTCCTTGACTCCTCACTTCTCTATTTCACAATAGAGGTACTTTTTTAGCAATGTCCTTCTGGAAACAAAAACATGCAAAATACACCGAAAGAATGGAATCGCATTGAACGGATCAGATCCCTCGTCCAGCGTCATAATCCGCAGACAGTGGTCCCTTTGGGTGATGATGCATTTGTATTTAAGAACCTTCCCGGGTTGTCCGTGATCTCTCAAGATATGATGGTCGAGGATGTGCATTTTTCACTCTCATACACCACAGCTTCTGACCTCGGACATAAGATTCTTGCGGTGAACTTAAGTGACCTCGCAGCCATGGGCGCCAATGCACATTTTGCGTTGGTCTCTTTAGCTCTTCCCAAACATCTGACAGAAACTTGGCTTGACGAATTCTATGTGGGCATGACAGAGCTAGCTGATAAATTCTCTGTTGAAATTGTTGGCGGAGATCTTTGTGCTTCTCCAAAAATTATTGTTGCGGATCTCAGCGCCCACGGTTCTTGTCAAACGCCACTGACTCGCTCTGGAGCCAAAGCCGGTGACCTTTTGTTGACGAGTGGTCCCCTCGGGCTCTCCCATACCGGCTTCTTAGCTTTGCGAGACGATCTGCAAGAAAAGTATCCTGAAAGCGCTAATCACCATAAACGGCCCATGCCCCGTTTGGATTTAGTCGAACATTTGCAAAAACACTCTGACAAAGTTCACGCTCTGATGGACTGCAGTGATGGGCTTATCAACGACACTCTCATTCTCACCCGAGGTGAATTGGGTTTCGATGTTTTTGGCGACAGCCTTCCTATTCACTCCGAAACGTCTCGTCTGGCGGCCTCCATGGGCAAAGATCCATTGGAGTTTGCTTTATGGGGCGGTGAAGACTATCAACTTTTAATGGCTATTGACCCTGAAGATTTATCCCTCTTCCCCGGCTGGCACCTAGCTGGAGAATTCACTGATCAAAAAGATTTCTATCTTCTTGAGGGCGATCAAAAAAACAAGATCACATCCTTCAAAGGATGGCGTCATTTTTAAATCCCACCTTTAGTCCAGTCGCCTCTACACTTGGGGCTCAAAAAGGAACAGTGGCCCTCATTAAGTTGAAGGTGTTTTGTTCCGATACTAAAGACTATGAAACTCGATTACGGCCCTCTCACTTCGTTACTTTCCGACTCTTCAATTTCTGAGATCATGGTGAACTCACCTGAGCACATTTTTGTTGAGCACAAAGGCGTCCTGGTTGAAACCGGCGTTCGCTTTATTGACGAGCGAGCGTTGTGGGATTTGGTCTTCGCCGTTTTACACGTGGATGGCAAAGATAAATCCCAAGCTAGCTCCTTCGATGGAACCCTGCCCGATGGCAGCCGCTACAACATCGTTGTTCCACCGATGACACCTAAATATCCGTACATCACGATTCGTAAATTTCAAAGTAAGCGCTTCACCCTTCAGGATCTTGTACAAAACAAATCCCTGAATGATAAAGCCGCACACTTCCTCTCTCAAGCCGTCAAAGCTAAGATGAATATCTTAGTCTCTGGAGGAACAGGTTCAGGAAAAACATCCTTCTTACAAGCTTTGACCTTCGAAATTCCCAGTGAAGAACGCATTGTCACGATTGAAGATGTTTCAGAACTCAAGATCCAGCAAAAAAACTGGGTGCAACTTCTGTCAGTCCAAAACGGCGCCAAACCTGTTAGCACCCGTGACTGCGTGGTCAGCTCACTGCGCATGCGCCCTGATCGCATTCTGATCGGAGAATGTCGCAAAGAAGAAACCTTCGACATGCTTCAAGCCATGAATACGGGCCATGAAGGCTCAATGACGACTTTGCACGCGAACTCCCCGCAGGAATGCTTAACTCGCCTAGAGAATCTTCTCTATATGGCGAACTACGAACTTCCTCTTAAAGCCTTACGTGCGCAGATTGCAAACTCTGTGAATTTCATTGTTCAGGTGAAACGCCAAGCTTCAGGTCAAAGAATTGTCACTGAGATCATGGAAATCTCTGGCATGGAAGGCGACGTGATCACTAGAGCGACGGTTTTCTCTTTAGATAGCAAAGGAGAATTAATGCCTGTAGGCTATGTTCCTCGCAGCATTAAGAACTTCCAACTTCGTGGATTTACTTTCCCGGAAAGCTTCTTTGATCCCAACAAAGCATATCGTCGGGCCGCTTAGTTAGTCGCTCGATTCTTTGCAAACACGTGAATCGACTGGTTGCCTAAAAAAGTATGACTACTCGATTCTTAAAACTGATTTTACATATTGAACAAGTTCTTTCGAATAATAGCTATCCGAAGTAGGATCGAAAATATAGTAACTTATGATTTCCGCAAAGGACTCATGGGCGTCGGTCATCGCATATAAAGTCGGAAAACCATAGGTTCTTCCGCGTTCACGATCTCGAGAGTAAGCTGCCGCAGCAGTTTCTTTGCTTTTAGCCAAATCCAAAACTGACTGAAACTCTGCTGTTGCTTTGTCATAGTCCACACCGTTAATCACCCAAGCTTTTCCATTCCAAGTCCAACCCGACGCGGCCTGAAATCTTTCTGCAGAAGACTCGTGATCGGTCGCAATATCAAATACGTGCACCAACTCATGCAAAACATTGAGTTGCTTTCTTTCAACATGGGCGTAGGGATCCATATAAGGCGTCGTCTTAAAAAATGCATCCGTAAAACCTATAACATGGGTCACGGGATTAACCCACAGGATGGCTTTATCAGTGATACGGACAAACTCCACTCTTCTTTTCGCAGAGTTATTATACCAACTGGAAGCAAATCCAACCCGGTGAATTTTCGTAATGCCTCTTTCCTTGATGGTCTTTAAGAAATAGGCCAAACGTGGATCTTTAATATTTTTAAGATAAGCCCCAACGACAGCTTTTTCCTGGGCAGTCCACGCCTTGAACTGCACCGCTTTGCAGAAGCTATAATGGGGAGACTTATCAGAACAAGTAAAGCTGTCTTCGAAAGTCATCACATCATAGGCACTCTCGATTTTTTGAGCAAAGGTATTGCTACCCAACATCAGGCCGACAAGCGCAAAAAGTATAGACAGTTTTGTAGACACGAAAGCTCCCTTGTTCGAATATAAATTAAGGAGCAAGTTTCATACCCTCAGCAAGAAGCAAGCTGTCTCATAATGAGATGCAATGCCTGAGTTCTCAAATTTAAATTCCAGACTGGCGACTTTCCTGATC
The DNA here is from genome assembly GCA_964590635.1 of uncultured Bdellovibrio sp. GTDB lineage: Bacteria > Bdellovibrionota > Bdellovibrionia > Bdellovibrionales > Bdellovibrionaceae > Bdellovibrio. The sequence goes on from CAZPYX010000012.1 coordinate 39,040, forward strand.
AAGGATGGAACTGCTTTTGCCGAAAAGTCTGTATGACCAGTCTTGCTCGCTATCACGGCCGCTCTCCTAGATACATTCTCGATACCGAGGATGAAAGCCTTGTGCGTATCGCGGGTCCTAAGCAGATTCCTTGGGAAGAAGGCACTGAAATCAAAAATGTTTCTTTGACTGGGTTGGCTTTCACAGCCCCTGATGATCTCTGTCCCCTGCTTGGAGAAGTCATCAAAATTCAATTCACGCCTCCGGGTTCACGTCAGATGGCGTGCTATGGAATTGTGACTCGTCTAGAAAATATCACAGAGGCTCGGACCCTAGTCGGCGTGCATTTTTATAAAATGGAAATGTCGCAAAGAATTGTCTTAGCTCAAGGCCTGGCAAGACGCTTTAAAGAAGCGCAAGATCGCGGGCAAATTGATGACATGCTCAATCGCCCCTCCTCAAAAATCAGTCTTGCGAACTTACCACAATTGGTGATGATGAGTCTGCTGGCAGCCGTTTGGAGTGCTACCATTTTTTCTCTGTTCCACTTGCAGTATGAAGGTCTTTACAAACTTCTACTGAAATCGTTCTAAGATCCCCTCACTTAGACTTCGTTAAACATATCTTTGAGACGCTTCGATGCGAACTCAACAAACTTTTTTACCTTCAACGGAACTTCTTTTTGCTCTGGCATAACGAAGCTGATCGGCACTTCTTCGCTGTGCAAGTTTTTATGAATATGCAGCAAGCGACCTGTTTTCAAATGCTCCAATACCAAAAATTCGGGTACATAGGCAATGCCTCGACCGCTCAAGGCCATCCCGACCACTAACGAAGGGTTGTTGCATGAAAAAATGGAGTTCATTTTGATTGTGATCTTTTTGCCGTCATTCGTGCGCACAGCACTGACTTGATTGTTTGTACCCAAAGAGATGTAAGGAAGTTTCCCCAACTCAGAAAATTCATCGGCATTGCGATAGCGTTCTAACAAACCTGGTGTCGCCACGAACACATTTCTTAGAACCGTGACCTTTTTGACTTTCAATGAACTGTCTTTTAAGCGACCAATTCTTAATGCCACATCAATCGACTCTTTGACCAAATCCACATAGGCCTGGGACAGCAATACTTCAAACCGCACCCTTGGATAAAGGCGCATAAACTCGTCTAAAATGATCGGTAATTTCACGGCCCCCATGTCATCGGATGCAGTGAGCTTAATGACTCCTGAAACATCCGCCGTGGCCTCACTCATTTCGGCAGTGAGATTTTCCAAACCTTCGATCAAGCCCTTGCATCGCTCAAAATAAATTCTGCCGCTATCAGTCAGTTGAAACTGTCTCGTTGTGCGATAAATTAGCTGGACCCCAAGCTCCCTTTCCAGGGCTGCAAGGCGTCGACTGACGCGGGACTTTGGCTGATGTAAAACCTCAGCTGCCTTTGTGAAGCTTCCCGCCTGCACGATTCTTACAAATGTACGGATTTGGTTTAAATCTAATTGTTCCATATATGCAACAGTATATCCCATCCATGTCACCTACCGCAATAATCAATTTTCCCCGATACTAAGCAGGTCCAATTAACTGCCCTGGCAAATGTCAGGGGAAAAAAACAAAGGAAAAGACAAATGAACAAGCTTTTAACCACCGCTTTTGTAACCTTGATGAGTGTTTCTGCGTTTGCTGCGAAAACAATTCCGGCTGGCACTTATGCCATCGATACAGCCCATTCAAAAATTGGTTTTGAAGTTCCCCATCTTGTGATCGCCACTGTTGAAGGTCGCTTCACAAAGTTTGATGGCTCTATCGTTATTGATCCAAAACTTGAAAAATCAAAAGCGAATTTGAACATTGACGTAGCTAGCGTTGATACAGACAACAAAGATCGCGATGGTCACTTGCAAAGCCCAGACTTCTTTGACGTGGCAAAAAATCCAAAGATGACTTTTGTCACAAAAAAGATTGTCGGCACAGCTGATAACTTGAAACTTGTTGGCGATCTGACTTTGAAAGGTAAGACTAAAGAAGTGACTTTGGATGTGAAATACTTGGGTGACGTTAACGATCCGTTTGGTAATCACAAAGTTGTCTTCTCTGCGACCGGTAAAATCAACCGTCAAGATTACGGTTTGACTTGGAGTAAAGCAGTAGAAGCTGGGCCAGTAGTTGGCGATGAGATCACTTTGTCGATCAAAATCGAAGCTAACAAGCCTGTTGATAAGAAAGGTTAATTTTATGTCTCGCATGCCTGTGCTTTTTGTCGGCCACGGTTCCCCAATGAATGCTCTTGCTAAAAATGCATTCACGGAAGCTTTGACTGATCTTGGAAAAAAACTTCCGAAACCGCAGGCTATTCTTTGTGTCTCCGCCCATTGGGAGACACAAGGAACGCAAGTTCTCTACAATGCAGAGCCTCCGACGATTCATGATTTCTATGGTTTTCCAAAACCACTTTTCGATATGCAGTATCCTGCCCGAGGCCCCCTTAGCCTGGCGCATGAGACGCAAAAACTTTTGCCTGGATCCACGTTGAACGAAAAATGGGGTTTGGACCATGGAACATGGTCTGTCCTGGCGCACATGTACCCCCATGCCGATATTCCTACATATCAACTCAGCCTCGACGTTTCAAAAACTCCAGAGCAGCATATCGAGTTTGGAAAATTATTGAAGCCTTTGCGCGAACAAGGGGTCCTTATCGTAGGAAGTGGCAATATCGTTCACAATCTTCGACTGATCAACTGGCACGAGCCAAAAGCCGCCTATGATTGGGCCGTCGAGTTCGATAAAGACATTAAAGAAGCCCTTGAGAAGAGAGACTATAATTCTCTCACTCACTTTGAAGAAAAGTTCGGCACGGCTGCGGCGAAATCCGTTCCGACGCCAGAACACTTCCATCCGCTTCTTTATACTTTTGGTGCTTCTGATGAAAGCGATAAGGTCAGCTACCCTTACGAGGGCTTCGAGATGGGATCTCTTTCCATGCGCAATGTTTTGTGGTCTTAAAACCGACTGAAGACGGAAATCTATTTTCCGTCTTTTTTCTTTTCTGACACAGCTGACAT
>CAZPYX010000013.1:0-12796 GCA_964590635.1 uncultured Bdellovibrio sp.
GGGGAAGTTCTCTTGTTGTTGGTGAGGGTTTTAACGGGCAAATTTGGGTACATCTTGAGGGGTGTGTGCACGGGGCAAAGTAAAATGTGGGATGGGGCTAATTGGAATATCACGAAGCCGGATTATAAGCAGGTGCTGAATACGGCGGGCTTGTCTCCTTGGCCGACAGTGTCTTGTGCTGCGGGTGAAGTTTTAGTTTGGCATAGTGCAGGTGATTCATCTGTTGTTGCTGCCAGACAAGACGCTTTTAGCTGCGAAGCTTTGACGATTTCGTCTACAAATTTAACGGGCGTGTTTCCTCAGGCCAGTATTTCTCCATTGGATGCTTCTAAGATTACGACTGGGAATTTAGCCTTGGCTCGTGGTGGTACTGGACTTTCAGGTATCACTGCTGCAGATGCCAATAAAGTTTTGGGTGTGAGTGCTGCCGGAGATATTAGTGAACTTAAGACATTGATCTCTGGATCAGGCATGACGATTACGAATTCACCTGGAGATATTAATATTAGCGGGAATGTCACAGCAGGGACTGTGACCAATATCGCTGCCGGAGCGGGAATTTTAGGTGGTCCCATCACTATGACAGGGACCCTGTCTTTGAATACCGCAAAGGGATCATCTGTCAGCCCGAACCAATATGTTCAGTTGGATGCGACAAGTCGTTTGCCAGCAACAAATGGTCAGAATTTGACTAACTTGAATCCTAATAATCTTTCAGGAGTCCTTTCCTTTTCCCAAGGTGGTACTGGCGTTGCGGCCTTGGGTTCTGGCAATACGGTATTTGGTATGAATGCGGCGGGCGACACTGCTGAATTTAAGGGGATCGTTGCGGGTGCTAGAATGACTGTGACCAACACTGCGGGTGGCATTCAATTGACGCCAGGGGCGGGAGCGGGAACAGTTTCAACAATGACTGGTTCGAGTGTTTTTTCAGTGACCAGCGGTGCGAGCACTCCAGCGGTGTCTCTTACTAATGGCTCTGCAACGGGTAACACTTTTAGATGGAATGGCAGTTGGTCTGACAGTGGTCCATTGAAATATACAGAGATCGTCAATAATTCGGCAGCTTCCCCATGGCCTGCGGCCTGCACAACTGGAACTGCCTTAGTCTGGACCGCAGCAACTGATATGTTTTCTTGTCAGACTTTGTCAGTGAATGAAGCCAGTGTTTCATTTACTTCTTCGCAGGCGGCGAAAACTTTCTTAGCAGCGCCAACGGGGAGTGCGGGAACTCCAACCTATAGACAAATCGCAAGCGTTGATGCTTCTTCTTTTGCCCTAGTCCAAGGCGGAAACTCTTTCGGAGCGGTGGCCAGTATTGGTTCGCAAGATAGTCAAAATGTTGCTATCGAAACGAATGGTTCACCTCGCATGTATCTGGATAACTCTGGCAGAGTCGGCATTGGCACTGTACCTACAGCTTCAGCTCTTGAGGTTTCAGGACAAATGCGCTTTACTTCAACGCCAAGTACTGCGACCACAACAATTGACTGGAATGCGGGAAATAATCAGGTCACTACTTTAAGCTGTCAAAGCTTTACATTCCAGAATATGCGTGACGGTGGAATGTACACCTTGATTGTCAGTGGGGCTGCAGGTGGCAACTGTCAGTTTGCGCAATCGACTCCAGATACGTTGACTTATGCGTCTAACTTTAAGTTCTATCCTGCCGAAGCCACGGCTTCTGGGATCACGGTGCCTGCGGGGGCGACTTCTATCTTTCATTTCATGCGTGCCGGCAATACTGTGTTTGTAAATTGGCTCACAGGCTATTAGTATCTGAAGAGTGATAAGTCTTCAAAAGCAGAAAATATTATTTGCTCTGGGATTAAGCTTTAATGTGCTTTTCCTTCTGCTGTCGCGTTTTTATCATATAGCCGATCAAAGTTATTGGCTCGATGAGATGGTGTCTTTGCACTTTGCAGGTCATAAGCTTTTGAAGGCCATATTCTGGGACAACCATCCACCGCTTTATTTTATATTTCTTAAGGGCTGGATTTCTTTATTCGGTTATTCAGAAATTGCGACACGATCTCTTTCCAGCATTTTTTCTTTATGCACTTTGATCTTTCTAACCAGAAAGGTTTATCAAAGATTTCAATGGCCGTGGGCTCTTGTCGCGGGTCTTCTTTTTGTTTTGAGCACAGCGCAAATTTTAATGTCCCAAGAAACTCGAATGTACAGCCTTTTCGAACTTGCGGTGGTTGTGCAGACATTTTCATATTTGAGTTGGTTTTCTGAAGGTACGCGGACGCAAAGAAGTTGGCTGGTTGGATCGACCTTGTTTTTATTAGCTTCCCATTATTTGGCAGTTGTCGTCTTAATTTTTGAAGTTTTTTTTCTGCTTAAAGAAAAACCTTCTTGGCGCAAGAAGTGGTGGATCTTTGCTGGTTTGTTTTTCTGGATAGTTCTTTTGGGTTTTGTCTTGATCGATTGGAAGTTCTTGCAGTGGCAGGAGCAAAGTTGGATGAAGATCATCGTCCTAGATGATTTTGAGAAGATATTTTCAGAGCTGTTCTGGGGCTGTTCTGTTATCGCACTTTTTTTGTTGGGACTGTCCATTTATTTAAGAAGATCGATGAAGTCCGCAGAAGAAAAGTTTGTTTTTGTTTTTCCGTGGTTCGCGCTTTTTTTGCTGTTAATTGGTGGACTTGTTACGGGCAGGAATATCTTCTTTGCACGCTATTTTGAATTCCTTACGGTGCCGTTCATTCTTTTGATTGTTCTTTTGCTTAAATATCTTTCTAAGAATCTGCGAATACTTGTGGCCCTTGTCTTGATTGCCAGTGGAGCTTGGTCTTTACCTAAGGCTTACATTGTGACAAAGGCTCCGTGGAAAGATGCTGCCAATTATATTGCGCAAAGTCCAGGTGCTGTTTATACGATGCGAACTTTGGCTTTACAGACGCCTTACTTCACAGAGCGGAGCCTTGAGGTTTTGCCCTTTGAAAACATCGATCTTTTGCTGAATCAACAGCGACCTTTTTATTTAATAGAAACCTACTATCAAGGAATGTCTTTGTTTCCGATTGTTCAAGAGAAATTGAAGAACGCAGAAATCCACTCTGAGATGCTACAGTTTCAGAGAGAAAATTCTGATATCGTCCTTGTTTTAAAGGTCGATAAAAACTGATCTATTTTGTCCACCACGCTAGGGGACAGTTTCGTTTATTTAAGCTTCATTTTTTGATAGGTCGTTTTCGTCGTGCCTGGTTGACAAGCTATACTTGTCACGTAGTTGACGAAGATTCTTCCCGCAGTTCCGGCTGCTCCTGAACCGATGCCAGCACCGCCAGCAGCCGAGATTGCACCCGTTCCACAACCTGTCAGTGTATTTGTGAATACAGCGATTGTACCTCCGGCACCACCACCGCCGTTAGTTCCAGTAGCTGCGCGGCCGTCACTGTGAATTTGTCCACCCAAGGCGATGCTTGCGGCTTTGATGATAACGATACCGCCACCAAGACCACCGGTGCTTCCTGAAGGAGCACCACCACCGGCACCCATAATTAAATTAGTACCGACTCCGGGGCTCATGTTGGTTCCGCCGTTGGCTGTTGCAGTGCTTGCTCCGCCTCCGGGACCATCGCCGACACTTGCTGATCCACCAGCAAAGCCGCTGTCGTAAGAGGCACTGGTGATGTAAGTACCACCTGTTGAAATTTGTCCAGGAATTGGTGCCGCATTATTGACGGTCAGAGTTCCATTAACTTTAAACGCTACGACACCACCAGTTCCTGTGGTTGCGTTGTAGGCATTTGCAGAAATGACTGCTCCTGAATTGATAGTTACGCTGGAGTAACGCGGGACCTGTAAAACTTGAACATAGTTTCCTGCAGTCGTAGTCGAAGAATAAGACAAGAAAAGACCGGGAGCAGGGATTGTGATGCTGCTGCCATTGGGAACAGTGCTGATTGTGGTGAATTGCATTTTGCCGGCATTAGCCCCATTCATGCCAATAACTAAAATATGATCTCCAGCTGCAAAGCCCGCACTGGCTGACACAGTTAAGGTTGTTGCTCCTTTAGCAGCATCGGCATTCAGTCTTGTCGCAGTGGAATTGATAATGAGTGGAGTTGCTTTTCCATTATAGGGATAGGCCGCGATGCCAGTTCCCGTAGATGAAGTATTGGAGTTTACAGTGAGAGCTCCCGCAGCACCGTCGCCGTAGGCAGTGGCAGAGTCAAAAAAGCCTGACATCATTCCACCGAGATTAAAATTGACGGCAATAGCTTTGGAACTTGAAACCAAAGTACCAAGAAGTAGAAAGGCAAGTAGGAGTGGATTTACAGGATCTGACCGTTTCATTTTTTTAATAACTTCCTTCAGGGACGTCCAAGTACTTTCAGATTGCCATGCGCTTATGTCTTTATCGGAATTTTACCGAAAATTTTTAGGCAAAACCGACAGTTAGTGCTGAAGAGAAAGATGATTGTCTCAGAGTGAGATGATTTGAAATAAAAAGCCCGCCGGAGCTTGACGCAAAGGCGGGCAAAAGGGTCCATGAGGTTTCTTTATTTGAAGCCGCCGCGGGCCTTGGCTCTCCACAAATGAGTCAAAGCTTGGCGAGTGAGCAGGGATCTTCAACTACTCCGACAAAGTCGGAGTGCAAACAGCTTAGTAGTCATCATTTCCACCATAATCACTCCCTGGAGCTTTCTGGCGTTTCAAACTAACAAGAGTTTCACCCATGGATTTCAATTCTTTTTCGTAAGCCTCAAAAACAAGGTCCTCGATCATAGCTCGAGTTTCTTGATTAAGAGGATGTGCAATATCTCTAAATTGACCGTCTTTACGCTTCTTGCTTGGCATTGCCACAAATAATCCGCTGGTACCTTGAATAACCTTAAGGTCGCGCACCACGAAACAATTATCGAGTGTGATCGACACATAAGCTTTCAAGCGGTCTTCATTCACCGGAAACACTTTTACTTCGGTGACTTTCATAGAGTCCCTTTCTAGTTGCCATTCTTGTTGCATCTCTGTCTATAACCTCGGCATTGCCGAAGTCGTTGCGTTCTTCGTTGCGGCTTTTCATTTGCTAGGCAAACTTAAAGCCAAACTATGGTCCGTAATTCTTCTCGGAAGCGAGTGAAAAAACTAAAGACCTAGGTCGAGGAATTTTTCATGATGTAATCGAACTCTGAAAATCACAGCAATTTTGTCTCAAGAAGGGACAAAGTCTACTTACAAATTCAATTTTCTGCCTATTTTTTGAGCGGCCATTTTCAGGGTGAATGATGGCCAAAAAATGATTGGAGACTATTCGGAATATTGGTTAGATCTCTGCGATATTGAGCCAACCATTGACGTTAGGAGCGGACCAGTGACCATTTGAGTCCATGGTCATGATGAACTGTGTGCGCTTGGTTTTTTCGTCGGCTTGCGGGCGCATGACGCCGTGTTGTTCGAAAAGAATGATTTGCATGTGCTTGTCATCCAACACTTTGGCCTCACGGACAATGCCTACATGGCCCCACTTTGAATACTTCAAAGAAACCATGTAACCCACAACAGGCGCGGTGCTGGAGCATTTGTTTTCAATGTAGGCCAAGCGAGCTTTTTTTGTTTTGAGTGTGTTTGTTTGAATAAACTTAGAAACTTAAAATCCTTAGTGGGCCGATTGCGGAAGCTCGCAGGATTATTTGGGAACACTTAGAGTTGTCGACGGCAGCATGGACAGAGAAATTTTAAATTAGACTTAATCAAAATATATTCTTCATTCAATTCTGACGATGTTGAGTTCTTGGATTTGCTACATTGGGAAAAATTATTTTCAGCGACGAGGCCTTCCATGAAATGCAATCAATGCCATCAAGAACTAGAGTATATATTTCAGGAGTTGTGGTTTTGCCGCTCTTGCAAAGAGTGTTTGGGACATTCTGAAGCCCTGGCTGTGAAGGATGCTCAAAATGACATGGTCGTTGCGGAAATCAAATCCCATATCGCACCAACTTCCTTAAAGTCTTTTGCCAAAGAAAACAGCCTGCGCTAATGTTTGCTACGTGAGCAGCCAAGAAGAGGTGCGATATGCAAACAATTCTTTTTGAAAGTCCCTTGGGGGTTATCTCTTATCGCCTGATCGGTGAGGGAAAGCGTAAAATCATTTTCTTCCACGGCTTTCCCGGCTCAAGCGCACAGATCAAATTGTTTGAGCGCTTTTTGCAAAAGTACGATCTCCAAGTTTTGTGTTTCGATCGTCCGGGCTACAATCAAACCCATATTAAGTCTTCTGGTGACAACATGGCTGATGCGATGAAGATCGCCATGGCCTTGGTAGATAAATTGTCGTGGCAGAAATTCGAAGTCTTCGGAGTCAGCGGGGGAGCCCCCTATGCTTTGAGTCTTTCGGGTCTACACTCAGATCGCGTTTTGAACACTCAAATCATGTGTGGCTTGGGTGCCTTGAATGTCGACGGTGTTTCCGAGCACTTTTCAAAAATTTCGAAGCTCAGTTTGCACGCCATTCCTTTGGTGCCAGGCAAGATTTTAAAAAATATCTTTAAACCGCTGAATCCCAAACCTTCTGGTAAAAAGAAAGTCCATCCTTTGCATTACTTCATGCCGTTGGCGAAAGCAGATATCGAAGTTTGCTTGGAGCCCGGTGTACGCGGCGATTTGGATTTAGCTTTGAAAGAAGCTCTTGTGCAAAATGCTTTGGGGCCCCAGTTAGATTCGAAAGTTTTTCTATCGAGCTGGTCAAAAAATCTTTCCAACTTAAAGGGTCCGATTTGCTTCTGGCACGGAGCTGAAGACAAGGTGATCAATCAAAAGGTTTCCTTGGGAATGAGTGCGACAGTTCCCGGGGCAAAGTTTGTGCTGATTCCAAATCATGGCCATTTGAGCTTGCCGATCGTCGAGTTAGAACGTTTCTTACTTGTATAAAATCGCTCCAATAGGAAACAGGCTTCTGCTTCCCGCGCCGATGTCGCCTAATGAGAAACAGTGAGGATTAACCCAAGCAGTTGAAAAAAGAGCGTGGTAGGTCTGAACCTAACGCTCCAACAGTATTCCTGAATCTTCTTGCCGGGCCTTAATTTTGGCTGAGACCGATCGTCACATCAAATAGTCCTTGAGAATTTGAAGAATAAGGATTTGTTACATTGAAAACGAGTTCACGCAGGCGGACAGCATATTTTGAGTTGAGCGTGCGTAATTTGGCAGTGTTTACAGGCAAATCACCCACAAACCCTGGAAGTTCGATATGCTCACCAGACAAAGTTACAATATAGGCTCTTGTGATACGCATCGTTGAATTGAGAGTCGCGATAAGTACTTGTGCAACAGCATAATTTTTTTGGAAGGTGAGGGTGAATGTTTTAGCCTCACCAGGCGGAAGAGAGGCAAATCCATATTGTTCCCAGCTGACTATAGGACCGCTTGAAAAGTCTCCTGAACCTGAATTTTCAGAAGGACTAGAGATGCGAGTTCCAGCAGTTGTGAGGAGATAATCGGTGGTACTCAGGTAATTACAATTGATGGTTTGAGTAAGTCCGAGGAACTTTTGCAGCGAGCCTTCAATTGGGCTACTTGGAAGCCAGCTAGTGCGACCTTTGCTGCTCTCAGGGCTTTCGATCTGGAAATGTATGTAGCTAGAAAAAAACTTTTAATTGAGTCTCATAGTGACTGTGTATCGGGCTTTAAATCATTGTTGTCACAGGTTAAGAAGTTCCCCGCGACTCCGAAGTTGTCGGAAGTTGACAGTATGGCGGAGGCAATCTCTGAACTTACCAGTAATAAATGGGCTCCGACATCAACTCAACAAGAGCTTAAAGTAATTGAGTTTCTAATGTCCTCTCAATTGCAGCTACAAGATACTCAAGGTAAGACGATGTCTTTTTGTCAGTTTATGACATATCCGTATCTGATCGGAAGATCTACCTACAACTTTTTAGCAACGGGGCCTCGTCCGCGTTTGACAGGTGGCTCTGGCGGGCAAGGCATGCTGTTAGAAGGGTGGGGGCAGGATTTGGAAAAATTCAATTCTATTGATAGTAGAATTGATAATCAGAAAATCAAAGATGCGATTGAGAAGCTTAAGGATTTGAGCAGAGATAAAAAAATAAATATAGGAGCGGTTAAAGAATAGATTTGGATTTCGGGAATAATCTTTTTTCAGATTCAAAAAAAACCAGACATTTTCTGTCTGGCTTTTTTAATTTATGAAATTGGTTCCAAATCGCTTCAATAGGAAGCAGGTACCTTTTAGGATGGGATCTTAATTCGTGTCGATGTTGATGATTTGAATGCGCGCGTTGCGTGCGATTCTTAAAGTGTTTGAACCCTTCTTGAGGCTTTTCAAAACATCTTTAGAATTTTCCACGGCGGTTTTATTTACATCTAAAATAACGTCGCCAGCTTGCAGGCCTGCTTTTGAAGCGGCAGAGTTCATCACGGTGTCGATAACCACGGGCTGTTTCAAATCATCAGGTAAGCCCAACTCGTTGCGAATTTGTTGGTTCGGATCTAAAACGGTGAAGCCCAAATTGAAGGGTGCTTTTTGGCCTTGATACTTTTTCGGAGCCGCAGTTTTTTTAGGACCGTCTTCAGGACGATCTGCGATCAACATGCTGACAGTGATCGGTTTGCGATTGCGCAGAATGCTGGCTTTCACGGTCTTGCCGATGGCTGCATCGGAAACTGCATCTTGAAGCTCTAAAGAATTCGTGATTTTGCGACCATTGAATTCAGTGACGATATCGTACATTTTTACGCCGGCCTTCGCAGCGGGGCCCCGTGGATCCAGTTGTGTGATCACAGCACCGCGAGTGTCGCCAAGTCCCAAGTACTCTGCGGCATCTGAATCAATATCACCCAAGGCTGTTCCGATATAACCGCGCGCGATACGACCCTTGGTTTCAAGTTGTGGAATCAAAGCTTTTACTTCGTCGATAGGAATCGCAAAACCAATACCTTGTGCGCGGGCATCAATCGCAGAGTTCACACCGATCACTTGACCTTTGGTATTCACTAGCGGTCCACCAGAGTTACCTGGGTTGATGCTGGCGTCAGTTTGAAGAAGAGGGATTTTATTGATCTCGGAAATATCACGGCCTTTTGAAGAGATAATCCCTTTAGTCATCGAGTGACCATGACCGAATGGATTCCCGAAAGCAGCAACCCATTCACCCACTTCAAGTTCTTTGGACGAACCTAAAACCGCGTAGGGGACTTTGCCTTTTGGAGTGATTTTGATCAGCGCGATATCTGTGCGTGCATCGCTTCCGATAAGAACAGCATCGTAGATGTCTTTAGAACCTTCGCTCAATTGGACTTGAATTTGATCGGCACCTTGGATCACGTGATTGTTGGTTACAATCAAACCGTCTTCTCTGATGATGAAGCCAGTTCCCAAACCAATTTGTTGAGGTTTGTTACTTTGTGGTTGGGGCTGAACGCGGATTCCATAAAGTTGTTCCAACATGTCCATCATAGGATCGCGCATGCGAGGATTGTTTTTAGGAATGGCCGATGTCGAGATATTCACGACGGCGGGATTGATAGCCTTGGCTAGTTCAACAAAAAGATTTGAAGGCAGTGGGGAGCTTAAATTAAGTTTGGGTGCATCCTTCGGCAGATTTTGAGCTTGAGCGGAAAGAGCCACTGTTAGAATTAGAAAGATTAACTTCTTCATACAACTTTCTCCTGATTCACTCCGATTCCTGCGGAGTAGGGACATAACGAAACCGGAACCAAATACTTAGATCGAAACGTATTTAATTTGCAGATCGCTAATTAAATTTTCTAAAAATTGAGTTTCATCATTCGATAGATTCCCTTTGGTCTTTTGTTGAAGAACCAAAAGTAAGTCGATGTTGAAACGAGCCATTTCTTTATCTTTGCCGGTTTTTCCAGTTTGTGGATCCGGCGAAAGACCCATGGCCATCACTGCCGAAGAGGCGATGGACATGATCAAGATCGACATCGAAGCTTCCATTTTTTCTTGCTGCATAAACACCTCAACGGGCGGCCAAGAAGCCGCGCATGATTTAACTAAATCGGGTAGTAACCCATTAACTTCTGTAAACGAACCTCAATCGGTGGATGAGATTTCAAAAATAAATTACGTTGTTTAAATCCTTCCGGATTCACCATGAACAAGTGACTTGTACAGGCAGGGATCACCAAAGGTTTTGTTTGTGCCAATCCTTCAAGACGCCACAAAGCTTCACCCAAACGAACGCGATCACCCATCAATTGTGAAGCCATCAAATCATTTTCAAAGAAAGACTTTTCGCCAACCACAAGCTTGATGATCAACCATCCAATAGGGGAAAACAGAGGCATAAAGAACTGCAAACGATAAGGAAGGAAAGAATCTAAAAATTGCCCTAGGCCCACAACCGAGTTCGCCAAGGTTGAACTCACGCCAAAAGCAAAAGTATCTAAACGACGAATGTGACAAAGTTGATGGGCGACGACGGCCTCAAGCTCATCTTGATCTAAGGTCTGCAAAAGCCCATGAGTAAAACCCAAAGACCCTTTTTTCCAAGAGTGTCCCACCGCAAACGCATTCGAAGAAGCATCAGGAATAATATAAACAGAAGGAACGGGGACACCCAGTTGAGCCGAAAGATTCTCAACTAAATCCAAAAGCCCCCAGGCATCCTGACCTTTGAGTCGTTTCGCATTCAACTTCGCAAGAACTCGGCTTTCTCCATAAAAGAAAACCATAAAGTTCAAAAGCACAGCGAACAAAAATCCAATCATCAACCCAAGACGTTCCCCAAGTTGATACCCAACCACCAAAAGCGCCAAAGAACTCGAAAGAATAAAAACCCAGACCTTAGTACTCGTACTCTGCATACAAAATTCTTCCCACTTTCCCTGCCCCTTGGCAAGCCCAGCACTAAATCAAGCCAATCAAAGCATGACGATAACACACATCAACACAACATTGCCAACTAACACGCATCAACAAGTTCACATGCATTCGAACCCGAAGTTAGCCCCTCTCAGTTTCAATTTACCCAACGCACAAAACTAAGCCATTGGACCTGAACTCGTTAGAAGTATGGGGATGATTGGACCCGATGCAAGTTCGGCAAGCTAAGAAAGACTCTCCTTTGTGTGACATAACAACTAGAGCGAGGATTGAATTGCCATGATGGCAATTCAAAGCGAAGCCCGAAGGGTCCAGAACAGGATGTCGGGACACCGTCCGAAGCAGCGGGGCTAATCGTCCCCATACTTCCCAACCGAGCTTTAAGTCCAATGAAGTACGAGTCTTGTTGCCGAGCAGAAGCCAAAGATGTGAAATAAGAGAGTTAATTTAAGCGGAGGAATCATCGTGAGTGAAGTTGATATCATGGCCTTGAATGCTGCCATTAAACAGGAGAGCCAATTCATCGGTAAGATGATGGCCGAAATCAACAAGGTCATCGTAGGCCAAACCGAAATGGTTGAGGGCATTATGATGGGCCTTCTCACTGGCGGTCATATTCTCTTGGAAGGCGTGCCTGGACTGGCGAAGACGTTGACCATCTCGACAGTGTGTCAGTCAATCTCTTTGGATTTCCAACGTATTCAATTTACGCCGGATCTTTTGCCAACGGATTTGATCGGTACCATGATCTTCAATCCAAAATCAGGGGAGTTTGCTCCTCGTAAAGGTCCTATCTTTACAAATATCGTCTTGGCTGACGAGATCAATCGTGCCCCGGCAAAAGTGCAATCCGCTTTGCTTGAGGCGATGGCGGAAAAACAAGTTACGATCGGTGACGTATCGTACAAGCTTGCAAATCCATTCTTGGTTCTTGCGACACAAAATCCACTAGAGCAAGAGGGAACTTATCCGCTTCCTGAAGCTCAGATGGACCGCTTTATGTTTAAGATCAATGTCGTTTATCCGCATAAAGGTGAAGAGCTGGAAATCCTGAACCGCATGGGTACGAATGAAAAGCCCCTCGTAAATCCGGTGATTTCAAAAGAAGATCTTCTGCGTGCTTCACAACGTGTGGATCAAATCTATGTCGATAATAAAATCAAAAATTATATCGTGGAATTGGTGATGGCGACTCGTAAGCCAGCAGAATATGGTCTGAGCCGTATCGCCAACTTGATCAACGTGGGCGGTTCTCCGCGTGCGACGATTTGTTTGTACAGAGCTGCGAAAGCCCATGCCTTCTTGCAAGGTCGTGGCTATGTGACGGCAGAGGACGTGAAGGCCATTGCTTATCACGTGATGAGACATCGTTTGATTCTGACCTATGAAGCCGAAGCGGAAAATATCAAATCTGATGACGTGATCAAAGAGATCCTAAGTCAAATCGAGGTTCCATAGTGAGTTTACCTCCTGAGGTGCTAAAGAAAGTCAAAATGCTAGAGATTAATACAAGGAAACTTGTGAATAATCTCTTTGCAGGGGAGTACCACACGGCCTTCAAAGGTCAGGGTATGACTTTCGCGGATTTCAGGGAGTACGTTGCGGGCGATGATATTCGCTCCATTTCTTGGCCGCTGACTGCGCGCACAGGAAAAACTTTTATCAAAACCTATGAAGAAGAACGTGAGCTGACATTGATTCTTGCAATCGACGTGAGCGGCTCCAGTGATTTCGGAACCGGGCCTTATTTTAAAGGCGAAGTGATGACTCACATGGCGGCCTTATTGGCGTTCTCTGCAGTTAAGAACAACGACCAAATTGGTTTGCTTCTGTTCAGTGATCAAGTGGAGCACTTTGTTCCACCGAAAAAGGGGCGGGGCCATGTGCGTCGTCTGCTTCGTGATTTTTTTTATTATAAACCTAACAGTCACAACACCACATTTGGCCATTGCATAAGTTTCATCAAATGGG